>JBBRVC010000177.1:0-5307 GCA_038247205.1 Bacteroidales bacterium
AAATGCTGATAGGGACTGATGACTCAAATATGTATTATTATAACCAGCATCTGATTGATAAGAATAACCCAAATGGCTTTTTACCGTCAGATTTAAGGCGACTTGCCAGATTCGAGTAATGCAGCACTGACAAAAGATTTCAGTCTTTCTATTAAACGAATACAAATCATGAAAGAGATACGGGTACTTACAGAAACAGAAAGAAACTGGTCTATGCTTTGTCATCTGTCAGCCTTTGCAGGATTCATTTTTCCTTTCGGAGGGATAATTGGACCGCTTATATGCTGGATGTCAAGAAGAGATGAATCGTTATGGATAAATGAAAATGGAAAGGCAGCCCTTAATTTCAATCTATCTATTCTTTTGTACATGATGCTGGTAAGTCCCCTGATTTTTATATTTATAGGTATTCCATTGATCGGTATGCTTTTTGTATTCAAGGTCGTTTTTATAGTAATAGCCAGTATAAAAGCATCAAAAGGCGAGGAATTCAGATATCCGCTGGCAATTCCTTTTATTCAGTAGCACATTCAGGTTTTTTTCAACTGATATTTCATTTAAACGAATATATTGAGTATATTTCTTTTTCATTATAATTTTCTGTTATGGCCGGGAATAATAAAAAGAAAAAGATTAAGGTAAAAACCTTTGAAAAGGAAGATTTGTATCACGACATTGAACCTGAAATAAAGGAAAAGGTCAATTCAAAAGATTATGAAAACCTTCTTTTAAAGCTCGAAATTGAACTCGTCAAGCTTCAGGAGTGGGTTAAATCACAGAAGCTCCGTGTTATAGTAGTTTTCGAAGGTCGGGATGCTGCCGGCAAGGGTGGTGTAATCAAAACAATTGCAGGATGCCTTAATCCCAGGATATGCAGGATTGTGGCTCTTGGCATTCCAACCGAAAAAGAAAAATCACAATGGTATTTTCAGAGATATGTATCACATTTGCCTGCCGAAGGGGAAATAGTGCTTTTCGACAGAAGCTGGTATAACAGGGCAGGAGTGGAAAAGGTTATGGGTTATTGTACCAATGATGAGTATGAAGAGTTCCTTCGATCATGTCCTGAGTTTGAAAGAATGCTTATCCGTTCAGGTATAATACTTGTTAAATATTGGTTCTCAGTTAGCGATCATGAACAGGAAAATCGTTTTCAGGACAGGATAAAGGATCCTACAAAAAGATGGAAGATAAGCCCGATGGATATTGAGTCGCGTGATAAGTGGGTTGAGTATTCCATGGCTAAAGACAAGATGTTCTCCTTTACCGATACCAAGCAATCTCCATGGTATGTTGTACGTGCCGATGATAAGCGCAGGGCAAGGCTTAATACTATCGACCATTTGCTCTCATTAATACCATATAAAGATCTTACTCCAAAACCTATCAAACTGCCACCACTTAAGCATGATCTGGCATATGTAAGACCTCCGATTACGGATCAGACTTTCGTGCCGGAAAAGTATTAGTTTTTGTGCGGATTCATTTGAAGGTTTTTGTACCGAAGCCCGCGGAGTGTTAACTCTGTGACCATCTGTGTCTTCTCTGTGTCCCTCTCTGTAAGTTCTTAACTTGCGCTAAAACTTTGCATCACTGCCGTTAAAGCTTTTCAACTTATATGTATACTTTTGCCTTTTACCTTTTTTTATCTTTTTACTTTTACCTTTTATCTTTTTTCAGAAATGACTTTATCAAAACCATCCATACCAAAAGGGACACGAGACTTCTCAACCGAAGTGATGCTGAAACGTGATTATATATTTGATACTGTAAAGCAGGTATTTAAACTATATGGATATCAGCCAATTGAGACCCCGGCAATGGAAAACCTTACTACACTTATGGGGAAATATGGTGAAGAAGGAGATAAACTACTTTTCAGGATACTTAATTCCGGTGATTTCCTTTCGGATTTAAGTGATGATGAGCTTTTAAAACGCGACCAGGGCAGATTATCTTCAAGGATGTGTGAAAAAGGCCTTCGATACGACCTTACGGTACCATTTGCAAGGTATGTTGTGCAACACCGGGAAGAGATCGTATTCCCGTTTAAAAGATACCAGATACAACCGGTATGGAGAGCTGACCGTCCCCAGAAAGGCAGATATCGTGAATTCTTTCAATGCGATGTTGATGTTATCGGAAGCGATTCATTACTTAATGAATATGAGCTGATTAAAATTATAGATGAGATATTTACCCGTTTAAAAATCAACTCGGTTATAAAAATCAATAACAGGAAAATTCTATCAGGCATCGCTGAAGTTATTGGCGAAGCGGGCAGAATAACAGACATAACGGTTGCAATAGATAAGCTTGACAAAATTGGAATTGATTCAGTTAATAAAGAACTCGAGGCAAAAGGCCTGACTTCAGAAACTATTGGAAAAATTCAGCCGGTTCTTAATCTTAAAGGAGATACAATAACCAAACTGTCACATCTTGAAACCATTCTTGCCGGTTCTGAAACAGGAATGAAAGGAATAGAGGAACTAAGAACCATCTTCTCCTTCATCAACCTGAGTCCGCTTAATTGTGAAGTTGAACTTGACCTAACCCTGGCACGCGGACTAAATTATTATACGGGTGCAATAATTGAAGTAAAGGCATTAGATGTAAACATTGGAAGTATTTGTGGAGGAGGCCGTTACGATAATCTTACTGGAGTCTTCGGGATGGCCGGAATTTCCGGAGTTGGTGTTTCTTTTGGAGCTGACAGAATATATGATGTCTTAAACCAGTTAAATCTGTTTGACGAAAATAAAGTCAATACGACAGAAGTACTGATACTAAATTTCGGAGAAAAAGAAACAAAACAGGCGCTTAAAATCCTCCATCGTCTGCGGAGACTGAATGTGAGTGCCGAACTATATCCCGATGCAGTTAAGCTTAAAAAGCAGATGCTGTATGCCGATTTGAAAAAAATCCCTTATATAATAATGTCAGGGGAAGAAGAAATCAGGAATAACGAGGTAAAGGTAAAAAACATGTCAACCGGAGAACAGATGGGAATCTCCCTCGAAAAGCTTGATGAGTATGTCAGAACTGAAATCCGAACTGTGAAATAAACAGGAAACCTATTTTTCGGTTTAGTTCTGAGGTTGCCTTCGTTCCTGCAATTCATTGAGTAATTGCATTCTATATTGATTTTCAGCCTGATATAATCTTATCACCTTTGCCGGCGGCAATACTTCTTTAAGCTTCTTATGAAAGTCTGATGCCAGAGATGATTCCTGGGTAATAGTAGCAATCAGCTTGTCGCCCAATTTATTAAGCTCATTATCCGTAAGAGAGGTTTCATTCTGATTAAAATTTCTGATTATATCAGCCTTTTCTTTCTGGATCAGGTTTTTTTGTTCCTGGTAATCATTGTAAACCGGCCAGAATTTTTCGGCTTCTTCCGGACTCAGATTCAACCGTTTAGTAAAAAATGCAATTTTGTAAGATTCCAGTCTTTCCATTCTTTCAAGCCGCTGGTTCTGTGCTGAAATATTTATGGGGTTTATCAACAACAATATCATCAGATACATAATTCCTCTTGATGTCATAATCTCAATATTATAAAAGTTCATAGATTTCATTAACGTCAATATTTTCAAGTAAAAGATAGTCAATTATTTCCGGACTGCCATATTCCCGGTATCCTTCTGTTAGCCTGATATCTTCACTGCTTTCTTCAAGAGTAGTAATGTCGATATCATTCAGATAGGATTCGGAAAATTCCTGCATACTTATCTCAGGTATAACATTATCCACATTTTCTGAGCGAAACAATGTGAGAGCTGTATAGGTAATAAGGATTACTCCGGAAATGAATGCAGCTATTGCCAGATATGGTTTTAACCTTCCATACAGACTTACTTTTTTAGCTTCAGACTCAGTGCCTGCCGTTGCAGCAATAATTTTCCTGTTCACATCATCAAAGTAGTTGTCAGGGATTTTGAAAGGACTTTTTGAATATGTTTCATTAAGCTTTTCCATATATCATTTAGATAGTTTATTACATAAAAAGTTTAATCGCCACCCAGGCTTTTTTCAATTTTTTTTACTGCATGATGGTATGATGCCTTAAGAGCACCAACGGAAGTATCAAGTATCCGGCTCATTTCTTCGTAGCTAAGGTCATCGAAATATTTAAGATTAAATACAATCCGCTGTTTTTCAGGAAGAAGAAGCACTGCGTTTTGTAGTTTTACCTGCGCTTCATCTCCATCGAACCATGTAGATCCTTCAATTGATGCCGCAAAGTAGCTCTCAAGATCGTCCAGTGACTCTGTACTTGTTTTTTTTCTCTTATTGATAATAGTAAGCGCCTCATTTGTCGCAATAGCATAGAGCCATGTGTAGAGGGAGCTGTTGTTCTTGAACTCCTTTATTCCTCTCCAGGCGTTAATAAACGTGTTCTGAAGAGCATCGTCGGCATCTTCGTGCAGAAGCACCAGTCTGCGAATATGCCAGTATAGCCTTGAACTGTAAGTTTCTACGATAAGCCGGAATCCTTTGTTCAGATCGGTTTTCAGTAACTCAGGAATGTTCTCTTCCGGTCTCACTGTACTCAATTCGATTACTTATTTTCTTCTTAGATGGAAAATGCGGTTAAAGGTTTAAAGATAGAAAATGATCATGTTGATATATCCCCGGAATTATAATAAATTTGCACCCAAACAAATAATCTGAAAATCTGATGGCTCTTCAATGCGGAATAATTGGGATAACCAATGTTGGTAAAACCACAATCTTTAACTGTATCTCAAATACAAAAGGCGAAACCAACGCTTTTGCATTCAGTGCTACAAAATCAAATATGGGCATAGTTCAGGTTCCGGATCCCCGGTTATATGAACTTGAGAAACATGAACCAACTGAAAAAATCATTCATACCACTGTTGAAATTGTTGATATTCCCGGACTTGCACGAGGATCCAACAAGGGTGAAGGTGTGGGAAATAAATTTCTTGGAGATATCCGTAACACAGATGCATTAATTCACGTTCTGCGATGTTTCGACAGTGAGACTCTTATACATATTGATGGATCGGTCAATCCTGTCAGAGATCTGGAAACAATTGATCTGGAGCTGCAGGTAAAAGATCTTGAGTCGGTTGAAAAAAAGATAGAAAGGCTGGCGCGAGCGGCCAAGGCGGGCGACAAAGATGCAAAACATGGAATGGAAGTGCTTACACGTTTCAAAGAACATATTGAAAACTTTAACAATGCACGCACTCTGGAAATTAAGGATGAAGACAGGAAGTATGTTGATGATCTTTTTCTTCTTACAATGAAACCTGTGATGTTTGTGTGTAATGT
>JBBRVC010000178.1:0-5274 GCA_038247205.1 Bacteroidales bacterium
AAGCCTCCGCAAAGTCCGACCATCAGAAAAAGTCTCCATTCCAGAGTGAGAAGATCACTCTTCTCTGAAATTCCCGTAAGAAATCCTATTATGAAACTGCCGGTTATATTAACCAGAAGTGTTCCAACAGGAATTGAAAAGAAATTAATATTAAGGTTTAGCATCGAAACAAAATAGCGCGCTACACTTCCGATAAATCCTCCGGTTCCTATTATTAAAATATTTTTAATCATTTATCTACTTATTCAATGGCTATTTCAAATATACGAATGATCTGAACAAACAGAACAAACAAGTGCATAATATATAATTTTAAACCCCTCTCATTCTGTTCAGGTATCATTTTTTGTCGCAATTGTTGGAAAATTAAAAAATCATTATTATCTTTGACTATTTGGTTAATCTGTTTGGTTAATCTGTTTGGTTAACACTAATATCATGATAGAAAGCGATAAACAAACTAAAGAAAAAATCTTCGAATCAGCCACGGAAGTATTTACCGAAAAGGGAATGGATGGCGCCCGAATGCAGGATATAGCAAATCATGCCGGGATAAATAAAGCTTTATTGCATTACTATTTCAGAACGAAGGATCGTCTGTTTGATGCGGTTTTTGAAAAGGTTGCCGGAAAAATATTTATGAAGTTTGCTCCGGTATTTGAAAAAAATCTTACCCTGGAAGAAAAAATCCGCTTTTTCTTCCGTGAACATATCTCGTTTCTTCAAAAAAATCCAAGGCTGCCAGGTTTTATCCTCAATGAAGTAAATCGCAATCCTTCCAGGTTTAAAAAAATTCTGAAATCGGTTGAAATAACAAAACTGTGGCAAATGCTTGAGGAACAGCATAAAGATGAATTGAATGATTATAATTTAACTAAAGAGGCAATGCCCCAGATAATGACTACTATCGCTGCCATCAGTGTTTTTCCTTTTGCAGCTAAAGGGCTAATTAATGCAATCTTTGAAACGTCGGGTATTGACTTTGAAAATTATATTGAAGAAAGAAAAGACTTTGCAGCAGAATTTGTAATCAGAGCTTTAAAGCAAAATAAGAAGTAGAATTTCCTGAGGCATTCCGTTTCCCGGAACTCAGTTTTAAAAAGATATAAAATGAAGAAACACGTTTTAATCACCTCAATACTGATCTTTATTTCTCCGACGATCTGGTCTCAGAAAATAGTTACTCTTAAGGAATGCTATGAAAAAGCAATAGCTAAAACTCCACTGGCAAAGGAACAGGATACATACAACTCTATCTGGAAACTTAAAGATCAAAACCTGACGCTCGGATGGCTTCCTGCAATTGATGCAAATGCTTCCGCTCTTTACAATTCTGAAGTAGCCGATATTGGCTCTGCGCTTGGATCCCTACCAATTCCCGGAATAGCCGGAGCAATTAGTCCTCTTCCACACGACCAATATAAAGTTACAATTGATATCAATCAGGCGATTTACGATGGAGGGGCAATTAAAAATGCCAGGATTCTTGAAGAAGCCGGAAGAAATATCAACGGGAAACAAACAGAAGTTGAGCTTTACAAAATCAGAACACAGATAAATTCATACTATTTTGGCATCCTGTTGCTCGACGGGCAGAAGGAACTGTTTGATAATTACCTTGATATAATCGACAAGCGTCTGTCTTCAATGCAATCAGCACTTGCAAATGGTATGATTCTGAATTCTGATATTGACGTAATTACATCTGAAAAAATTAAGATCAGGCAGCAGATTGTTGAATCAGACCTCCGTAAAGAAGCATTACTTGGAATATTATCGGACATAACTGGTGAGAATATCACCTCTTCAAGCGAGCTTATATTACCTGTTAATACTGATGAAACATCTGATGAAATCCTTCGTCCCGAACTTCATCTTTTCGATCTGAGAAACGAACAGCTTGAATCAGGTCTCAAAATGATTGAAAGCAGGAGAAAACCAAAAGCATTCGGTTTCGCAACTTTAGGTTACGGCAATCCTCCCGGGAGCAACTTCTTCAGAGATGAATTTGCAGCATATTATATAGTGGGCGCAGGAATAAAATGGAACATATATGATTGGAACAGGGCAAAGAATGATAAAAAGGAGATCCATCTGCAACAACAAATCATCGAAGGCAAAAAAACCGAACTGTCAGATAACCTGAAGAGGTTGCTGGAAGCTAAAAAGGCTGAAATTGAAAGTTTAAAATCAATGTTAGAAACAGATATTGAACTGATGTCTCTGAGAAACAGAATTACTCTCGCTGCAGAATCTCAGTACGAAAACGGAACAATTACCGCCACGGAATACCTGAATCAACTTAATTCAGAACAACAGGCAGCAATTAACCATGAAATACATAAAATCAATCTTGCTAATGCCCGTATTGAGTACATGAATATCAGCGGACAAGATATCGACTAGAACTTAAAAATATTCGAAAAACAAAACCAGCATAACATGAAAACCATATCATTGATAATCATTGCATTAATTGCGGTTACCGGTTGCAGAAACGATACCAGTCAGGCTGATGCTTTTGGCAATTTTGAAGCAACAGAGATTATAGTTTCCGCAGAAACCTCTGGCCGGGTCATTCGGTTTGAGGCAACAGAGGGTACAGAAATTGAAAAAGGTTCAGAGATTGCCCTTATCGATACCACCCTTTTCCACCTTCAGAAAGCTGAAATTGATGCAGGGATGAAGGGTGTGCGTACGCGTATCAGTTCAATAAATGCCCAAAACGATATTCTTAATCAGCAAATTACAAACCTCAACATAAATATTTCCAGAATAGAAAATATGCTGAAGGGTGAAGCAGCGACTAAAAAACAGTACGATGACCTTATAGGACAGTCAGCTGTTCTGGAGAAACAGATAGCTGCCAATAACACACAGAGAGCCTCAATAACTGCCGAATTATCAGTTTTTGAATCAAAAAAAGCAACCATTAATGAACACCTTCTCAGGAGCAGGGTGACGAGTCCTATAACAGGCACATTGATAGAAAAATATGCTGAAGAAGGTGAAATGATTTCCGCCGGCAGGCCGATTGCCAGAATTGCGAACCTGACAGAAATGAAACTGAAAGTATATGTCAGCGGAGCGCAACTGGGAAGCATAAAAACCGGTCAGGAGTGCACTGTAAGAACAGATAAAGGCGCAAAAGAGTATATCACTTTTTCGGGGGTAATAAGTTACATCTCGGGAAAAGCTGAATTTACACCAAAGATAATACAGACAAAAGAAGAGAGAGTAACTCTGGTGTATGCTGTTACTATTGATGTAAAAAATGATGGAACAATGAAATCGGGAATGCCGGGAGAAGCCATATTCTGAATTTAAAATAATGCAGAAAATAATCGAATCGTCTGATATTTGTAAAAATTTCGGAGCTACCAGGGCCCTGAATGATATCTCATTTTCAGTAAATGAATCAGAAATATTTGGCCTTATCGGACCCGACGGAGCAGGCAAAACAACCCTTTTCAGAATTATTACCACATTGCTCCTTCCCGATTCAGGCAAGCTGCGGGTTATGAATATGGATTGCATAACTCACTATAAGGAACTCCGCAAACATATTGGCTATATGCCGGGAAGATTCAGCCTTTACCAGGATCTGTCGGTTGAGGAAAATCTTAATTTTTATGCAACAGTATTCGGAACAACTGTAAAAGAAAACTATGAACTTATTTCCGATATATATTCACATATCGAACCTTTCAAAAAACGGCTTGCCGGGAAACTGTCGGGTGGAATGAAGCAGAAACTTGCATTGTCATGCGCACTTATACACAAACCGGACCTGCTTGTTCTTGATGAACCCACTACAGGGGTTGACGCAGTGTCGCGTGCCGAATTCTGGACAATGCTTGCCAAACTCCGCAAGCATAATATTACAATCATCGTATCAACACCATATATGGATGAAGCAATTAAATGTGACAGGGTGGCGCTTATCCAGAACGGGGAGATTCTTTCAGTTGATCAGCCTGAAAATATAATTAAGGGCTATAAGGGGAAACTTTATTCTGTAAAAGCTAATGAAAAATATAAGCTTATAAACGCATTAAGGCAATTCCCCCGAGTTGTAACTGCCTGGCCTTTTGGCGATTCGGTTCATGTAACATTTAAGGATGACAGGATTGATGAATCCGTTCTCAGCTATTTGAATAATCAGGGAATTCAAAATGTGGCAATTGAAGAAATAATTCCCGGTATAGAAGACAGGTTCCTTGAACTGATGAAAAAGGATGTAACCTAAATTATTCCCGATGAATGATAATGTGATATCGGTTAAGAACCTAGTAAAAAAATTCGGACATTTCATTGCAAACGACAATCTGAATTTTGAGGTTTATAAAGGCGAGATCTTTGGTTTCCTCGGCGCTAATGGTGCTGGAAAAACAACTGCTATAAAAATATTGTCAGGATTATCCAGACCTACTTCAGGGGAAGTTATTGTAGCTGGGTTCGATGCTTACAGGCAACCGGAACAGATAAAGAAGAATATTGGCTACATGAGTCAGAAATTCTCATTATATGAAGATCTGACTGTGAAGGAGAATATCACCCTTTATGGTGGTATTTACGGAATGCGGAAAGATCTTATAAAAAAGCGTACAGGAGAACTTCTTGAAAAATTAAATTTCAGAGAGTATGAAAACAGATTGATTGCAGATCTGCCCCTTGGCCTCAGGCAAAAACTGGCATTTTCCGTAGCCGTACTTCATGAACCAAAAATTGTATTTCTCGACGAGCCTACCGGTGGGGTTGATCCAATAACGCGTAGGAATTTCTGGGAAATGATCTATGAAACAGCTACCAGGGGGATAACTGTCTTTGTAACAACTCATTACATGGATGAGGCAGAATATTGTGACAGGGTTTCAATTATGAATGAAGGGAAAATAGAGGCCATCGGGACACCTGAGAACCTTAAAAATGACTACAATGCGAAATCTGTTGAAGAAGTATTTATAAAAATCGCAAGACCAAAGAATCAATGATCAAGCAACCATATTTATGAATCGTTTTATCGGCTTTGTAAAAAAAGAGTTTCTGCACATATTCAGGGATTACCGGTCCCTGATTATTCTATTCGGAATACCTGCTGCACAAATACTAATATTTGGTTTCGCCGTAAGCACCGATGTAAAGAATGCCGGGGTTGCTTTTCTCGACCTTTCGAAAGATGAGATGACACAAAAACTTACAGACAAAATATGCTCTTCGGGTTTTTTTAAAAAAGTTGATAATTTGCTGAAATACAATGATATAGATGCCGTA
>JBBRVC010000179.1:0-5205 GCA_038247205.1 Bacteroidales bacterium
ACCAGTGTTGTAGCACTCTGTGGAACATTAGGAAGTGTAAACTTCCCGTCCACCGCTGTAATGGCACCTATAGTTGTGCCTGCTACAGAAACAGATACACCCGGAATTGCACCTTCTCCTTCAATGGAAGAAGTAACGGTACCTGTAATGACCTTTGTCTGTGCCCAGGCTGATGAACCACCTATAAACACAAACAAAACAATCAGCAGAAATAGTTTCTTCATACGAATTAGTTTTAGGTTTAGTTTTAACAGGTCGAATATAGAACATTTTTAAAAAATATTCCAAA
The DNA here is from genome assembly GCA_038247205.1 of Bacteroidales bacterium. Lineage (GTDB taxonomy): Bacteria > Bacteroidota > Bacteroidia > Bacteroidales > VadinHA17 > LD21. The sequence goes on from JBBRVC010000179.1 coordinate 290, forward strand.
TAAAAATCACTTATTACACTTTTTTCCTGATTTTAGATAAAATTGTTCATCAAACTTGATACTAAAAACAAACGAGGTTGTCCCAAAGGACAACCTCGTTTTAGGTCTTTCTAAGCTTAAACTGTGAGTATTAAAATTTATCCCAGAAAAGTTTATTGATTGGGCTATCACCACCTATATCTGAAGCTGCTTTTTTATAGTTCTCGTTATTCAGATTCTGTTCTGAAACAGCAAAAGTATAACGTGTAGGAACTCTGTCTATACCCTCTACATGGTTAACGGGAGCAACGAGTACAGGAAAATCTAATTTTCTGAATGAAGTCCATCCTGTCATGCCGCGTTGAAAATAAGCCAGCCATGCCTGTGTTCCGATTTTCTTTTTCCAGGTACCGGTGGCTGTTGCATAGGCAACTGTAGGCTGAGCCAGATAGGCTGCTGCTTCAGCAGCTGTACCACCCCAATAAGTTATTGAAGCAGTAATTGCGTTGTTATAATGCCCTTCGGCAGTTCCACCTACAGCAAAAGTTCTCTCAACAGCCTCAGCCAGTAAAAATTCAGCCTCAGCATAATCCATAATTACAACTTCTCTTGTAGAGGTTAAAAGGGCAGGATTAACATGAGAATAAGTAGGATAAGAGTTAGGCTCACCCTGGCTTCCTCCTAAGTATGTGGTAGTTCCTTCAACAGTAGACGCATAGAATTTTAATCGTGGATCGGTTACCGTAACTGCAAGAATAGGACTTGCCGGAACAGTTGGCTGCATTGCATTAACCATAACACTAGTGATTACAAAGTCATTACGACCACTCACTACAAGTTCAGTATACACCGGATTTTGATTCGGGGATGCAGAAAGATAAGTCATTGCAGCTTTATTGCCGGCAGTAAATACGTTAGGCGCAGCACTCTCGATAACAGGTTTAGCATAAGCAGCATCCAGATCAGCAAGCAGTAATCCCATCCTTAATTTAAGGGTGTTGGCAAACTTAATCCAGTTTACAGTTCCGGCGGCAGTGCCACCATAAATGTTATCATAACCTGATGGCATACCCGCTGATGTTGGAGTCATGTTTGCAAGGGCAGCGTTCAATCTTGTAATGAGATCTTTATAAACCGTAAGACCATCATCATAAGCAGGAGTGGGATCTGCATAATCAAGGGCTTTGGTATATGGAATGTTGCCATAAGTCTCAACCAGATTGCTCCACGCATATACTGACATAATTTCAATTATAGCAAGCTGATTTTTTCTTATAAGCTCTTCATTAGGAAGAACTATGTTTTTGGCTGATATCAGCTTCGCAGCCTCCTTATAGTTAGCAAGAACCGTACGGTAGATAGCATTCTGATGATTTGCAGGAACCGGTCTTGTTACCATATCATATCGACTTTCATCAGGATACGTAGTTTCAGCCCAATGCTGAATCCACAGCAGTGTATTATTAGAGTTTACGTTAGGTGTAAACATCTGGTTTACTAAGGCTCTGGTAGCTCCGTTAAAAATAGCTTCACCTGGAACTACGGTAAAATCCTTGGTATTGGTATTCAGATCTTCCAATTTACTGCAAGCAGAAAACGTTATGAAGACCATAAAAAGTATTAATAGTTTTTTCATTAGTCTCAAGATTAGAAATTAAGTTTAACGTTGAAGCTGATATCACGGGTACTTGGAAGTGAACCAATTGAATACCCCTGAATATTCCCTGCTGACAAACCTGATTCGGGATCAGCATAAGGGATGTTTTTCTGCATAATCCAGACGTTGGAAGCAATCACTCCGAATGAGGCTCCTTTAATGAAGGTCTTACTCAATATATTTGACGGTAATGAATAAGATAAAGAAACCTCTCTCAGTTTAATATAACCCGCATCATAAATGAATGCTTTATTAGGTTCGGCTGCATATCCCCATCCGGCGTAAGTAGTTGCTTTAACTCGTGTTTTATTAGGAGTACTGCTTTCAATATTTCCAGCAGCATCTCTTACTACGTTAACTCCTTCAATTAAGTAACCACCACTTGTGGCATCATATGCACCCGGCGCTCCAACAACAGGATCCCTGACAGGATTTCCCAGATCATTTAAGCCTGCAGTTTCAGGATATAATCCACTTGATAATCCATAATACATGTCAAGTGAAAAAATATCACCTCCGTGCTGCACGTCAAATAGGAATCCCATCGATACATTTTTATAGGTGAATGTATTAAAGATACCTGCGTTCCAGTCAGGATTAACATTACCGATCACTTCAGTTGCTGTTGATGACTTAATAGGTTTACCTGTTACTGCACTAAGAATTTTATTACCATCATTATCGTAGGTATAATCCGATCCTTTAAGTACTCCATAGGCTTCACCAATAGTAGCATTAAGTGTTACACCACCCTGAAAAGATCCAAGCTGGAGATTATTAATTCCGGGGTAAAGGGAAACAACTTTATTTACGTTTTTAGACCAGTTTAATGTAACATTCCATGAGAAGTCTCCCTTAATTAAAGGAGTTCCATTAAGAGCCACTTCAATACCTTTGTTCTCAATCTCTCCGGCATTAACCATTAAAAATGCGTATCCACTTGTCTGACTGACAGGAACAGGCATGATCTGATCAAGTGAATTTGTTTTGTAGAGTGCAAGGTCAAATCCAAGTCTGTTCTGGAAAAAGTTCATTTCCACTCCAGTTTCAATACTGTTAGTCCTCTCGTTTTTCAGATCAGGATTCTTTTTCGTGTTTGGAAGAACATTATTTGCACCGTTCATTGGAGTATTTACCACATAGGTATCAATGAGCTGATCAAAACCTGCAAGGTTACCCACCTGAGCATAGTTTAATCTAAATTTACCAAATGATAACCAATCTCTTTTTAAAATTTCAGAGAAAACAAATGCACCGGTTAATGAAGGATAAAAATATTTATTCTGTGATTCAGGCAATGTGGAAGCATAATCCTGACGGGCAGTTGCATCTAAATAAAGGAAGTTGTTGTAACCAAGTGATACACTTGCATACTGACTTCTGACTCCGATTTTAGGCACATTCTCAACAGGGTACGGCAGTGGGCTCACACTATTTTGCAGTGAATAGATACCTGGAACAAACAGACCTCCGTTTGTTGAATTTGTAAAGAAAGAATTATTAGTCCTTCTTTCATTGAAACCTAAGATTCCATTCAGACTTAATGTTTCTGTAAGTTGTTTCTTAAAGTTCAACATTGCATCGAAGTTATATTCACTAAAGGTATTATCTCTGCGGAGATAACCTGATTGTTGGTTAGCCCTGCTTACACCAAAAGCTGTAGCAATACTACCTACCGCTCTCCGCTCTTCCTGGAATTCAGAATACTGATCCACAGATGCACGGGCAAAAAAGCTTACCCAGTCAAGGATCTTATAATCAAATGACATATTGGCAATCGTTCTTGTGCGTGAGTCATTCTGATAATTCTGATATCTCTGAAAATAAGGGTTATCAGTATAAATTGGATAATTAAGAGCCGAATTATAGTTCCATGTCAGGTTACGTTTTGTCAACTCATAAGCTCTTAATTGATCTTTGTAATCTACGTTGGTCTGAGCCCACTGACGCATATTGGAAAGGATATTATCGTTATAACCTGTTGAGTTACGACCGGTAGCTTTCTGTTGAACAAAGTTTGCTGATGCTGAAACTGTAAGTTTTTTAGAAATAGTCCAGCTTCCGTTAACAAGCAAACTATTTTTATCCAACTTACTGTTAGGCATTAAACCTGTTGTATTGTAATTTGTATATGATAACCTGGCAGTAAAATTCTCGGTTGATTTATCAACTGAAACAGAATTTGTATAAGTTATAGGGCTGTTAAAGAATGTTATTGCGCCATTCTCTGCCGGCAACCATGGTTTTGACTGCTTATACCATGGAGAAGCCGGATCAACAGAATACCATCCCCAAACTTCATGCCCATCATATTTTGCACCATATGATGCATCTTCGGTAGTAGGAACCCAGTCAACAAGGGGATCAGAAGCAGATCCGGTTAAGCTTCCTGAAGTTGTTCTTCTATCGAACCATCCATCTTCATCAGGTCCGTAATACGCACCATAACCGGCGCCATACTGATCCTGGTAAGTTGGGAATGTTGATTTATCAATAGAACTGAATGTAACATTTGAATTCAGGGTGACTCCAATACCATTTTTAGAACCGGCAGTACCTTTTTTGGTAGTAATCATAATAACACCACCTGATGCACGTGATCCATACAGAGCGGTAGCAGCAGAACCTTTCAATACGTTAACTGATGCAATATCCTCAGGATTAATATCACTTGCAGCATTACCATAATCATAACCTACGGCACCAGTAGCCTGACCGGTATATGAACCGATATTATTGTTAATAGGAACTCCATCAACTACATACAATACCTGGTTAGAATTTTGTAATGATTTACTCCCACGCATTATAACGTTTGTTGAACCGCCCATATTCTGATTCTTCTTAATAACGACACCGGATACTTTTCCGGAAAGAGAGTTCATGAAATTTGATGTTTTAACACCTGCAATAGCATCTCCGCTAACTTCCTGGGTAGCATAACCCAAAGATTTCTTTTCGCGGGAAATCCCAAGAGCTGTAACAACAACTTCATCCAGACCAGTTAAGTGGGACTCCATTGATACATTAATGACTGAACGTCCGTCAATAGTAACTTCCTGTCTTGCCATACCTATGTATGAGAATACAAGAGTGTTTGCATTTGCAGGAGCAGAAAGAGTAAACTTCCCATCAATGTCTGTAATGGCACCTATAGTTGTGCCTGCTACAGAAACAGATACACCCGGAATTGCACCTTCTCCTTCCACGGAAGAAGTAACGGTACCTGTAATGACCTTTGTCTGAGCCCAGGCAGATGAACTGCCTATAAACACAAACA
>JBBRVC010000180.1:0-5160 GCA_038247205.1 Bacteroidales bacterium
AGTTGTTTGAATTCTTTCCAAAAGTGAAAGACAAGGGAGTAACCATCTGGTTCCATATTTTCAGTAAAAAATTCACGGCTTCAGATCCTGCGGGCGATGCAATCTGTGTTCCCATTCTTCAGGAATTGGCCGATTCTGCCGCTAAATATGGAGTCAGAATAGCGCTATATCCGCACCAAAGTGACTGGCTGATCAAAGTTGGACATGCAGTACGGCTGACTCAAAAGGCTAACCGTAGAAATATAGGAGCAGTATTTAACCTGTGCCATTACCTGAAACTGGAAGAAAGGGATCAGTTGGATATAGAATTGGCTAAGTCCTGCCCATATCTCTTCGCTGTTTCAATAAACGGAGCTGATGATGGAGCAACCAACGAAATGGAGTGGGATCGCCTGATCCAACCCTTGGGTAAAGGCTCATTCGATGTTCTGAAAGTTCTGAAAATACTGAAAAAAAATAATTATAAAGGACCTGTTGGATTACAGTGTTATCAAATACCTGGTAAACCGGAAGATTACCTTAAAACATCGATGGCGGCATGGAAAAAGTATATGAAAAAGCTATAAGTCATCAATTATTTCATAAAAGCAACATTTTTTAAAACAATAGTTATGTCAATTGATAGAAGAGAATTCATTAAAAGATCCGGCATTGTTGCAGGAGGGGTTATCGTAATGCCAACTATAATCAACTCTTGCGCATTTGGTGCCAACGATAAGATAACGATCGGTATGATCGGGACTGGCAGTCACGGTATCAGCTGGAATCTTGCGGCTTACCTGAAACTTGCTAACTGCCGGGTAATTGCTGTGTGTGATGTTGATGACCAGCATGCTCTTAAAGCCAAAAGCCTGACTGACAAACGCTATGAAAATAAAGATTGCAAAACATTCAGCGATTTCAGAGAAGTACTACTCAGAAAAGACATTGATGCCGTACAGATTTCTACTCCTGACCACTGGCATGTTCCGCTTTCGGTGCTTGCTCTTCAGGCAGGCAAAGATGTGTGTTGTGAGAAGCCCACCCTTACGATAGAACAAGGGAGGACTCTTTGTAACGTGGTTGCCAAACATGATCGTATTTACCAAACCAGTCTTGAAGACAGGGCGACTATCCAATATTTAAGGATGGCTGAACTTGTAAGAAATGGAAGGATTGGAAAGCTTCAAAAGATAGTGTGCGGTCTTTCAGGAGGAGACTTTAAATTCAAGCCCGGAGATCTTGTTGTTCAGCCTGTTCCAAAAGGATTCGATTACAACATGTGGCTTGGCCCGGCTCCTGAGGCTCCTTATTGCCCCGGACGCTGCCATATCAAGTTTCGACATGTTCTTGATTATTCAGGAGGTGCACTGACCGATTGGGGAGCTCATATGATAGATACTGCTCAACGTGCCAATGGTACAGAAAATTCAGGTCCTGTATCTGTGGAAGGTACTGGTATTTTTGGTACTGGGACAATATATAACACTGCTGAAACATTTCACATTACCTATACCTACGAAAATGGAGTAATTATGGAAGCTCATTCAGATAGTAGATCAATTGCTTGCTATGGCACTGACGGATGGCTTAGAATAAAAGGCTGGGCAGGTATTCTTGAAGCCAGTTCAACAGAGATACTCAATTCTTTGATTAAACCAGAGGAGACAAATCTCAGCACAGATACCAGCGAACATGCCAATTTTCTGAAGTGCATTAAAACCCGCGAGGCAACATTTCACCCTGTTGAAGATCTTCATCGTGTTTCAACAATAACCCACATGGGAAATATTGCTATGCTTCTGGGAAGAAAGCTTAACTGGAATCCGGAGAAAGAAGAATTTGTGAATGATCAGGAAGCCAATGCAATGCGCACCAGAAACGAACGAGACCCATGGAAACTGAAAAACCTTGTAATATAGAAGATCGGATCAGCTCCAGAAACATAAAAGCTGCGTTAGTTACCGGAATATATGGATCAGGGAATTATAAAGCTGGTTTACGAATTTTGACGACATCTAAAATGTTTAATACTAACACATTATGAAAAAAATTACTATTTGCTGTTTGCTTGTTTTGTTTCTTTTTCAAAGGAGTTCAGGCACAAGTGTTTAATCCGAAGTTTTTTTGTTTTGCAGATGCTTTCTCAAGATCGGAATATTCGTCCGACCCTATCGCCCAGACCAAACTATTAAAAGAACTTGGCTTTGACGGAATAGAAATGAGTGCAGGTTCACTGGAACAAAACGATAAAAAATTGGAAGCTGTATATCAGCAAAATTTAAAAGTGTTTATGGTTTGAGCAAAGGTAGATCTGGAAGCTAAGGAAGCTATTGATCCACGATTATATGATTTGATTCCTAAATTAAAGGATAAAGGTGCTACAGTTTAATCTGTGTCATTACCTTAAACTTGAAGATCGGGCTCAACTGGAAACAGAAAAGTATATGAAAAAGTTATAAATCGTCAATTTTTTATAAAACAACAATTTAAAACCTATAGTTATGTCAATCGACAGAAGAAAATTCATTAAAAATACCGGACTTATTGCAGGAGGAGTACTAGTATTTCCAACAATAATTAAAGCCAGCGCATTTGGCGCAAACGATAAAATAAACCTAGCGATGATTGGTACCGGTAGCCACGGTATTGGCTGGAATCTCGCAGCTTATCTGAAACTCGATAATTGCAAGGTAGTTGCCGTGTGCGATGTTGATGTCCAGCACGCACTAAAGGCCAAAAACATTATTGATACCCAATACAGTAACACAGACTGTAAAATTTACAATGATTTTAGAGAGGTGCTTCAACGAAAAGACATTGATGCCGTACAGATTTCTACCCCCGATCACTGGCATGTGCCAATGTCGGTACTTGCCATTCAGGCAGGTAAAGATGTTTGTTGCGAAAAACCTACCCAAACTATAGAACAGGGCAGAATATTGTGCAATGTGGTAGCTAAGCACGACCGTATTTACCAAACCAGCCTTGAGGACCGTTCACTTTCCCAATATCTGCGGATGGCCGAACTGGTAAGGAATGGTAGGATTGGGAAATTGGAAAAAGTTGTTTGTGGGCTTTTAAGCGGCACTGTTCGTAGCAAACCCGGAGATCTTGTTTTTCAACCTGCCCCTGAGGGTTTCGATTACAACATGTGGTTAGGGCCTGCGCCCGAAGCCCCATATTTCCCTGGGCGTTGCCACGGGAAATTCCGTTTCAATTTTGATTATTCGGGCGGTACCTTTACTGATTGGGGCGCGCATATGCTTGACACAGCGCAGCGTGCCAATGGCACAGAAAAATCAGGGCCTATTTCTGTAGAAGGAAAAGGTGTGTTCCCCACAGAGAAATTTTATAACACTGCAGAGACGTACAACCTCACCTATTTGTATAAAAACGGGGTAGTACTTGATGTACATTCAGATAGCAGGGAAATCATCTGTTATGGTACAGGTGGTTGGCTTAAAATAAGTGGTTGGGCAGGGGTACTTGAAGCAAGCTCTCCTGAGATACTCAATTCTGTAATAGCTCCAAGTGATATACACCTGGTGACTGGTGCCAGTGAACATGCCAACTTTTTAGAGTGCATCAAAACCCGTAAAGAAACTTTTCACCCGGTAGAAGATCTTCAAAGGGTTTCAACCATGACCCACATAGGGAACATTTCCATGCTTTTAGGCAGGAAACTTAACTGGGATTTGGAAAAAGAAGAGTTCGTTAACGATGCTGAGGCAAATGCCATGCGCAGTCGTGAAGAACGCGATCCCTGGAAGTTGAAGGACCTTGTAATTTAGAAGATCGGATTAATTAACAGGGAATTTGCCGGTTTTGATGGTGAATCACCGAAAAGAGCCTGTTATAATTGATATTTTGATGTTTTTTTTTATTAAAAAATTGATGTTATGAAACGCAAAAATTACAAAATTTGGAGTATCGCTGCCCTGTTATTTTTTTATATCGGCAGTTATGGACAATCTAATGATGCTTTGGTAGTTGCCAAGCAAAAGCCAAAGAACAATCCTGAAGACTGGTCAGAGAAACCGGTTATAGTGCAACCTGGCACCAATTCAGATGCACCTTCTGATGCTATCGTACTTTTCAATAAAAATAGCCTTGATCAATGGGAAAGTGTTGCGAAAAGTGGGAAGCAGATGCCCTGGACGATAAATGGCGACTATTTCACAGTGGTACCAGGCACGGGTTCTATTGCTACCAAACGCCCCTTTGGTGACTGCCAGCTGCACGTTGAATGGAAGGTTCCTGCCTGTGAAATGCAAACCGATACCCTTAAATGGGGCAATTCGGGGATTAATCTTATGGGTTTGTATGAGGTCCAGATTTATTCCTCCTGGCAGAATGAACATATAATATACTATAACGGGCAGGCAGGCAGCATCTACAAACAGTACAAACCATTAGTGAATGCATGCCGCCCTGCCGGAGAATGGCAGGTTTATGATATTGTATTTACCGCTCCGCGGTTCAATGCAGATAAGTCTCTGAATTCCCCGGGGAAAGTTACAGTGTTTCAGAATGGAATACTGATCCAAAATCAGGCAACTCTGAAAGGAACTACAGGTCATGGAGATTTTACGGAATACAATGCTCATCCTCAGAAGCTACCACTTCAGCTTCAGGAACATAAAAGCCGCGTTAGTTACCGGAATATATGGATCAGGGAATTATAAAGCTGGTTTACGAATTTTGAAGTTATCTAAATCTTTTAATATTAATACATTATGAAAAAAATATTTTTTGCTGTTTGCTTGTTTTATTTCTTTTCCAATGGAGTTCAGGCACAAGTGTTTAATCCGAAGTTTTTTTGTTTTGCAGATGCTTTCTCAGGTACCCACCCTTATAAAAACGACCCGGAATATCAGGCCAAATTAATGAAGGACATTGGCTTTGATGGAGTGGAAGTAGGTTTTGGAAACTCCGAACAAATGGACAAAAAGATTGAAGCTATGGATAAGCAAGACCTGCAAGTCTTCATGATATGGGCTCGTATAGATCTTGATACTGAACAGCATTTTGATCATAAGTTGTTTGAATTCTTTCCAAAAGTGAAAGACAAGGGAGTAACCATCTGGTTCCATATTTTCAGTAAAAAATTCACGGCTTCAGATCCTGCGGGCGATGCAATCTGTGTTCCCATTCTTCAGGAATTGGCCGATTCTGCCG
>JBBRVC010000181.1:0-5146 GCA_038247205.1 Bacteroidales bacterium
ACAAAGTTTCTTCGAAAGAACTGTAAATTGTTGACCCGTATTTAACAAAAATGTAATGTTCCTGTGTTCAAATAATCAGATGATTACCCTAACCTTGAAAAATATTTTTTAAACCTTAAACTTAACTTTATGATGAAGCAATTCAAACTTTTCTTTTCCATGTTGGTTTTCCTTTTCACTCAGATAGTGATCTTTGGACAGGGAGCAACAACATCAGGAATTAACGGCAGAATACTGGATAGCAAAAGTCAGCCCTTAGCTGGCGCAACGGTTATTGCTGTACATATTCCATCCGGAACTCAATACGGAATTATTTCGAATCCCGATGGTTATTATACTATCCAGGGGATGCGTCCGGGAGGCCCTTATCGAATCGAAACTTCTTTTGTTGGATTCATTAAAAAAACTTTCACTGATTACACATTGTATCTGGGAGAGGCTTCTACTCTAAATATAAGTTTAGAAGAGGCAAGTACACAATTAGGAGAAGTTACTGTTGTCGCTATTGCAGACAAAACCTTTAATTCAGGGAGGACTGGCGCTGCTACAAGTGTGTCTACCAATCAGATTGCTAATACACCAACAATTAGCAGAAGTATTAATGATATGACTCGACTAACTCCACAAAGTTCGGGATCCAACTTTGCAGGAAGAAATAGCTTGTACAATAATTTATCAATTGACGGGTCAGTATTTAACAATTCATTTGGTCTTGCATCAGCTCCGGGAGGACAAACTAATGCACAACCTATAAGTCTTGACGCAATTGAAGCTATTCAGGTTTCACTAGCTCCATACGACGTTCGTCAGAGCGGATTCACAGGTGCAGGTATCAATGCAATTACAAGAAGTGGAACTAATGAATTTAGCGGATCTGTGTATCAATATTGGAGAAATGAAAATTTTATCGGAACAAAAGTTGGTGAAACAGAAGTTACAAATAGTGACTTTTCACAGAAACAAACAGGTTTTCGACTGGGAGGCCCAATCATTAAAAATAAATTGTTCTTCTTTATGAACGGTGAAATTGAAAGACGAACCGATCCAGCACATAATTTTCTTGCAAACACAGGAACACCTGGAGATAATGTATCAAGAGTGCTCGCTTCCGATCTGGATTTATTAAAAACCACTTTAATCGAAAGATTTGATTATAACCCCGGAGACTATGAAAACTATAAGTTCAGGACCTCGAATGATAAATTCTTAATAAGGTTAGATTACAACCTTAACTCAAATAATAAACTCAGTTTAAGATATAACTATCTTAAATCATTTAGAGATAATCCTCCAAGTACATCAAATTCAGTAGGTGGCAGGTCAAATGGCGCGAATTATCTGGGATTCTCAGGTAATGGGTACCTTATTTACAACAACATTAATTCAGTTATTGCTGAATTAAACAGCAAAATAGGAAATTCTGCATCAAATAATCTTATTGTGGGATGGACCGGATTCAGGGATTATCGTGAAAGTCCAAGCGGAAAAGCATTTCCGATGGTTGACATACTAATGGGTGGCGCCACTTATACTTCCTTTGGGTACGAACAATTTTCAGTAAATAATATTCTTAATACTGATGTTTTCCAGGTTTCTGATAATTTCACTATATACATGGGCTCGCATACTTTGACAGCCGGGGCCTCACTGGAATCATTCAAATTTGAAAATGGTTATATGCGTCAGTTGTATGGATATTATCGTTATAATTCTCTCAATGATTTTTATAATGATATAAATGGAGTTTCCACAGCTTTAGCGAATTATCAACTGCAATATTCTGCAGTAGCAGGAGATCCGGCACCTTTAGCCAAACTGAAAGCATCCCAGATAGGTGTTTATGTACAGGATGAATGGAAAGCATCTAATAAACTGAAACTTACAGCAGGATTACGTATTGACATGCCTTTCTATCCTGATAATCTTGCTAAAAATCCTGCTTTGGATCCACTTTCATTCATTAATGGTTATACAGGGGAATCTGAGTCACTTGATGTTAGACAGCTTCCGGAGACAGCACCTCTTTTCTCTCCCAGACTTGGATTCAACTTCGATCCTTTTGGCAATAGGAATACACAAATTCGTGGAGGTTTAGGTATATTCACCGGAAGAATACCTTTTGTCTGGATTTCTAACCAGGCAAGTAACAATGGATTATTATGGGGAAGAATTGAGGCAACAGCAACAACGACTGTTCCTATTTCAAGCTATCCTTTTAGTGCAGACGTAAATACCCATATTCCAACAAATGCAACAACCCCTTCATCCTTTGAGATAAATGTAACATCTAAAAATTTCAAGTTCCCTCAGGTATTTCGCACAAATCTGGCTGTTGATCAAAAATTGCCGTTTGGAATCGTAGGAACACTGGAAGGATTATTTACAAAAGATATTAATGCTGTTTACCACAGGAATGATAACTTGCCTATTCCTACTCTTACACTTCCTGATGGAAGAGCATTATTCCCAGCCGATGTAACAGGCCCTCCCAAACTTGTTGGTACCAGAATCAATCAAAATATTACCGGCGCATATGTATTAGATAACATTAATAAGGGATATTCATATTTCGTTACTGCTCAGTTAAGTAAAGACTTCGATTTTGGATTATATATAATGGCTGCATATACTTATGGACAAACTAAAGACCTTACAAGTAATCCGGGATCAGTAGCATCATCAGCTTTCAACTTTAATTATGTTAAAAGTAATCCAAACATTCCTGATCTTGCATTCTCAAATTACGATCAACCTCATAAGATAGTTGGAAATGTAAGCTATAAGGTTGAATATCTGAAAAATTTCAGTTCAGCAATATCTTTGATCTATATTGGCTCACAGAGCGGCCGTTATTCATATTCATATTCGGGTGATTTGAATCGAGATGGTGTTTCAGGTAATGATCTGATGTATATTCCAATAGACATAAATGATATCATATTAATTCCTGACAGGACTTCCGGATCGTTGGTAGACTTAAGAACACCTGCTGAAATTTATGCCCAGCTCGATACTTATATTGAGCAAGACGATTATTTAAAAAGTCACAGAGGTCAGATTGCAGACAGAAACCATTCTGTTTACCCATTCATACATCAGTTTGATCTTCGTTTTACTCAGGACTTTAATATTAATGTTTCAGGTAAAAAGAATGTTCTGGAGTTTACTTTGGATATTATGAATGTTGGGAATTTAATAAATTCTGAGTGGGGGATAATTCAGTCTGTTAAGAGATTTAACGTATTGCAATTCCGTGATTATAGCGGCCCGTCAGGAGCACCTCGCTATAGTTTTAACTACTTCGACTTTGCTAACAAAGTGCCTTTAGACAAAACATTCATTAATAGTTTTGGTTTGGGCTCAAGATATCAGTTCCAATTAGGACTCAGATATATTTTTAATTAGTAGAACTACCTGAGTATTATACGAGGCTGTCTTATAAAGGCAGCCTCTTTTTATAAATATCTGTTTTCAGATGAACACAATACGATCTTAAAATTACTACAATGAAAAATTATTTCGTTACAAAAATTCTTGTTGCACTTATAATCTTGTTAGGTTTTCCGGTTGTAGCTATTGCCCAGTACAGGGATATTGACACTGATGGACCCGGATATGGAGAAAACTGTACCACAATTATGGTTGGAAGACTTGCTTCCACCGATGGTTCAGTTATGACATCACACAGCTGCGATGGCAACTACAGAACCTGGCTCGAAATCTTTCCCCATAAGAAAACCGACTCGGTTGTAATGGAGCCCATCTATTGGAACATGCTTCATTCGGAAGCGGCATGGGACATGACGAAGGTTATCAAGAAAGGTGAGATCCCCGGCGTTAAGGAAACATATGCTTTCCTTAATACCGCCTATCCCTGCTTAAATGAAAAGCAACTTGCAATCGGAGAAACAACAATATACGGAAGAGAAGACCTTATTAATAAGGAGGGTCTCTTTATGATCGAAGAACTGGAAAAAATCGCTCTGCAACGTTGTACAACAGCGAGGGAAGCAATTGCTCTTATCGGTAAGTTGGCTGAGCAATACGGTTACGCCGACCTAGCAGAATGCATAACCATTGCCGATCCTAAAGAGGTCTGGCAACTCGAAATCGCGGGCTCCGGCAAAGGAAAGCCTTCTGCCATATGGTGTGCCCAGAGAATTCCTGATGATCATGTCGGGATCTGTGCAAATATTCCCAGGATATCTGATATAGATTTTAATAATCCTGAATTATTTATGTACAGCACAGATATTCAAAATGTTGCAAAAAAACTAAGCTACTGGGATGGCAAAGAGCCATTCAAATTCTGGAAAGTGATTAATGGAAAGAAACCTTTTGCTATCAGGGAATTTTATGTTCTGAGCACACTTGCGCCATCGTTAAACCTGTCCTTTGAAGCAGAAGAACTGCCATTCTCAGTTAAGCCCACCAAAAAACTTTCTCCACGTGACGTGATGAAATACTTCAGCGAGACCTATGAAGGAACTCAATGGGATATGACAAAGAACTTGTTAGTAACAGTTAAGGAAAAAGACAAAGATGGAGTTGAAGTTGAAAAGAAAGTTAAATCTCCTGTTATAAACAACTGGATGAGCAATGACTTAAGGACACTTTTAAACGAGATAAAACCGGGTATTGTCGAGCGCCAGAGGACAATCGCTATTACAGGATGCTCTTACTCACATGTTATACAGTGCCGCAGCTGGCTGCCGGATGAAGTTGGTGCAATTGCCTGGTTTTCATTCGATAACCCGGGGCAGAGTCCGCGAATACCGATTTTTTCAGGTGTTCTCAGTCTCCCTTCGTCGTTTAGTGTATGCGGACAGCCTCGCTACACAACCGATGCAGCCATATGGTCGTTCCGTGAGGCCAACAGACTTGCAACCGTTAACTGGTCAAAAGGCAGGACACTTCTTGAACCGGCAATCAAGGAATTTGAAGATAAAGCATTTGGTGAGCTTCCTGCACTTGACCAGAAAGTTGTTGAATTGGTAAAGGCAGGCAAACATGATGAGGCAAGGAAATTTGTCACATCATATACGAATAGTTTTGCCGGTTCGGCTATGAACAAGTGGGAAGAGATGCATGTTACTCTGTGGGGTATGTTTGGACGAGGATTCTGAGCCGGAATTATTCGTCAAAC
>JBBRVC010000182.1:0-5082 GCA_038247205.1 Bacteroidales bacterium
ATTGGATCCCGGAGAAAATTCATGTTGCAATAACAGCAACTTTAAAACAGATGATTCGTGCCGTTTTGTTTGGCGCCAGGCATACTACAATGAAACCATTTGAAGGAGATTCATTGGAATTACGGGAAACAGCAGTTTTGAGTTCGATGTTTTATTGTCGTAATTCCCAAGATTCTGCAGCTCCCTGTATTGTTCTTCTGTTAAAAGTTCAATGCCCATAGCAACAGCCATATCAATCGCGTTATTATCCGGTTTATTTGCTTTCCTTGAATCAAGTGCTTGACGATCATAACATAAACTTCTGCGGCCAATTGGACTTTCCGGTGAGCAATCATAGAAAATATATTCACCGGTTTTTTTATCATAATTAACGACATCCGGTTCGCCTCCACTTCTTTCCATCTCGTTGAGTGACCACAGTTTCCCACTATTACCCTCCAGCTTGGCTTGTACTTTCTCCCATTCCAGTACTTTATGCCTGTAATTGTTTTTCTCAAAACGGGTTTTCAATAAGTTGATCAATTCTTTATGTTGAACTATTGACAACTCCATTTTTATTGTTTCAACTTTTTGCATAGTTTTTATGTTAGTTAAACAATAGACCATTATTGTTAAACAATCTTTATTCCGAAGGTAAGCTTAGCAGAAGGGTTCATCAGGAAGTTAAGTAAATTTTATTCCACATTATAGAATAACAAAAATTAAAGGAAAAAGTTACCCTATTCCTAATAGTCTGAATTTTGATAAATTCTGAATTTTGCTATTGAGAATAAAACTTCCTGCAGTGAAACTTCAGAAAAGAGCCCGTCAGACTTAGTTATTCTTTTCTTTTACCGGCCATATAAACGAAGCAGCAATACTTCCTGCAAGGATAAAGCCAATTATGCCAAGCGAAAGAAAAGGATTGAGTTTATACACATCAGAGATCAGCATTTTGATACCTACAAATATCAGTATTAAAGCAAGCCCGTAATGAAGGTATGTAAAATACTTTAAAGATCCTTGAAGTGCAAAATAAAGTGAACGTAAACCCATGATCGCAAAAACATTCGAGGTATAAACAATAAACGAATCGTTTGAGATAGCCAGAATGGCTGGGATCGAATCAACAGCAAATATCAGGTCCGTGGTTTCAACAAGAATGAGTACCAGTAAAAGCGGTGTAGCGTGCAATTTTTTATTAATCCTAACAGTGAAATTAGATCCATGGTAGCCAGAAGTAACCGGAATAAATTTACGCATTAATTTTAGTACAGGACTATTGGCAATATTTATTTTAGTTCCTTTATCACGAGCGATTTTGATACCAGTCAGTATTAAGAAGACACCGAAAACATAAATGATCCAATGGAATTTGGTAATTAATGTAACACCGGCTAAGATAAAAATAATACGCATGACTAAAGCTCCAAGAACTCCCCAGAAAAGCACCTTATGCTGGTATATTGATGGAACCTGAAATGATGAGAAAATCAAAACAAAAACGAAAATATTGTCAACACTAAGTGATTTCTCAACAATGTATCCGGTTAAAAACTCAAGGGCTTTTACCTCACCAAAGTAATACCATACACCGGCATTAAAAATAAGTGCTAACAGAATCCATACTGCGGTCCATGTGATTGCCTCCCTGAATTTTACTTCATGTGCCTTCCGGTGAAATACTCCGAGATCCAATGCAAGCATCAAGATTACAAATACATTAAACCCTACCCACAGCAAAATCGTGTTTTCCATGGTTTATTTTTTTAAAAGTTCATTTAATAATTGAATGTCGAGTTTCAAAACATCTGTTTTGTTTTTAAGATAGAACCGATAGAGTACCAATTTCTGATTGTTGCTTTTTTATCAGGATTGTATTGTTTATAGAATGGAAATAATTTAAGAAAAATTAACCGAAGAAATTTTTAATTAACAGTATTATTCTTTTTCAGAAGAAGACAGATTTTAAGTGCCTCATCAGCATGTCGTTGTGTATCGGTTTGTGTACCTCTATAACAAAATTAAAGTAAGAATAGTATAGTTCACGATGCTTTACTGATATTCCTCCATTCTTATTATGTCCCTCATTTTTAATATTTTAAGTAACTGTTTACCAGGGTATACTACCCTGTAATGAATTTTAAATATTCGTTTCTATGGCATCACAAGCTGAATTAAGGAGCTCACTTTCCTGATCGCTTTTCGCGTGATTTGCCTCAGCAGCTACCCAACCAGCCAAATCATTTGCTTCTTGAATAGATAGATCAAGCACGACATAGTCACCACGCTTCTCTACTGATTTCAAATACCGACCGCACATATCGCTGATCATCCTGTTCGCCTTTAACGCTTCGAACTCATAAGGATATAATTCTATCTCAACTCTTTCTGATTTCATTGCTATTTCGTTACTGGTTGGCGGGGTATCCTACCCTGTCAAGAAATTGTGCCCACTAAAGGTATTACATAATTCGGAGAAAACAATCCGGTCGTGTTTCCGGGTTGTTGAGACAAAGCTTGCTATTCGGGCATAGATCTCTGCACCTTCGAAAGTGCGGAAGCAATTGGATACTTTCATTTTGACCTTAGCTGGTCTGACATCTCTTTCAGCCAGGTTATTGGTAAAGGGCACTTCCTGGTTGAAAGCAAATGCAAGTACAGCATCTTTTTCCCTAATCAGACGTTCCACAAGATTTCTTCCTTTGGTTCGTTTATACCGCCCCTTCTGGCCCGGTGTTTTTCCCGGCGGAGGTTCGGCTTTTTCACCCATGCCACAGATCAGGGTATATCTGGATTCAATTTGCTGCCGTCGTTTGATCCTTTCCTCAAGGGGCATCTCAAAGACATACATCAGGTAGGCCTTAAAAACTCTGGCCCACTTGCTTTGTTCATTTTCGATCAGCCCTTCCAGCTCCCTGAGGATATGTGCCCCGCAAAGGGCATGATGCAATTCGTTAAAATTGAAATAACTGCCCCAGCAATCATGTACCAGCCACCCGGTGAGCTTATCCAGGATGGATTGCTCGCTTTCCAATGCCACTATCCCTCGTTTCTCATGTACGAAAAGGTAAGTGTACAACTCTGTAGTTGCAACGTGCAGCCAGCGTAACATTTCTTCTACCCGGATCCCGGTCTCATCGGCATGGGCGGTCATCGCCTCAATGATCTTTGATTTGATCATCTCCATAGGCTCTTTAAGCCTTTTGTAGCATTGCCTCGAGGCTGAATATACAGTGGATTCATTGATGGCATACCCGAACAGGTCACCAAACAGTATCTGTATCTTCTTGAAAGGGATCCTATAGTCTACATTCAGCAATACTGCAAGAGTTTTGACTCCGTCACCATACTGGACCGGAGCGTTGACGCCCTGAGGTGCAATACCTTTGTGCCACTTCCCACACCCCGGACATTTCCCTTTTAACAACTGATGTGCGGTTACTTCCAGCTTTGGTTGGGGTAAATCGAAAACCTGGCGGGTCTCTGCCACACTCAGTTCCTCATCACTGAACACATGACCACAGTCACATGGCCCTGGCTTATGCTTTACAGTCTTATCCGGATGTTCAACTTGTTGTAGGGTTCGCCCTTTATGGCCCTGCTGGCCTCCCTGTTTTCCCTTCTTCTTTCTAACAAAAGCAGGCTTCCTTTTGTAACCATCACTTGATGGAGGCATATTGCTGTTTCGGCTGTTGCTGTTCAACCGGGCCTCTAACTCCGCAACCCTTGACTTTAAACCATCAATTTCTTCCAATGCCCCGGAATAGGCAGTCTTAAGATCTTTATTCTCCTTCGCAAGTGGTTCCAAACTCTCAACACGCTCCTTCAACTCCCGACTTTCTAAGTCCATTTGTACCTGACGTTGCAACAGAAATTCAATTTTTGCAGTAAGCTCGGATATGACCTGGTTGGATGGCAAATCTTTTTTCTTTCAAAACTACTCTGTTCGTATCCTGAAAACCAAATATTTAACCCGGTTTTTACCACCTTTAATACAGCTAAATTGTTCATATCATCTGGATTCTGAAAACGCCGGAAATCGTGCAGCAAAATCAGTTCATTACTTGTGAATAACCGTAAATAATTTCATATTTTAGCTACCAGCTAAATAGTTACTATTTTAAATATTATATTAAAATTCCCTTAAGATAATAAAAACCGGGCAGGATAATATCATAATTATATTCTTTTAATCCTGTAAAGCATCCACCATGGGGTTTGCGGCGATGCATGATGTTCGAAGTGATATCCGAAAAAGTAGCATGATAACATAGCCCACAAATGGTTACGTCTTTGCGACCTGGCTTTATGAGGTTCCATTTCGGCTGTATGCGGAAGGTGATGGGGAAGATAGGTTCCAAAGTAAAAGAGTTGAAAAGTTGATAAAACTGAGGGAACTATCCAAAGCACTATAAGTTGAAGTTCACTTAAAAAAAGCAGGCCTAAATTAAAAATAGCAGCCATCATCAGAAGCTGCCATATTGTAAGATACTGCTTCATAAAATGGTACCACCACACGAAGAAGTTTTGATTTCCTGTTTGATAGTCAGGATCTTTTCCTGTACCGACATTAATGTGATGCAGGTAGTGTTTCTTTTTAAGGGTAGGATACCAAAGTCCCGCATAGAGAGTGGTTGCAATAAATCCGAGAAAATTATTTAAAGTTCTGTTTCGGCTTATTGTTCCATGCATTGAATCATGTCCTGTTATAAAGAGTCCGGTAAAAAGCCATGTTTGCACTAAAATATGTATCCAGAACCATAAGTCTAAAAGGTCTACAGGCTGATACAACAATATGTAAATAAGGTGATAGCCCCAGCTAAGCAAAATTAATAAAGAAATAATTATACCCATTGTTGCAGAATATATTCTGGTTTGTAAAATTACTCAATATTTGATTAAACTATCAAAGTAAAACTGTGGTGGATCATAGATATTCAAAGACACTCAGGTGGATATTTCAGATTGCTTTGCAGAATACTCCTCAATCCTTTGAAATACCAGTTTTGAGCTTATAATAACCATAGGTAGACCAGTTCCGGGTATTGTGGAGGCTCCAACATAGAAAACATTTTTAAATAATTCATCATAGTTCTTTGG
>JBBRVC010000183.1:0-5063 GCA_038247205.1 Bacteroidales bacterium
CGCAGACGACCCTCTGATTAATTATGACGGATTACAGATAACAGAAATTCCCGTCCAACGCCGGTGTTAAGATATTTCTCACGTTTCATGGCCTCGCTCCTGGACAGACCAGTTTCCAGCGGCCTCGTTTTTTAGTTTAAGGGCTTAATCCGCTGTTAAGTTGTATTCAAATCGGCGCGATGTGGGCAATTTGACCTGTGCGTCCGGTTCGGCAATTTTTCTAAACAAGAACCAACTTAAAATATATTAAAAGAATTTTGACAGACACAGCATTAAAACTATGTTTGTTGGAATAATTAAAATATATTTTAATAATTGTGTCATTAAAGGTAATTTTGTGTATATTTGTCATAATAATTTAAATATAATTAAAATCCGCTCGATGACTAAAATAGAATTAGGCCAAAAAATAAAGGAAAGAAGGCAGATAATGTCTTTGGTACAAAGCCAACTTGCAGAATATACAGGATTGTCCGTTGTCACTTTATCACAAATAGAGCGTGGAAAAGCAAACCCATCATTTGATACGCTAAATGAGATATTTCATTTCTTACATCTTGAAATAAAACTAGTTGTAAAAAACCGATAAATGAAGTTACAAGTGATATATAAAGGGAAACACAATGCTGGAGTGCTCTGGAGAGATGAACATGGATACCACTTCGAGTATGATGATGCATTCATATTAAATGAAAACACTTCTCCTATATCAGTTAATATGCCTAAATCTCAAAAAAGATTTAACGGAGAGAGATTATTTGCAAATTTTCAATCAATGTTAAGTGAAGGATTCAATCGGGAATTACAATGCAAGGCATTAGGTATTGATACCAATGATGATTGGAGCCTGCTAATGTTTACTTGCGAAAAAGATACAATAGGCGCAATTACAATAAAAAAAATTGAAGAATAATGGCCAATTGTAACGGATGTTTAAAGGAGAATATTAATGGTTTTTGTTCAGCGTGCGAAACCAAACTATTTGACAGGTCTAAAGTCCCTGTCCAACTTATATTTAATTGGAATGATATTCAGGATAGAATTATGGGACAGCCTGCAGGATTTAGCATTTCAGGAGTACAACCCAAGGGGTTTATTGGAAGAGATAAAAATAAACTTTTAGCGCCTAACAGAGATATTAAATCAATGTACATTGTCAAGCCATTTTTGGATACAAGAAGAGAATTGTACAAGGATTCACCAGCAAATGAACATTTGACTATGACTATTGCTGACCAATTGTTTAATATCCCAACATCAAAATGTGGATTGGTATATTTCGCAAACGGCGACCCGGCTTACCTTACAAGAAGATTTGATAGAGATAAAAAAGGCAATGTTTTGCGTCAGGAAGATTTTGTCTCTGTATTAAATGCTACTCCCGGCCCAAACGACCATGGCATTTATAAATATAATTCATTTTCTTACGAAGATGTTGGAAATAGACTTAATCCTACAGACCAGATAAGTTTCATAAGAATTCTTGTTTTCAACTTCCTTACAGGGAATGGAGATGTTCACTTAAAAAACCTTTCCCTTTTGGAATCAACTGGTGGCGATATGTTATTGTCCCCTT
The DNA here is from genome assembly GCA_038247205.1 of Bacteroidales bacterium. Classification (GTDB taxonomy): domain Bacteria; phylum Bacteroidota; class Bacteroidia; order Bacteroidales; family VadinHA17; genus LD21. The sequence continues at coordinate 1,577 of JBBRVC010000183.1, forward strand.
CTTATGATTTAATGAACACAAAACTCCACATCAATGACCCCCAAATAGCAATGAACTTATTCAAAGAAATGGAGAGAACAAAACAAAATTTGCTTACGGCCACATATAATTATAAAATTGGAGACTTGCATGAATTAGGAAAAAGATTAGGCGTAAAGGATAGATTATTAATCGCTATAGAGAAAGAATTTCGCGAAGCTAAGGCAGGGATGCTTTTGTTTGTTGATAAATCATTTCTATCTGATGCCGGAAAATTAAAATATAAAGAAGTTGTAGAGTTAAACTATAGTCAATTATTCAATATTTGACAGAAACTTTTGGAACTTTCCCCTTTCACGGTACCTGTTCAGGTTTTACTCAATACTGTCAAGGGGTTCCAGCTTGGGCCCCCTCTGCTGTCCGCACGAAGTTTATCAGAACCCATCGCTTCAATTAGTTTATGGGATTTTTGATGCTTGATGAATTTCTCAATCCTCAACGCATCTGCTCTGGATTCGCTGCAAAGAAATACTGCGGCTAATTTCCATGGCCTGTGTTTAGTTCTACTTTACTAAAATAAATAAACATAATATTGTCTATATAAAATATAATTATTATATTTGCTTCACATTCACACTCTGATCATTTAGACAATTATGACAAAACGAGCAGAGAAAAAAATTTTTATCTCAAAACCCAAAGGTTGGATTTGCTCTATTAGTACCCTTAATGCGCTGATAGACAATGAGTATAATGAATTATTTAAGGTGTACAGAAAGAGCTCTACACAGGTTGCGGTCGACACTCCCATTTAATTAGACTGGCTTCGGTCAGCATATCCTTTGCCGGGGTTTTCTCACCCATTTTAGCATATTTATCCAAAAATTTGCCTATAAACATCAAAAGACGATTACGCAGGTTATCTTCCATTTGATCAATGGCAGCAGTATATGGGATATCGTCGCAGGGTTTATACCAATCCACTGGTGATGTCCCTGATTGAATCGCAAAAGCCTGTCCTATCAAAAGTTGCACAGCATCTTTAAAAGCCTGTGGGCAGTTCTCATCCAAAGGGTCGGGAACTAAGCTGGCAAATACCACTGCCCTGCAAACGGGTAACGGCCTGCGTGCCCACCAAAGGTGTAGGGTTGAAATATGCCCGTGCCTGATAGATTTATCCCTTACGCTTTCAGCCGATATTTCCTTAATCGCATGGCCACTTCGATGAGTTTTTTTGATTGGGTCATTTCAGATTCTTTCAATAAGTTCTTTTTTAACGAGTTCGTAGGCCAGATTAATATCATAGTCTAATTCAGGCCGTAGTAAACCTTTGGTATCACCTCTGAAATCCGGATCAAGCATTTTCCCATCAAGATTTTTCAAGAGAACAGCGGCTGAGCAGAATTTCCCGGTACTAAATTCCATGTATTTTTTGAAACAAGCAATAATTTTGTCGCAATCCGGATTTTGATGCACCAGAGAGTAATACAGATCAAATAGGTCCCTGCCTTTACTTCGCTGATAAAGTGCCCTTAACTTGGTTCCCAGTAATTCTTCGAGTTCGTAAGATATAATATCAGTACTGCCTGTAAACCATGTACTTATGAGTTGATGATTTACCTTTTTCCATTCCAAAACTGAAAAATGCTCGCGACTGTTTATTTCAAGTTTCAGGCGCGAATTAATGACCGGAGCTATCTCAGTATCAAAACGATAAACGATGGTATTCATCCGAAGATTTTGCTTAGTGTTACGCTTAGAACCCAGGAATGACATGGCCTTTTTTATTTCCTGCATCACCGGATTAATTGGGCCTGATTTAATTTGTACCAAATCAATATCCTCAGAATATCTGACCTGTGGTTTCATGAAAATTTTATGCAAAGCTGTACCACCTCTTAAAGCCAGATTTTCCCGGATCATGTCATTTGAGAACAGCGCTATCAGCGCTCTTTCAATTACCAGGTCCTGCTCCACCTGTGCATTTGTTTGCCAGGGCGCATATTTCTGCCACTCTAAAATATATGCTTTTGGTATCATATATCACCTTTTATCTGGGCATTCGCAAATACTTTCCATCTATTATTTAATATACCTTCCCTATTCCCCGATGATTTAAGTAACACCACCTGTGTTTTTTCCTTTGACAGTTTGTTTTCAAATACGTTAGCCAACTTATTATTTAGCAGTATTTCCTCAGCGATGTACCCGGCTCTTTGTATGGTACTGAGGGTAAAATCATTCATCATTGCTTCCTTCATCCTGTTAATACTGATATTGTCCGATAACTCCTGTAGGATCGTAATAATCCGGCTGAAGCCCCCCATAGATTGCTCAAAGTAGATCAGATCAAGAAAGGTCAACTCCGGCCCGGATATGCGAAAATATCCGGTTTCCGTTTTGCGGTCTATGATGCCGTAAGCCGGGAACTTCGTTTTAGCGCTGAAGTTTATACGAAGATTATTGCTCTGAACCATTCTTGGCTTGGGGGACTCTGATATCACAAAAAACTCCTGCGGTTGCTGGTGTGCAGCCCCAAAAAACATAGCTGCACTGAATAAGCCAACATAGTATTGTTTGTTCAGATGCTTCATCAGGTCATCTATGTAAAACTCTACCGGTAGAGCACCCATGTTACGGTACTCATCAGGAAGAATGGTATAAAATTCCCTCCGGATATTCACTATTTCACCTTTATCCCGAAGTCTGTCAAGATCCTTTCTCAGATTCTTAACTGTCTTTGGTACATTTTCGATCAGATCATCTATAGTAAAAGCATACCTTCCATTACTACGGAGAACTCTCAGATAATCACTCGTATGTTTAATAGAATCAATCACAACCTTATCTTTATAAATTGCTTGCAATATACCCCTTTTTTCGGGGCTTATTGCAAGTGTTTTATAATAATTATTATCGCGTGCAGAAACATTGTTTACAGGTTTATCATCATCCCGACCGGAATCTATAGATGAAAGTCCACTCCGATCAGACCAAACAACGTTAATTCTAACCTTACAAGCATCTTCACACTATCATTAATCTCTATTCCGTCTGGGAATTCCAGACAATAGATTGAAACCAACCTTTTTGGGGTTAACTATGCCATTGGGGTTTTAATTTTCCATTCACCCATCGGTAGAAAGTATTGTACCCCTTTTGATTTTAATTCAAAACTAAGTGTTTTCGCCGGATTTTGGATTCGATACAATTCGGGGGCAGTTTTGCAATTGATAACAATATACAACCAGGCAGAATCACCCAATTGAGCTAAGCGGTTCATCTCATTCTCACATAGCAACACTAACATCAGATCCATTGCGACCTTTCACTTCAATATATCTTTTCAATTCTTCAGGACTAATGCTCCTTAAGCCAACCGGTGCGTTTCACACGATTTATCCCGCCACTTATGAGGGACCACTGTACGTTCCGACTTTGGCGGGATACAGCGGTTCCCCGCAAAGGCTGAACAGGCTGTTAAGTATCAGCATCATCGCTTTTTTCA
>JBBRVC010000184.1:0-5057 GCA_038247205.1 Bacteroidales bacterium
ATATATTCAGTAAAAATAAAAAATAAAAAAAATGAAATTAATTCGTTTTGGAGAACCTGGAAAAGAAAAACCAGGAGTAATTATTAAAGACAAATGCTATGATGTATCCGCATCATTCAGTGATTTTGATGAAGATTTTTTCGAATCTGACGGACTATCAAAGCTTAACAAAGTTATTTCATCCGGCAAGATGTCGGAGGTGAATGTGAAACGATATGGATGTCCTGTTAAGAAGCCGTCAAAAATAGTCTGTATAGGGCTTAATTACAGGGATCATGCCAGGGAGACGGGAGCTACCTTACCCTCTGAACCTGTTATTTTTATGAAGTCAACAACAGCCCTTATCGGACCCAACGACGATGTAATCATTCCGAAGGATTCCGTTAAGACCGACTGGGAGGTTGAGCTTGCTGTCGTGATTGGTAAAAAAGCATCTTATGTATCTGAATCTGAGGCAATGAATTATGTGGCCGGATACAGCCTGCATAATGACATCAGCGAACGTGAATTTCAACTTGAACGCGGAGGCACATGGGATAAGGGAAAAGGCTGTGATACATTTGCACCAATAGGGCCATTTCTTGCAACAAAAGACGAAGTTGCTGATCCGCATAATCTGCATCTATGGCTTACCGTAAACGGACAAAAAATGCAGGACAGTTCAACCTCTAACCTTGTCTTTAATGTTCCGCAACTGGTATCTTATGTCAGCCGTTTCATGACTCTGCTGGCCGGTGATATTATCTCAACCGGAACACCTCATGGAGTAGGGCTTGCTATGAAACCTCCTGTTTATCTGAAACCAGGTGATGTTATGGAGCTTGGAATTGACGGTCTGGGTGTATCAAAACAGAAAGTAAAGGCGTATAAATAGATTCCGATGATGGAATCACGGAAGTATGCCATGGAAATGCGTAGCCGGGTTTACGTTCATAAACTCGTGCTCACCAAAGGCTCCGGCCTGTACAATAAGATTACGTGTATCTTTTACACTTAAATTTACCAATCGGATACCGGTTACTTTATCTTCAATTTTTTCCACAAGAGCTGCAACGTCTGGAGGAAGTCCTGGTCTTGCCCTGTCAATATCGAAATAACGCACTCTTGCACGCAATAATCCTCCGTTATAGATAGTCTGGGGAGCTCCCATTGTTACCTGGGTAAGCCCCTTTGTTATTACCGGATTGTTTGGGTAGAGATCATCATCCTTAATTGTATATACATCACGGGGGTCATTCCATTCTTTGCCAGTCACCAGGATCCATTGATTCATTCCATAGATGAGCAAGGTTAAATATTCTCATGGGTCTGTAGCTATACCAGCCATCCTGACCATATTTGTATGGTACCAGCAGTTGTCCTTCTTTTGTGATTTTTGAATTGTTCAGAAGAAGATCTATCTGCGACCTTAGAAGGTAAAGGTATCCTGATTTGTACACTGCCGGAGCAGGGCATTATACTCCATAATAGCAGTGTTCAGTAGTTTTTCATCAGCACCGATTCCATAGAAAAGAGACCAGTTGTAAAACATTTCTGTAACATCATCCCATGGACCGCTTCCGTAAAGAGTTCCATCACGTCGTGTAAACCGGTTTAAATAATAAGGAACTGCATCCTCCATTGATTTAATAAGCTGACGCTGCATTACAGCCCAGTCTGGGGGAACTTCACTTGAACTGGCTTTGACAACCACCATACCTGGAATAACTACCTTACCTTTACCAGTCGAATCAGCAAACATATCGCTGGAAGTGAAGAAGAACGTCAAAACAGTCAATACAAAAAATAAAATACTTCTTTTCATTTCAGGTCCTTTCCTTTTAAGATAATTTTAATTATGCGGGAGGTTGCATCACTGTACTTCTTTGTATTAAAAAACAGACTGGAACACTAATTGACTACATCATCGGTTTACCCATCGGTATACTCTTTTGGCATTTACTGCAAATACATTATCCAGAACATCTTTCCCTTTGGGTGAAAAGTAATTGTAAACAATGCCTTTTACAACCGACATTTCGCCTTTGGGTTGTGAGACCGGCCAGTTTGTACCGAATACCAGTCTTTCAGGTCCGAAAGTCCGGTAAACATGATCCAGGGCACCACTGCATTGAATAAGAGCGGTGTCCGGGTCCGTTTGAAGAGAGTCACAACCTTCAACAAATCCTGACACTTTCATTACCACATTCCCGGCTTCACTCATTGCTGATACATCTCCCCTCCATTTTTCAGACGAGCATGATTTTGCTTTAAAATTGAACATATGGTCAACCACGATAGTGAGTGCCGGAAGGGCTTTAGCAAGAGAGACAACATCCTCCGCCGGGACATTTAGAACATCGATCACAAGGCCTGCATTTGCCAATATTTCAAAATGAGGGTACCTCCCATCTCTCAGATCACCAGAGATAGAACTTCCTCCAACACGAATACCACGGAAAAAACGATTCCGTTCCAAACGGTTAACCTCCCGGCCAAATCTGTTAATATCGTCCCATACAGGAACTGCTGTCCCTTTCTCAATGCCCGTCCCTGACAGGTTTCCGATAAACCCAACTATTGATCTGTGTTTCTCGGCCAGATTTAGTATCCAGTCGTTGTCTTCCAGCCAGTTTGTGCCTCCCTCCACTACCACTGTGCCTCTCATACCCAATGGTGTAGCTAATGCCTCCCAGTCGGCAGGTAGAATGGTTTTATATAAGGCTTTATCTTTCGGGGAGGGCCAGGGAACAGACCGGTCACGTCCTGCAGGAATTGGCCGGGAGGGATCATAGAAGTGTGTATGTGTGTCAATTATTGTGAGTTTTTCTGCTGCTGAAGCACCATAATCGTGTTCAGAAGTCTCTGCAAATAACTGCTTTGGTAGCAAGCCAAATCCTGAAAAAGTGGCAATTGCAACAGCTCCGGTTATAAATCCGCGACGTGATAAAGACCTGGGTTCATCATTGTCTTGAATTTTAGATTGATCAGAATTTTGTGATGCAAGCACTTCAGAATCGTATTTCTGGAAATTCAAATTAAGCTTTGTCATAAATTGTAAAAGAATCAATTAATAATTAAATGCTTCTCTTAATGCTCAGAAGAATTTACTCAAATTTCATCCCCTCATTTCTCTCCAGGAATTCTTCGAATCGTATGGGAATTTCTTGTCAGCATCAGGTATAAGTTCAACTCCAAGTCCCGGCCCGGACGGAGCATCTGCATAACTATCCTTAACAACTATTGGATTTGTAAACAGTCCTTCCCTGAATGGGTTGAAATTCCGGTTAGATTCAAGTACGTATTGATTCGGGATTCCAGCCACCAGCTGAATATTTGACATCCATGTTGGCGCTCCATGCCAGTTATGCGGAACACATGGTTTGTTTTTCAGATGAGCAAGTCTTGCAATTCTCCAGCCCTCGGTGATTCCGGTTGTGTTACAGTCGGGCTGTACAATATCATAAGCATCACGAAGTATCCACTCAGCAAATTCCTCGAGCCTGTGCATTGTTTCACCACCTGAGATGAGGATTTTTGTTGCTGCCTGGTTAAGTTTTATATGTCCGTCAATTGTCTCTTTTAATCCCTCTAAAGTATTATTTTTTTTCGGGTCTAATTTCCAACGGTTCATCGGCTCCTCGAACCATGTGAAATTCAACTCTTCAAGGACAGGAAGAAGCTGAAGGCACTGATCCAGAGAAAGACGCATGTTGCTTTCCTGCATGAGCCTGAATTCGGGTCCCACGGCTTCACGTATTTTTCTCAGGAATGGTATATATTTTTCAATTGTCATAACCTGTTCAAAGTTTTCACCGAGTCTGAACTTAAATGATTTGAAACCTTCTTCTTTATAACTTAGTGCATCTTCTATAAGTACCTCCGGGCGTTTTTTCCAGTCATATACAGTACCTGCACTCGCATAATGTTCAATGTGAGTTTTGGGTTCATGATCAGTAGCAAGAAGCTGCCATACAGGTTTATTTACAGCCTTTCCAATTATATCCCAGCAGGCAACATCAATCCCTGCCCATGCACAGGCAGTCGCCCACGAAGGGCCACCGAGTCCCTGTGGACTTGTACCGGCGGCAATATATTCAATATCGAATGGATTCATCCCCAACAGCATAGGTTTGATGAATTCTTCAGTGATTTTTTTAATCTCCACTTCTCCACCATAATTGGAAGGTCCGCCAATACCAATAATTCCCTGATCGGTATAGATTTCTGTAACAAGTTCCACACCGCAACCATACCACCATTTTTCAAGTGGAATCGGAGTAGAGAAGAGACGGACTTTGATATCGGTAATTTTAATATTCTGGCGTTGAACCCCGTCCATTGGGTGGATTCTTAATAACTTATCGGAATTCTGCGAGCTTTGGTTATTTCCTGAACTACAGCCTGAACCTGCTGTGAGAGCTGCTGTTGCGGCGAATGTACCCATTGCCCCATTACTTAAAAGAGCTTTTTTAGGAATTAGAAATCCTGCCGTCCCTGTTTGGGCAACTGTTTTGATGAAGTTTCGACGTCTCATATTTTTCCGTAGGTTTTAAATTACTTGTAAATCTATTAAATTTTAGTGTCCACCTAATATTTTATTTCTTCCTTATAACAATTTGAATAAATGCAATATACAGCAAAAAACACATATCCACGATTTGAAATACTGCGGAAAATATGTTTTTGCACAGATGATCGAATTTCTCCCACAAGAAACGTTTCAACGTATTGTTATGAAATATTAAGGTGACAAATACATCAAGTCGTTCAGTTCCTGTAGACGATATACCTGAAAATGGACATGCTCAATTGCACTTTAATTTTTAGTAGACACTAGTGAAATTTTATATAGATCTAGAATCAAATTTCGAATTTCCTCTTCAGGGATTGTTACAAAAATAACAACATTTGGCAGACTACAATAAAAGTATTCTTAAATAAAAGTATACTTTTAACTAATTAATTAACAACACTTCTATCTTCCGGAGTTTATGAGCCTGACACGATTAGTCTGCTCAAAATACCTGAAATAATAATACAATTTATAATTAAGATCCAGCCCGTATTCAGTCCCA
>JBBRVC010000185.1:0-4944 GCA_038247205.1 Bacteroidales bacterium
TGCCTAAAAAAAACAGAAATGACAGAATAATTGCAGGAGAAAGAAAAGTTTTGATTTTCATAATGGTAACAGGTTTATTGGTTAATATAATGAAGGTTCATAAAAAGGTCTTACATAAACTTATTTATAAACCTGCTAAAAACCTAATTATTTTAACCCCTTTTCCTTTAAAAATTAACACCTCATGATAATAAACTATATATTTCCCTGATAAGGGAAGAATAATTTTTCAATCTTTATTTTTGAGGTAATTATTCACCATAAAAGTTGCAGGAAATCTTTGGAATTAAAATAACTTCACGAGATCAATTACAATAATTAACTGTAAATCAGACTTACTTATGAATCAATTTAATATAATATTTGCAGCATTTTCGATGACGGTTATGATTTGCAATACATCAGCCCAACAGGCAAATTTATCAGATAGTTCACGCTTTATCCTGGTAAAATCATATGTATTAACTGATGGTCCGGTAAAATTTATTGAAGATAATCAGGGACATATGATAATAGTAAACATTGGGAAAAATGGCTCCATTGGGATCATAAAGGACGCCGGAATCAATCCCATTGTAAAAGGATATATTGCTGATGCAGTACTTGGTGTTGATGGTAATATATGGTATATCGGAGAAAGTAAAATAAGTTCTGTTACCTTCTCAGGAAAAAATACCAATCAGAATCATATCTCATTGTTTTTTAAGAACAATATCCCTGAAAAGTTTAATTATTCTGACTATCCATTGTTTTACAGGGATCGGTTTGGAAGTGTCTGGCTGGCCAAAGCCCCTTTCCGCGCAGGTGCTGGAGGGAAAAGTCTGCCAAATCCAGAATCAGGAAAAATATCAGAAAAATTTCCTTTACCTCTGGCGACAGACCCGTTTAGCAGTATGTGGGGATTAATAACATTGAATGATAAAGGCATAAAGAAGGTAGGTGTTTTATCGCCACTTACTTCTAAACAATGGACAGTATTTGATAATAAAAATGGTCTTCCGGATGGTGACTGGAACTCACTTACTTCTGATATTGAAGGAATTACATGGGTGTCTGGTTCCCTGGGTCTGTACTATTTCGACCCCTTTAAGGCTGAATTGGGCTGGCTCCCGTATATGATAACCGATCAATATCCCGGAGGAGCTGTTTCACAAATGACACTTTCTTCAACAGGACACGTCCTGTTAGCTTTAAAAAACAGTGAATTATTTGAAGTGAATGTCGATACAAAGAATATTCCTTTAACTAAGCATATATCTAAAACTGGTCTTCCGAAATCAGCTATAAACACCCTGTATACAGATAGGGCAGGACGCATCTGGCTTGTTTCACAAAATAAGTTGTACAGGCAGGATAAGCAACAGCTGAGATGGCAGCCTTTAACATCAATGCCCTATGGAAACCATGATCTGTTTGTGGTTGAACACAATGGTAAAATATTTACTCCCGGAGGAGGAGCATATCATGATTTCCCTCCTGCATCTACAAATTTTGATTGTATGCTTATTTATGATATTAAGAACGACCGATGGGAAATTTCACCTAAAATGTCTATCAACCGGCGATATTGCAGTGTTGGTATTCTTGATGGTAAAATATGGGTAATCGGCGGTTTCCACAAGACAAGCAATAATGAGAAAGATATGTGGAATGATTCTCCTGTAAACACAGTTGAAATATACGATCCTGTCAACATGACCTGGTCGGCAGGTCCGGCACTTGATGTTCCGCGTGCAGAGACAGTAACCTGTACAATGGCAGGACGTTTATATGTTTTTGGTTCCACAGGAAAGGAAACATTCAAAACACTCAGCATAGCACCAGGGGAAAAGGAATGGCGCACAGAACCGACTGCTCCCTATCCTGTTTTTCAGACCACCGGATGTGTACTTAATAACCAGGCATATATAATGACAGGAAGTAACGGACTGATTATGTACGATCCGGCAACACAAACCTGGCAAAAAAATTTCCCTCCAATACCAGGTGCCAAAGCACCATTTTCATCTATTGTTGTAACATATAAGAAGGAGATATGGGTAATCAGCGGAAGAGGTAATGATGATGGAACAAAAACATGGATCTATTTACCACAGGGGAAACAGTGGAGAGAAGGGCCTTCAATACAATACCCTACCATGTGGGCTAATGGCATAGAGGTAAATGGCGATCTTTATGTTTTTGGCGGTGCAACTACTTCCAAAATCCGTGGGAAGTATGTTTACTGGGATGCTATAAGGGTTTTGCGATAATTTTAGAGTTTAGGGATAGATTTTGTGATACTTACCTGTTTATTTTGCCGGATGGGTTGCTTTTTACCAGAGTATCTGGGATAGAAATCAGTTCGATGCCTCCTCCTGAACCAAGATTACGGGAATACTGTTTCAGTTCAGCATTATTCCAGTGCTCATGTACACCTAAACTTGCAATTGGTTTCCCACTGTTATCCGGATCATACTTAATTCCAACCGGCCAGTTTGTCGAATCAGCAGCCTGGTGAAGGTAGTCATCAACTCCGCTCGCATTTGGCATTGATTCCCACCTGTTATTCGAAGAATTATGTACATTTATACCATTCCATTCAGTTCTCAGAAAATCAAGACATACCGATTCGATTGCTACCTGATCCTGCGATAAGAAGATCGAATTACTCCAGTCATTATTAAATGGAGCCATAAAGTATTTAACCGGCCCTGAATTCTGGCTCGAGCCACCTGGAAACAATCCATCAACAATAAATAGCATAGTATTTCGTCCCAGATACTTGCTACCCATAAGATCGACCAATCCACGATACTTGTGGTATCCTCCGTTTGTTACTTTTCCATCGGCATAGTTTGCCACAAGAGAATAGTGCAAATGGCTTGCGCTAACTCTGGCATGGGCTCCATACCAGTTTTTGGCTGTCAGTGAAATTCCGGCCCAGGTATGCGGTTTAAGAGTAGCAACATTAATTACATAATCTGCTTTTTCTATTACATCGAAAAGCTTATCACTCTGAGTTTTATCTGAATAAAAAATAAGATCATTTGAAGTTGGAGTGATCAGAGTCCTGCCATGATTAATGGAGTTTTTGTCGATATAAACAATACCTGGAAATTCTTTAAACCATACATCATAATCATGTCCATATAGAGGACACATAGGATCTCCAATAGCAATATCTGACTGACTTACACCGGCTTCGTTAACCAGCTCTCTTAATAGTTCAAGAACAATATACGGACTTGTATCAGTTGATCCATACGAATTTTTTCTCTTTTCTTCACCTGGTTTAAGCGTTACAGGAACATGATATCCATTTTCTTTGCCTTCCTGAGTTAACATAACTCTTGAGGTATTCTGATTGATCTTAATAAAGATCTTTTCTCCTTTTGTATATCCTTTAGTGATATTTAGTTTTTTGTTATTGTGATAACGAAACAAAGCATCCCACGATTTGGAAATAGAGGACGTGCCTGTAAGTTTGTTAACAGAATTACTTACCATTTCTGCCACCACTTTCGGGTTAGTATTCTCTGGTTTCCAAAACCAGTCCTGGTTGTCAAATGTGTTTGTGCAATTTTCATTTGTTGCTTCTTTGTCCCATGCCCATATAACGCGTCCGGGATTAACTCCCAATGCTTTACCAAGTGGTTGATTTGGTCCATCCTCAGGTCCGGGATTCTGCTGATCAGCTAAGGTGTTTGAAGAAGGGACTACTGCCATCGCAACTATTACACCGAAAATAAGCAGAACAGTTGATGTATACCTGACATTAATTATTTTTCGTTTCATTTTTCTGGAAACTAATATAAGGCCACCAACTGAAAGAAGATAGATTATTAAACCAGAAATAAAAGGGGCTGCGACTCTCATGCAGGGATAAGTGGCCCTGCTTGGTTTGGGAATCACCCTAATAAGGAACCAGATTGTTGAAATAATACCGATAAGGAAAAATAACAGTCTTGGAGGTAAATGATGGCTTTTAAGCCAATCTCTTATATTACCCAACTTTCCTTTCAACTTCAGAATGTCAAAATTATTCTTTTCCATTGCATTACATATATTTAAGGGCACCTACTATTTATCTTGATACTTTTTATCTGTAGAATGGACGGTTATAAATTTCACCGCGAGGTCCATAAATTGGTTCCGGTAATCCAACTTCGAGAGCGCCCAAATCCGGTGCTTTTCCAGTGAAGTTATCATTTACGTTTGGAATAATAACGCCTGCATCTACTGCCTTCCCCTTAGGATCAAGTTTAAAATTAAGATCTACTGCGTGATAAACAGGACCAGGCTTATCTTCTCCCGATGCTTTGATCGGTTTCTGTAGATCTTCAAAAATATCATAATCGACTGTTATACCATGTGCTTCAAGACCACTCGCTTGGCTCAAACTCTTTAATATCTTAAATCCTTCCCGCTCCCCTTTAGGGGATAACCACATATATTGATTTTCAGGACTTTCAGGACCTCGATTTGGCCGATACCCGTTATAATCAGCTACCGAATAGGCAGTTGTATAGGGGAAAGCAGCAATGATTGTTGGCCCATCCGCACCAAGAAACAAATTATTCCGGTAGTTCGAATTTGGGTGTCCGCCTCCAGCGTTGTTTTCAGCAATGAAAGTGTTATGGTAAGCTATGAGACCCGGTACCCCTCCGTGAATTTTAAGCGCTCCTCGTCCTATATGATAGAGAACATTCCTAATATAGTAGGCAGGGCCGCCAAATACGGGTTGAGCACTTATTCCACTCCCTGCAGCGTTTACACCCCTATTCCGCATGACGCGAATATTGTGCACACCACCATCCGCCTCAATAAAGTCATCGACCATAAGGTGTAAATCATTGTTGTAAATATCGATCGACACCGCTTTTAACTCCTGTTCTTTCTCCGGGGTGCCATAGGTTGATATACCAATGGCATCGTGGAAGAATGCAATGGAATTATGAGCAA
>JBBRVC010000186.1:0-4899 GCA_038247205.1 Bacteroidales bacterium
CCCAGCACTATCCAAAGGAAAGCTATGGGTCCCCACATTGCACCGGCTATAGCGCCAAAGATCGGTCCCAGACCCGCAATATTTAAAAACTGGATAAGGAAAATCCGCCACCATGGCATGGGAACATAATCCACACCATCTCTTAGCTTGTAAGCAGGAGTCTGACGATCAGGATCTATCTTCTCAATTTTCTCAATGAATCTTGAATAAAAGAGATATCCCAGAATTAAGACAATAACCGAAATAAAAAAGGTGATCATAACTTTCTGGTTGTTGTGTTCCTACGCCGGCTCTATTTTGCCACCAACTATTTCTTAAACAGTAACGGGGCAAACTGATGAAGGCTCCGGCGCCATGTCTGCCATTCATGATCAGTACCCGGCGATTCATAGTATACGTGCTTAATACCTATCTTCGTCAGGGTTTCATGAAATCCCTTTATATTTTTGTACATATTCTCAGGTTCAGCTGTACCGATTCCTATCCATACCAGCTTTACTTTTTTATTAAATGAATCGGGATCAGCAAACGCGTCGTTATAAATACTTTTCAAATCCGCATCAGCAGCGATCCGGCCTGCTCCGCTGAATGCTCCTATGTAAGAAAACTTATCCAGATTTCTTGTCGTGATCTGAAGGGTTTGCCCACCCCCCATTGAAAGCCCTGCCATCGCTCTGTGATCCCGGTCTGAGAGAGTTCTGAATGTTGCATCAATAAATGGAATAAGATCTTTGATTACAACCTCTTCAAAAGCAGATGGTCCTGCAGGTTGCTGACTACCAGAAGCTTGACCCTGATTCTGAGTACCGGCTTTTATTGCGTAGCCCTGGTCCATAACAATAATCATCTGTGCTGCTTTGCCTTCTGCGATAAGATTATCCATTATTATATCGGCCCTGCCCTGGACTGTCCAGCCTCGCTCGTCCTCTCCTGAACCATGCTGCAGATAAAGAACCGGATATTTTTTTGTTATGTTTCCATTATAATCCGGAGGACAATAAACCATGCAGCGGCGCCATGCTTCTGTTACTTTTGAATAGTAATATTTTGAACGGACATCTCCATGAGGTACATTTTTCAACTGATAGAAGTCAACTCCTTTTTCAGGAATCTCAATACCACTTGACATCCTTGCCCAGCCGAAATACGCCTCGCTTGCAGGATCGGAAACCTGAACCCCGTCAATAATAAGAAAATAATAATGGAAGCCCGGTACCTGAGGATTGGTTGTAACCGTCCATACCCCTTTATCATCTTTTACCATGTCGTAAACTTTCTCAAGTTTAATCTGTACTTTCTGCGCATCGGGAGCTGTTACGCGGAATATTGCCCTGAGATCAGGAGTTACTCTGGGATATTCACCGCCTCTTACATTAGACGAAGCCGGCAGTGAGTTGTCAGTCTGACCAAAGCAGAAAGTCCCCATGAATATGAATTGCAGGAAAAAGAGAGAGATGCTTTTTTTCATTGTAGATTTTTTAATACTAACTTCTGTAAATTTATAAATAGATTGCGATAAAAGAAGCTGAAATGAATCTTAATTATCAGTTTCAATTGCCGGGAAGAAGATTCCATCATTGCCGGATAATAAAAAGGGAAGAATGCTTATCAGCATCTTCCCTTTTTATTCGTTGTTCCGGTAAACCGGATTAAAGTTTATTCAGGCATTACAACGTAATCAGCCTCATTCAGGAAATCAATACTTTTCTCGCAGCTTGTAAAGTTGTCAAAGTTGTATCTTTCCACTTCAACAATACCATATTTCATTCCTGACGTAGCGCGACCTGCCCATATTGCTGCAAAATCCATCATCCCACTCGCGCCAATTTCTTCTTTGTCTTTAATGTGCCATAGTTCGAATCTTCCCGGATATTTATTAAAATAATCAACAGGGTTCACACCTCACACAACAGCCCAGTAAAGGTCGATCTGAAACATTACTTTGGCAGGATCAGTATTCTCAAGCATGTAATCATACATAACTACAGTGCTGTCTAGCCTGTTTGAGAACTCTTTGTCATGATTATGATAGCCAAAACGAATACCCTTTGCATTACATTTTGCACCAACCTCATTGAAATAATCACAATATGCTTTAAGGCCTTCAAGACTTTCATATGCTGTTTTTCCCATCGATGGCTGCACAATATATTTTGCACCAACTGCAAGATGCGCATCAATACAAGCATCCCACCATGCCATTGTTTCTGCATAATTGGAAGAATCCGGAACCGGTCTTCCTGTGTGTGAACTGAGAATTGGCAAATTATTCTTGTCGCAAAGTGCTTTAAAAGCAGCAGGTTCCATATCATAGAATTTACCATCTGCATAGCCGGCAGGTTCTACAAATGTGTAACCCATGTCGCTTACTTTTTTAATTGTTCCGGGCACATCTTTCCTTATGGAATCGCGCAGGGAGTAAAGTTGTAATCCAATGTTCTTACCTTTTTTGTCACAGGAGATAAGTGTTGTAACCATCAAACCGGTAATTACGATTAACAGGAAAGCTGAAATCAGGCTTTTTTTCTTCATTTTGATAGAGGTTTAAATAATTTTGTCTAAGATATAAAATAATATCAGAAGTTAAGAAGGCTAATCAGGCTTTTAAGAACTCTTATCTGAAATGCCGGATATTTATTTAACCATTCAACAACGAATACTGCTATATGCCATTACATATTTAAGAAGGACTATCAGGAAAGCTGATAACCAACATTTTTTGTTGGCAGAGTAAATTTAAAATCACTTCCTTTCCCGTATCTGCTCTCTACCCAAATCCTGCCTCCGTGTTTTTCCACAAACTCTTTACACAGAATTAACCCTAAACCTGTTCCTGATTCCTTATTTGTACCCCTTGTTGTCTGTCTTTGTGATATATCAAACAGTTGAATTAATTTATCATGCTTTATTCCGATCCCACTGTCGGAAACTGATATTACTACAAATCCGGAACTTTCCTCTGTTTTAATAATAATTGATCCACCATTCTTTGTAAATTTTATTGCATTTGAGACAAGATTGCGCAGTACTGTTTTTAACATATCAATATCCGCAAAAACAGATATGTTGTCTTCTGCTATTGTTGTGATAGTGATGTTTTTGGCCAGGGCACTTGTGTTAAAAATTTCCAGAGTTTGTTCACAAACATCTGCAAACTTCAAATTCTTCGGGTTATAAGAGATTTTGCCGGACTGTGTGCTTGTCCACTTCAATAAATCTTCCAACAAGGCAAATGTTTCTTTTGAAGCATCTTTAATATGCTTCAGAAGACTTTCAATTTCGTCAATATTATATATCCGGATGTTTTCCAGTAACAACTCAGATATACCAAGAAGCGAGGTGAATGGACTTCTTAAATCATGGGCAAGAATTGATATGAAAAGGTCTTTGTCGGTATTTAAATGAAGCTGATGCTGAAGTTCAGTATTAATGATTACTAACTCAGCAACCCGTTTTACTTTCTCCTCATTAGCTATGCCTAATTCCGCCACTCGTTTTGCTTTCTCCTCCATTTGGAATGCAAGTTCTTTGTTAGCAAGGATTAACTCATCTGCACGTTTTTCTTTCTCTCGATGTTGGAATGTAAGTTCTTTGTTGGCTATGATTAACTCATCTGAACGTTTTGCTTTCTCTTCGATTTGGAATGCAAGTTCTTTGTTAGCAAGGATTAATTCTTCTGCACGTTTTTCTTTCTCTCGGTTTTGAAAGGTAAGTTCTTTGTTGGCAATGATTAACTCTGCCGCACGTTTTTTCTTCTCCTCATTTTGAAAGATCAGCTCTTTATTGGTAATGATCAGCTCATTCGCTTTTCGTGCAGTAAGTAATTTTTGGGCTACTACATCGCTGTAAAGACCTTTCATTTGTTCCTTTTGAACTAATAATTCATGGGTTTTTATATACAGATCGACAAAAACAGCCACTTTCGCTCTTAATATTTCCGGAATAAGTGGTTTAATCATATAATCAACTGCCCCAACCTGATATCCCTTAAAAATATGTACAGAATTATCCATACTGGCAGTTAAAAAAATAATCGGAACCTGTTTAAGTGTTTCGATTTCGCGAATTAATTCTATCGTTTCAATCCCATCCATCTCTGGCATTTGCACGTCCATTAATATGATGGCGAAATCTTGTTCGTGCAGCAGAATTTTTAATGCCTCATTGCCAGAATTTGCTTTCACACATAAATAATTTTTATTGGAAAGAATTAATTCTAAGGCAAACAAATTTTCGGGCAGATCGTCAACCAATAAAATTTTAATAAGGCTATTTGATTTCGTTTTCATTAGAAATTATTCTAATCGTTTAATAATTATTCTTAACCCCCTTATTTGCTTAGCCACACACGCATCAATGATAGCAAGCGTTCTACATCGATAGGTTTCGTAATGTAATCATTAGCGCCTGCATCAATGCATTTTTGTTTATCGCCTTTCATGGCTTTTGCTGTGATCGCAATCACGGGTAGGCTTCTAAGCTTCGCCTGTGTTCGTATTTGTTTCATTGCTTCGTAACCGTCCATTTCCGGCATCATGATATCCATCAATACCATGCCAATGTCAGGATGCAACTCCAACATCTCCAAGGCGTTTTTGCCATTTTCTGCTTTTATTATCTCCATTCCGCGTTCATTTAATATTTTTGATAATGCAAATAAATTTCGCATATCATCATCTACCAGTAATATTTTTTTCGTCTGAAATACAGCTTCTTTATCGTACAGATTATTTATAATCAATTGTTTTGATTTCGGCAAACTGCTGATCGTTCTGTGAAGGAAAAGTGCTGTTTCATCCAGCAATCGTTCTTCCGACTTTACTCCTTTTATAATGATGCTCTCCGCATATTTTTCAAGCTCATCGTTTTCTTCTTTTGTAAGTTCCTTGCCAGTATATA
>JBBRVC010000187.1:0-4886 GCA_038247205.1 Bacteroidales bacterium
GACACTGAGAAGACACTGAGAAGACACTGAGAAGACACTGAGAAGATACTGAGAAGACACTGAGAAGACACTGAGAAGACACTGAGGTTCAAAAAGTTAGCAATAGAAATTCCCCTCCTCGGAGGGGTTAGGGGTGGGTTTTTTCTTTCGACATACCTCAGTAATTTGATGATATATACATAACAAAAAAGCTGACACATTTCTGGGTCAGCTTTTTATTTATGGTGAGATGAATCTATTTAACTTTTTCTACGATAGCTTTGAAAGCTTCCGGGTGGTTCATTGCAAGGTCTGCAAGCGTTTTTCTGTTAAGAGTGATACCCATTTTGTCGAGCTTGCCGATAAATACTGAATAACTCATATCATATTGGCGAACACCTGCATTTATCCTTTGAATCCAAAGAGCCCTGAAAAGGCCTTTCTTTCTTTTTCTGTCGCGGTATGCATAACCCATCCCTTTGTCGAGGGTATTTTTTGCGACTGTTATTACATTTCTTCTTGAACCGAAGTTCCCTTTGGTTTGCTTAAGAACCTTTTTTCTTCTGGCTCTCGATGCAACTGAATTGACTGATCTTGGCATAATTCATTTTTTTTGAATGTCAGCGTTCCGTTTCCGGACTCTTATTTGCTGAACAATCTGTAAATACTATAATTAATTTATCAACGCGAAACAACTACCTGCTTGCCAGCAGAAGTTTAACATTTTTAATATCTGTCTTATCAACCAGACCAAAGTATGAGAGGTTTCTCTTACGTTTGGTTGATTTTTTTGTCAGAATGTGGCTTTTAAATGCGTGTTTACGTTTGATCTTTCCTGTTCCGGTCAGAGAAAATCTCTTCTTAGCACCGGGATTAGTTTTCATTTTTGGCATTTCTATACAATAAAATATATTTAAAATTACTTCTTCTTTTTTGGAGAGAAGGAGATGATCATCCTTTTCCCTTCGAGGCGAGGCAGCTGTTCAACCTTACCATAATCTTCGAGATCATTCGCAAATCTCAGCAACAGGACTTCTCCCTGTTCCTTGAATAGAATTGACCTTCCCTTAAAGAACACATAAGCTCTTACTTTAGCACCCTCTTCGAGGAATTTCATAGCATGTTTCAGCTTGAAATTATAATCATGTTCATCAGTATTTGGGCCAAATCTGATCTCCTTTACTACAATTTTCGCTGCTTTTGCTTTTATCTCTTTCTGTTTCTTTTTCTGCTGATAGAGAAACTTCTGATAATCAACTATTTTGCAAACAGGGGGGTCTGCATTTGGAGAAATTTCAACAAGATCAAGCTCCAGTTTATCTGCCAGTTTCAGGGCATCCTGGAGACTCATGACTTCTGCTTCAATTTCATCACCAACAACTCTGACCACTTTTGACATGATCCTGTTGTTAATTTTGTGAGCCGGCTGGGTAATCCTGCCGGGGCTTCGCCTTATTGGTCCGGTTATAGCTCTTTTCCTCCCTTATTTTTGTTAATACTAAAAATTATTTCTTGTTTCAAATTGCAATTTCCTTTTTGATCTCATCGTTTATAAAAGTCACAAAATCTTCGACTTTCATAACACCCTTATCGCCTTCTCCCTGCTTACGGACAGCAATTGTTCCACTTTCCGCTTCTTTTTCTCCGATAATAAGTAGGTATGGAATTCTCTTTAATTCATTATCCCTGATCTTCTTACCTATCTTTTCGTTCCTGTCGTCAATAAGTGTGCAAATATCGGAATTATTTAGAATTTCCAAAACTTTTCCGGCATAATCATTGAATTTTTCACTTATGGGTAATAACACTGCTTTTTCGGGAGCCAGCCATAATGGGAATTTTCCGGCAGTATTTTCAATAAGTACAGCTACAAAACGCTCCATTGATCCGAATATCGTTCTATGGATCATTACCGGCCTGTGTTTCTGATTATCACTTCCGTTATATGTCAGTTCAAACCTCTCGGGAAGGTTGTAATCGACCTGGATAGTCCCGAGCTGCCATTTGCGACCGATCGCATCTCTTACCATAAAGTCAAGCTTCGGTCCGTAGAATGCAGCTTCGCCCAGAGCAACCGTTGTTTTGAGATTTTTCTCACCTGCTGCTTCAATAATGTCACGTTCGGCTTTTTCCCAATTTTCATCAGAGCCGATATATTTCTGTTTATTTTCCGGATCTCTTAATGATATTTGTGCAGTAAAATCAGTAAAATTCAGAATCCTGAATATGTAAAGTATCAGATCGATAATGCTCTTAAACTCTTCTCTGAGCTGATCAGGTCTGCAGAAGTGATGTGCATCATCCTGCGTAAAACTCCTCACCCTTGTAAGTCCATGAAGTTCACCGCTTTGCTCATATCTGTAAACAGTGCCAAACTCAGCCATTCTAAGTGGCAATTCTTTATAGGAATGCGGCGTAGCGTTATATATTTCACAATGATGAGGACAATTCATGGGTTTAAGCATAAATTGCTCGCCCTCCTGTGGAGTTGAAATTGGCTGAAATGAATCGGCACCATATTTTTCAAAATGCCCGGATGTTTTGTAAAGGTTTACATTCCCAATATGAGGAGTAGTAACTAACTTGTATCCTCTTTTTCTTAAAACACCCGTGAGGAAATTGATCAGGTTCTGCCTTACATCTGAACCCTTTGGAAGCCACAACGGAAGCCCCATTCCTACCTTAGGAGAGAATGTGAACAATTCCAGTTCCTTTCCTATCCGACGATGATCTCTTCTTTTTGCTTCTTCAAGAAACACAAGATATTCATCAAGCATTTTTTGTTTCGGATAGGTGATGCCATAGATCCTGGTAAGCATTTTCCGGTTTTCATTTCCTCTCCAATATGCACCGGCAACACTTGTTAATTTTATTGCCTTGATAGGTTCTGTAGATGGCAGATGTGGTCCGCGGCAGAGATCAGTAAAATTTCCCTGGGTATATAATGTTATTGTTCCGTCCACAAGCTCAGCTATGAGTTCGGTTTTGTATTCGTCACCTTTTGCATTGAAGGTTTCAAGAGCTTCTTTCTTGCTAACATCTTTCCTTTTGTAAGTCAGGTTTTTAGCCGCCAGTTCTTTCATTTTGTTTTCGATAGTCAGCAGGTCTGCTTCCGTGATAGCTTTTCCGTCACCCGGATCAACATCATAATAAAATCCGTTCTCAATTGCAGGGCCAATTCCAAACTTCATTCCCGGGTAAAGCGCTTCAAGTGCTTCAGCCATAAGATGTGCAGATGAATGCCAGAATGCATGCTTCGCCTCATCATCATCCCATTTGTGCAGCTTTAATGTAGCATCAGCAGTGATAGGTCTTGCCAGGTCATGAAGATCGCCGTTTACTGTTGCTGCATATACCTCTTTTGCCAGCCGGGGGCTGATTTGCTCTGCAATTTCGAGGCTGCTGATCCCTTCATTATATTCTCTGGTGGATCCGTCAGGGAAAGTAATTTTTATCATTCTGGATGCTTCTTTTTATAGGAGTGCAAAGATAATTAATATTTTCATCATAAATATGAAGATTTGTTCAGACAGGCTCGTCAGTGGTAAATTTTGACCAAATAGACGAAGGGTTAAAAAAAATGGCACGAATATTGATTTTTAACGCATATCTTTATATTAACATTCATTATTAAACTTTAAAAAATGAGAAAAATAGTTTACCTGGCGCTGGTTCTGCCGATGATAATTTTTTCCTGTAAGAAAACCCCGGAAGCATTCTTTCATACCGATAATGCCGACCCTGAAGTGGGACAGGAAGTATTCTTTATTAACGATTCAAAAGATGGAGACAGGTTTGAGTGGGATTTCGGAGATGGCACTGTTCTGTCAAATGAAGAAAATCCTGTTCATATCTATACCGGCACAGGATCTTATGAAGTTAGTCTGATTGTGTATGCAAAAAACGGAATCTCAGATGAGGCTGTTATTACAATAAATGTTATGATCCCGACCCTTCTTGAAGTTGAGGTTGTTGAGTATTATGATGAGTATGCTGTTGCAAATGCAAGTATTGTTATTTATCCCACTTTAACAGACTGGGACAATGAAAGAAATTCTGTGTCAGAGGCAATTACCGATGCCGATGGTTTCGCTGTTTTTTCACATCTCGATCCCTTTGTATTTTATGTTGATGTATGGGAAACAGATCACGACAATTACTCTTTACGTGATGAAGATGTCGCCTTTATCAGGACTCCTGAAATTACACCCCATAAGATTAACAGGTTTCTTGCCTATGTTGATTTTGTTGACCATGCAAAAGGAGAGAGATCACGTGAGAAGTCAATGGTGATCAGAAAGATTGTAAGGAAAGCTGATGATAAAAACACCATTTCTGCAGGTTCAGGTACTGATGACTGGCAGGAATTATACAAAAGAAGTATTAAGCTTAAATAGAAATATAGTTTTGATTATGAGGCCGTTTCAGATAATGAGACGGCTTTCTGATAAGCTATTCTCCCAATACCTTATTCAATTCCTTCTTAATAAGATCATTCCAGATCTCATAGCCTTTCTCATTAAGGTGTAATTTGTCATCGACAAATAATTCATCCCTGGGTTTACCTGATTCGTTCAGAAAGGCGAAATCAGTTTTGATTGAATATGTATTTTTACTGGCTTCGCATAATTCTCTTATAAGCTTTGTAGATTCCTGTATTTCGGGCCATACTGACCACCTTGAAGATGTAGGTGTAACTTCAATCCAAAAAACAGGTGTTTCAGGATGACTCTTTCGTATATTTTTTAGCAGATATTTGAATAACCTCGCTACTTCCTGAGGACTTTTATCCTGATCACTGCCTGAAATATCATTGGCAACAAAAAGAACGATTGCCCTGCATTTATGAGGCTTAAAGATCCTGTCAGCATACACAAGCAAATCATACAGATGGGAACCTCCGAAGC
>JBBRVC010000188.1:0-4807 GCA_038247205.1 Bacteroidales bacterium
AACTCCTGTATAGTACATAAGTGTTGAAAGCGTCATAGGTGTTGGGGTAAAGTCCTGAACCTGCTCCGGCCTCAGACCTAATGATTTAACCTCTGTAACCAATTCACTCATATTTGCTTCGGTACATCCGGGGTGTGATGAGATAAAGTATGGAATAATCTCATAATTCAGACCAGATTTCTTCATTAAAGCATCAAATCTCCTCTTTAATTGCCTGAACAGGCCAAAAGGTGCTTTTCGCATAAGATTGATCACATCAGGCGATGTGTGTTCGGGAGCAACTTTTAATCTTCCTGATACATGATTAAGAACCAGCTCTTCAAGATACTCTCCTTCATCACGGCCCGCTTTCTTATTCCATTCAGGGAAAAGCAGGTCATACCTTACCCCGCTCCCGATAAAAGCTTTTTTAATGCCTTTTGTTTTGTTAACTGCTTTATAGAGTTCGGTGAGGGGCTTATGGCTGGTATTCAGATTTGCGCAAATCGATGGCCAGATACATGAAGGTCTTGAACACTTACTGCATATTACAGCATCCTTGCCTTTCATCCGGTACATATTGGCGGATGGCCCTCCAAGGTCAGACAGATATCCCTTAAATTCAGATAGTTGCGAAATCTTTTCAATCTCTGACATAATTGATCTTTCTGACCTGCTGACAATCTGTTTGCCCTGGTGTGCGGCTATTGCACAAAAACTGCAACCCCCGAAACAGCCACGGTGAATATTAACAGAGAATTTTATCATCTCATACGCCGGGATAGGTCCCTTTTTGGCATAACGCGGATGAGGCAGATATGTATAGGGCAGATCGAACGACCTGTCAGCTTCTTCCTCGTTCATAGGACTGAAAGGAGGATTGATAATAATTTTTAAGTCACCTGATGGTTCAATCAGACGGGCAGAATCTGTTTTGTTTGATTCTTTTTCAAAAACCAGGAAGTTTTCAGCAAAAAGTTTTTTGTCTGATAAACACTTTTCGAATGAATGTAGTGTGATATCTTTCCATGATTTCTGGATAGGTAATGATTCATCCTTACCTATCAGCACCGATGTCTGAGGGATCGTTTTGAGGGAAGTGAACTCAGCTCCGGCATGCAATAATTTTACAAGTTCCCTGACAGGTTGTTCGCCCATTCCATAAATAAGCATATCAGCACCACTTGACTGAAGAATAGATGGTTCGAGTTTATCTTTCCAGTAGTCATAATGGGTAAGCCGGCGCATAGAGGCTTCTATGCCACCAATGAGGACAGGGGTATCGGGGAAAAGCTTTTTAAGTATCCGGGTATAGACAATTGTCGGGTAATCGGGTCTGAAACCTGCCTTTCCTGCTGGTGTATAAGCATCATCAGACCGAAGTCGGCGGGCAGCAGTATAATGATTTACCATTGAATCCATGTTTCCGGCTGTGACACCGAAGAAATATTTTGGCTTTCCCAGTTTGGTAAAATCACGAAGGTCATCCTTCCAGTTTGGTTGAGGAACTATTGCCACACGCAATCCTTCAGATTCAATTACTCTTCCGATTACAGCAGGACCAAATGATGGATGGTCGGCATAGGCATCTCCGCTGAATAATATTATATCAGGCTGATCCCATCCAAGAAGGTCAATTTCCTTCTTTGTTGTTGGAAGCCAGTTTTTTGCTAAAATTGGTTGCATTTTCACTTCGCAAAAATACTTAAAATTAGTAACTTGCTATAGCTTGTGCTAAATGTCAACTTTCTATATGTCAGCGTTTATACAATTTTCTAACTGTCTCAATATATGTACTTTACTTAGAGCTTACCTTTCAGGCGCTGGCCTATAGCCTTCGCTTGTCTTTATATAAGCATGGTAACGGCCTGATTGTTGCTCATTACCTTTTAAATAAAAATGATTAAATTATTTGAAATCAGCTTTTTAAAAAGATTGTAAAATGGATATTCTGAAAGTAACACAACAGTATAAAAAAATGAGTAGTTTGATTTTTGAAAGAAAAATCAAGCAAAGCCTTGATATACTGGCTAATATAATAACAGGAACCACCTCTGTGGACTTTAAGGATGATTATGAAAAAATTGTAACCACCTACAGAACTATGCTTGATTACACAATAGAAGGCATAAAAGATCCTGAGCGTGATAAAGTTTACCTAAAGCTTATCCAGTCTATTTTTCGGTTGGCCGACAGAGCAATACAAGACATATTGTCACATTATTCGGGGTGGCATACATACTGGATTAAGCAGCAGGTTGAAAAAGAACAAAAACTCAGTGGAAAAAGTATCGTTGATACTACTGATGATCTCATATTCAAAACAGAACTTGATGAATGGCTTAATCTTGGGAATAACAATACGAATGATCCGGATTCAGAGAATGCAAAGAAACATAAACAGTTGCTTAAGAATATTTTTAACCATTTGTGGCTTACTGATTATTATGGAGAGGCAGAGAAAAGTCTGATCGATCTGCTACTGATACCCGGAAAATTCAGATGGTATGAAGCAAGTTTATTGACCACAGCAGTGACATTAAGTTCACTCAGAACCTGGCAGACAGAAAAACTCTTTTATCTTATTGATATATACAATGTTGGTAAGGATCAGGTAATGGAAAGGGCTCTTGCAGGTCTTATCCTGAATTTTCATCATTATAATGGCCGTCTCTCACTTTATCCCGAAATTATTGCAACTATAAAGCAACTGAGCAATGATAAGAGATTCAGGGAGCATTGCAGGATCATCGTACTTCAGACTATAAGATCGAGGGAGACGGAGAAGCTGGGCAAAAAATTACAGGATGAAATCCTGCCCCAGGTAGCCAAACTGAAACCACGGATAGAGGAGAAACTTGATCTTGATAACATACTTCCTAAAGATAAAAATGATGAGAGAAATCCCGACTGGTCAGAGATGTTCAGTGAATCGGAAGAGATTTTTAAAACAATGGAGGAGCTGACAAAGCTTCAGATGGAAGGAGCTGATGTCTATATGTCGGCATTTGCCAATATGAAACATTTTGATTTTTTCAAGGATTTTCAAAATTGGTTTATGCCATTCTATCCTGATAATGAAGCTGTTGATGAAATATTCAAGGATGAAATTCTTGGGCCTGGAACAAATGACTTGGCAGAGGCTCTTTATAAGACACCTTTTATCTGCAATTCTGACAAGTATTCACTCTTACTTAATCTTAAATACCTGCCTGCAGCTCAAAAAACAATGATGCTTAAAGTTTTCCGTATGGAACTGGAGGGCTTACAGCAACTCAATGAGGAAGACTCATTAACAGATCCCTATAAGAATTTCCGGACTTATGTTACTCAGTATTTGCATGATATATACAGATTTTTCAAGCTTTCGCCTTACAAAAAAGAATTTGAAGATCTTTTTGCGGGGAGGATGGATATCTACAATTCGGGATTCTTTAAATTGACTTTTCAGTCAACCGAAGCAGAAGCAGGCCTTGCTGACTATTTCTTCAGTAAAGATTTTTATGATGATGCGCTTCCTCTGTTCCTTAAACAGATCAGCGAAAAACCCGGTGATTCTCAGCTATATGAAAAAACAGGGTATTGTTACCAGGAAGAAGGAAATTTTGAAGAAGCTCTTAAATACTACAGGCTGGCAGAACTAATTGACCGTAAACCATGGACAATCAAGAAAATAGGATTTAGTCTGCGCAGGCTTGGAAGAATGCAGGAAGCACTCGAATACTATCTGCAGGCAAGCGACATGGAGCCGGAGAACATTCATACAGCAATTATGACAGCTCATTGTTACCTTGATCTTAAGGAATATGAATCAGCCCTGAAATACTACTTCAAGGTCGAATACAGGGAACCCGGCAATCTTAAAATTTTAAGACCAATTGCTTACTGTTATTTTGCACTGGGCAGGTTTGATGATTCGGAGAAGTATTATGAGAGACTATCGGCCGGAAAGCTGAATGCACATGATCTGGTTAACAAGGGACACCTTGCCCTGTGCGACGGGAAGAAGAAGGAAGCAATTGATCTATATAGAAAAAGCATAATAGGATGTGAGATGACAAAAGAGGAATTTATGGCAATTTTCGCAGAGGATAAGCCATTACTCTTATCTCTTGGAGTTGATCCTGATGATTTGCCTATATTGCTTGATTATCTGTTATTTGCTATTGGATGAATCAACGGTAAATGAAATTCTGAGAGATTTCATTTACCTTCAGATTTCATATGGTCGCGCCTCCAGGATCCCCGGTTTCCTGTAGAATCTCTTTGCTGGTAATTCTTTTTGTTTTCGTGTATCATTTCCTTTCTCCGGTCATCCATCTCCTTAAGTCTGGCCTGTTGTTCCTTTGTCAGTATCTGATCAAGCTCTTTTCGGAACTCTTTCATTGTTGAGTCAAGATTTTTTCTGAATTTATCCTGAAAATCGCCGTTGATTCCGGCATACCTGTCAAGTATTTCATCAATCTTCTCTTTTTGCTGATCATCAGGCGCAATTGCATTATAAAATCCATCCCTGAATCTCTGCTCTGAGAAATAAACTTTTACAGGTTTCAATTTTGAATGTCTTATCTGGGCAGAAGTTAACATACCTATTACGAATCCGATAAGAAGTGTAATTGCAATAAGAAGTATTGGTTTTGATTTCATTTTTATTTTTTAATTACCAGTTAACAAGCAAACTATAGACTCTTCATTTGTCTCACCTATTCCCAGAAATGAATTAAAAGAGAGTGATCCTTCCATTAAAAAAATAGAAAGAAGTAACAATATTATTGCGGCAACACCTGACAGAGCAATACGATAAAAGATATAGTTTAGTTTTCTGACA
>JBBRVC010000189.1:0-4751 GCA_038247205.1 Bacteroidales bacterium
AGTGTTGTATCAATCTGTTCCCAGATCGGGTAGAAGCCTTTGTTATCAAGGATATTACGTGCAATATATGCCTTAAGCTGTGTATTGATTATATCTCCTGAAACTTTCAATCCTTCGGCATCTTCTTTTACTCCTTTTACTGAGGCATATCTTATGAATTTGTCGAGCAAACCCTGTCTGTCAAGGAATTTTTCCATTTCACCTGCCTCCATATATTTTTTAAGAACTTCCCTGTTATTTTCAGTGTAATTCATTGCATAGCTGTAAATATGCGCCCGAACCTTCATGAAGTAAGTTGATAATCCGGATGTATCAACAGGAACAAACTCATCAGGCATAATTCCGCCACCACCATAAACAGTTCTTCCACCGGGAGTTGTAAATTTGAGTGAATCAGGGAAATGGATAGAATCTGAGACCTGAAATTCTCCTCTTGAGTATCTCTGATTGAAATCGTCAAAGTAATCTTCAAAACCCTCTTTATATGGTTTTTGTATTGAACGTCCGGTAGGGGTATAATATCTGGCCACTGTAAGTCTCATACCCGACCCGTCATTAAATGATATTGGTTCCTGAACAAGACCTTTACCGAATGAACGTCGGCCAATGATAGTTCCACGGTCATTGTCCTGTATTGCGCCAGCAAGGATTTCACTTGCCGAGGCGCTCCATTCATCAATAAGAACAACCAGATCTCCGCTCTCAAATTCACCTTTTCCTGTTGCATTTGCTTCCTGACGGGGTTGAGTCCTGCCTTTTGTAAAAACAATAAGCTGCCCCTCTTTCAGGAACTGGTTTGCGATTTTTACAGCTGCTTCCATAATTCCGCCGGAGTTGCCCCTGAGGTCTAAAATCAGTTTTGTCATCCCCTTGCCTTTGAGTTCCCTTAGACCGGTCATGAACTCGTCAAAAGTTGTCATTGCAAAGTTGTTGATCTTTATATACCCGGTATTATCATTTACCATATAATTGATGTCAATGCTATACATGGGAATCTTATCGCGGGTGATTTCAAATGGCAGCAACTCCTTCTGTCCTTTACGAAGAATTTTTAATTTGACAGTTGTTCCTTTTGGGCCTTTAAGCATACCCATTACTCTCTCGTCGCTTATCTTTTTCCCCGCAACTAAAGAATCGTTAACATATAAAATTTTATCTCCGGGTAAAAGCCCAAGCTTTTCTGAAGGACCTCCGGGTATGGTACTGATAACCAGAATGGTATCGGTTAATAAATTGAATGATATACCAATTCCGCTGAAGTTTCCCTGAAGAGGTTCATTTGCACGGGCCAGATCTTTGGCCGGAATATACACCGAATGGGGATCGAGCTTTTTCAGAATTGAAGGTATTGCCGCTTCAATAAGATTATTTCGGTTTACGGAGTCTACATAATTCGATTCAATAATATTAAGAATACTGTTAACCTTGTCGTTCCGTGACCTTATATTTGAATGGGGTGAAACTGTTTTTGGCAGGTAAAGACCTATAAAAATACCCACTGCCAGGGCAATGGCGATCATTAGAGGAAGAAAAACTGTTCTGTTTGAATTATTGTATTTCATAAATATCTTTTTCAGGATCTATATAAACCATTTCTATTCCGGCCCTCTTTAAAAGCTCAAGTCCGTCTGTTTTGTGATATTTGTTACTGTAAACAACCCTTTTGATGCCCGACTGGATGATAAGCTTTGAACACTCGATACATGGCGATGCCGTAACATAAAGTGTTGAATCTTCACTGGAATTGTTCGATTTGGCAACTTTTGTTATTGCATTGGCTTCAGCATGAAGAACGTATGGTTTGGTTATATTGTTTTCATCTTCACAAATATTTTCAAAGCCGGCAGGAGTTCCGTTGTACCCGTCTGAAATAATCATTTTTTCTTTTACTATCAGGGCTCCAACCTGTCTTCTTTTACAATAGGAATTTTGCGCCCATATAAAGGCCATTTCAAGATAGCGCTTGTCGAAAGCGATCTGCTTCTCTCCGTAAGGTCTCAGGTTCTTATAATCTGACATTATTTGAAGGCTTCAGTATAATATTAAAAGGGTTCAAAGTTAATTATAATTGTTTTACTAATACCTTGAGCCGGGTGTATATGAGGGAATCTTTTGTAAAAACAACTGGAATTCGGGATAATGAGAGATGTCTGCTTTTGTTTGGGAACAGGTAAAAATTTTAAATTCATTCTCGATCTCAACAGAAAATATGAATGGTTTGATAAAATTGTACCTCTTGAGCATCCAAGATATATCATGCAATATAAATCTAAACAGAAACATCTGTATATTGCGAAATATATTGAAGAGCTTGCAAACCTCAGCCAATTCTGATTTTGTAAATGATTGAATTAACTTTAATGTTCCTTTAAAATTCCAGTAATGAAAAAAATAACCATCATCCTGCTTGCAGTTTTATTGTTTGCCGGAATTTCATGCAAACAACAAACAGCACAGCAAACAACTCAGCAACAGCCTGTTGTAGCAGTGTCAGAAAATGACATTGAGGTTTACTATTTCCATATGACAACAAGGTGCGTTACATGCAGAGCTGTTGAGGCTGAAGCAAGGAAAAATATTGAAATGCTTTATCCCGAACAATTTAACTCCGGAAAAATAACTTTCACAGCGCTTAATATTGATGAGGAATCAGGAAAGTTTGTGGGCGATCAGTTTGGAATAAGTGGACAAACTTTATTGATTGTCAAGGGTGATAAAAAATTCAACATCACAAGCGAAGGTTTTATGTACGCTGAAGGAAAACCTGAAAAATTCCAGTCAGTTATCAGGCAAAAAATCGACTCACTGCTTGTGGAGTAATAGTCGAAATTTCCTGCACCCTTCCCGTTTTAGGTTAATATTATTGCTCATAAACGCCTCAAAATGGCATATCTTAGCATTAGTTTTGCTGGTTCGAAAAATCTGATACCTTTATTATATGAGTGAGGTTTCACATAGCCATGGACTGAAGCCGGGGCAGAATTTATTTCTTACAATACTGCTTAACATTGGTGTTACCATTGCACAGGTAGCCGGAGGTCTTATTTCAGGAAGTATGGCACTGTTATCTGATGCTGCACATAACTTCAGCGATGTGCTTTCACTGATTATCAGTTACGGAGCAGCACGGCTGGCGGGGAGAGAACAAACACTCATGCAGACTTACGGGTACAAAAGGGCGGGGATTTTTGCAGCTTTTATTAATACTGCCACACTTTTAGTAATTGCGGTAATTCTTATCCGCGAAGCTGTTACAAGGCTTATCCATCCTGATCCTATTGAAGGATCAATAGTTATCTACCTTGCAGCAGTGGGGATAGTGTTTAATGGATTGAGTGTATTGTTATTAAAGAAAGACGCAGCAGGAAGCATGAATATCCGGTCTGCATACATCCATATGTTTATGGATATGATGACATCGGTTGCTGTTCTGCTTGGTGGCATAGTTATAAAGTATCTTGCATGGTACTGGATCGACGGGGTACTTTCCATAATTATTGCTGTTTATCTTGTTTTCAGCAGCTGGGGAATATTCTATGAATCGATACGTATATTTATGCAATTCACTCCCTCTAGTATCAATATTGAGGAGATAGCAAAAGAGATCAACCATTTGCAAGGGGTGAAAAATATTCACCATGTTCATGTATGGCAGCTTGATGATCTGGAATTTATGATGGAGGCTCACATCGATCTTGATGCTGATTATACTATTTCAGAATTCGAACAAATCCTCGAAAGAGTCGAAAAAATTCTGGGTAATTATGGAATACATCATTTCAATATCCAGCCTGAGCTATTCAGGAGTGACCAGAAAGCTCTGATTAACACCGGGCACAAAAATCACTAAACAAGAATTGTAATCTCAAAAGTACAACCCGCCTGTAAAATATTCCCCGGGATATTCAAATCAACGATGATCAGGTTTGTAAACGTGCCAACTGCTGTTTAATCAGGGACAGGTGAGGTTCTTTTTCTTTAAACTTCTGACAAAACAATTCCTGATGCCTTTTGTTATAAAAGTATAACCTTTCAATACATTTTTTCACCATTATTTATTCTGGATCTCAAAAAGATTGTCTATGAGGGAAATTACGGGCGCGGAACTGGTAGAATTGTCAAATCGAACGGAAGTTAAAATCATTGATATCAGGCAGGTTGATGCATACAATGGCTGGTCATTGAGAGGAGAAAAGCGAGGAGGCCATATAGCCAATGCAAAAAGTCTGCCGGTTAAATGGGCTGATTATATCGATTGGATTGAAGTTGTAAGGCATAAGGATATTTTGCCTGAACATACATTAGTAATTTACGGTTACGAAAAAGCAGATATTGAAAAAGCTGCGAATCGTTTTCTTAAAGCGGGTTACTATAATATTTCTCTTTATTGTGGATTTGTTGAGGAGTGGTCAGCCATCGATTTATTTCCAATGAACCGTATGGCGCGTTACAGAAATCTTGTACACGCTCAATGGGTGCAAGACCTGATTTCGGGTAAGAGACCTGATGGTTATGATAATGAAAAGTATGTAATTGTACATGCGCATTACCGTAACCGTAACGCATACCTCAGCGGACATATTCCAGGGGCTATTGACATGGACACACTTGCACTCGAAGCTCCGGAAACATGGAACCGCCGTACTCCGGAAGAGTTAAAGGAATCGCTTGAAAATCATGGCATTACATCCGACACAACAGTAATTCTTTATGGCAGGTACATGTCGCCTGACAAAGCCGATCCTTTTCCC
>JBBRVC010000190.1:0-4697 GCA_038247205.1 Bacteroidales bacterium
TGCAGGAAGCTGTTAAGAAAGTGAAGGCGACAACCGGACACCTGAAAGGATTAAAGATTGCCGTGATGGGTTGCATTGTAAACGGTCCCGGAGAGATGGCGGGTGCAGATTACGGATATGTAGGAGCGGCTCCCGGAAAAGTTCATATATACAGAGGGACAACGGCCGTATTGAAGAACATCCCGGAGGAAGAAGCCACAAAAGAACTATTGAAACTTATTGAAAAAGACCTAAGAGTCTAAATGACCTTCCCCGTTTGAAACAAGTTTATAATCAAGTTGCTTTTTCTGAAGATCGGCTTTTACAACCTCAATAGTAACTCTGTCACCAAGTGTAAAGATCTTTCCGGATGAACGTCCCTTCAGGCAATAGTTCTCATCATCATACTCATAGAAATCATCTGCGAGCTCCCTGATATGGATCATGCCCTCACACTGGTTTTCAATGATCTCGACATAAATACCCCATTCAGTAACACCAGATATGACACCTTCGAACTCTTTCCCGGTCTTATCGCTCATGTACTCAACCTGCTTGTACTTCACAGAGGCTCTTTCTGCCTCGGCAGCCAGACGTTCCATTTTGGAGGAGTGGTCGCACATCTTCTGAAATTTTTCTTTATTGGCAGGATGATCTTCAGCAAGGTACATAGAAAGAAGCCGGTGGACCATCATGTCGGGATAACGTCGGATTGGTGATGTAAAGTGAGTATAATATTTAAATGACAACCCGTAATGACCTATATTGTCTGTAGAATAAACCGCTTTGGCCATTGCACGAAGTGCGAGTGTCTCAATAATATTCTGTTCCTTTTTGCCTGCAACGGATGTAAGCAATTTATTCATTGCTTTTGGAAGAGGAACTTTCTCATCATCCATCAGCTTATACCCGAACCGGGTTATAAAATGGCTGAAATTACTGATCTTCTCAGGATCAGGCTTGTCATGGATCCTGTAAACAAAAGTTTTTCCCTTTAGTTTCTTTCCAACATATTCGGCAACACGCTTATTAGCAAGAAGCATAAACTCTTCAATAAGCTGGTTTGCAGTACCCATCTCCCTGAATTTTATACCAACAGGTCTGCCTTCATCATCCAGATCAAATCGGATCTCAATCTTCTCAAAGTTGAAAGCTCCGGTTGCAAATCTCATAGTCCTCAGTTTCTGTGCAAGTTCATGAAGAACCAGAACATGTTCCTTCATATCACCATCACCTGTATCGATGACTTCCTGGGCTTCATTATAGGAAAATCGCTTATCGGAGTTAATGACCGTTCTTCCAAACCATTCTGATATAATTTCCAGCTTGTTGTTAAGCTCAAAAACAGCTGAGTATGTTAATTTATCTTCATTAGGATTAAGCGAGCAGATGTTATTGGAAAGGTGCTCGGGCAGCATAGGAACGACCCTGTCGACCAGATACACAGAAGTAGCTCTTTGTTTTGCTTCCTCTTCCACAAGTGAATCCAGCTTAACATAATGTGTTACATCGGCAATATGAACACCAACTTCCCAATTGCCATTATCAAGTTTCTTAAGAGAGAGTGCATCATCGAAGTCGCGGGCATCAGCCGGGTCAATAGTGAAGGTTGGTATGCTTCTGAAATCGCGACGTGATTTAATATCTTCTTCGGTTATCAGACCGGGAATTTTCTGTGCATCAGCTTCCACTTCTTCCGTGAAATGATAAGGAAGCTCAAACTCAGCAAGTATTGCGTGCATTTCGGTTTCATGCAACCCGGGATATCCAAGAACACTTATTATCTCAGCAACCGGATTCTTGGATTTTGATTCCCAGTCAATAACCTTTGCAACAGCCTTCTGACCCTGCAATGCTCCATTCAGCTTTGAGGAAGGGATGAAAAGGTCGAATGGCATATTTTTATTATCAGGGATCAGGAATGCAAAGTTTGGCATGATCTCGACAGTTCCGACGAATGATGTTCTCCAGCGTTCTATAATCTCAACAACCTCACCTTCAGGACGTGCTCCTTTTCTTTTTGCAAAAAGCCAGACTTTTACAGTATCACCGTGGAGCGCAGTATTAAGATTCTTAGCTGTAACGAATACATCCTCTTCCATTTCATCGCTTTTGATGAATCCATAACCCATCCGGGTCATATCAACGGTCCCGGTTATGTGTCCCCGCAATGCTTTAACCCTGAACTTACCGCGGGAGACTTCCTGAATTTTTCCCTGTTCTGCCAGATCCTTCACAAGGTCTGACACGGTTTCCATAGCCGACGAGTCAGTCAAACCAAGTTTCCGGGAAAGTTGTCTGTAATTTATTCCTTCTTCAGGGCTGTTTGATAGTGTTCTGATTATCTGTTCGGTAAGTGATCCGGTATTGACCACAGGTTTGTTTTTTGTTCTACCCTTCCTGCTCATAAAATTGATTTTTGCAAAGTTACGAAAACGAACCCTAAAAATTTGATACATTTGGTTTATAATTATAATTATGACTGGTTTAAAATCAATCCCATCACATTCACCCTCTGTCGTAACAAGGAAAACCGGAAATGAATATGTTCTTGTTCCTGTAACGAATAATATTGCAGACATGAACAGTGTTTATACCCTTAATGAAACCGGAGCCTTTGTCTGGGAGCATATTGATGGCAGGAACAGCGTGGAAAATTTAATTGAGGCTGTAATCAATGAGTACGAAACGGATAAAGAAACTGCCACAAAAGATGTATTGTCGTTAATTAATGATATGAATAAATATCTTATAATCAGATAAAGAAAGAAGTAGCCACATAGACACGAGGAACACTAAGATAAGAACTGAGAAAATGTAATGTCGAGTTTCAGAATAAATATTGCCGATTATATTATTGAATTTGAAGCAGATGCCGGTGGTCCCGGGATTGTTCCATCAGCGAGGTTTTTAAAGTACATCACTGAAGAAACAACCCGGAACATACTTATTAATGTTCACTCCGGGAGGTATGAGATTCCCCTGAGAGCAGAGAGGGTCTTCAACGCTCCATATGTGGAGGAGATAAATGGAGTAAGGATAAAAAACAGAGATGATTTCTGGGATGTTTACAAAGACAACGAAGATCTCTATATCAGCACAATATTTCCTCTTTCCTCAGAAAAGAAAAAAGCTATTCTTAAATTTTCTTTAGAGACTAATATTTGGGATCTCTGGTTTGAAGGCAATGATAATACAGTTGATCCGATGGAGTACCCGCTTGACGGATTAATCCTTTATTATCTCACTGTGATTCATGGTGATATAATGATCCATGCCTCGGGAGTAAATAAGTCAGGTCGCGGGTATATCTTCAGCGGTGTTTCGGGGAAAGGCAAGACCACCATGGCAAAACTGTGGGAAAGTTGCGGAGCATCAGTGATTCATGACGACAGGCTGATTGTTCGTAAAATTGGTAATAGCTTCAGGATGTTCAACACGCCGGTTTATAACGATGATGTTCCGGCTGACTCTCAGGTTAACAGTATTTTTATAATTGCTCATGGGTACTCAAACAAAGTTAATCATATCAAAGGGGCCGGTGCCGTTAGTCTTGTAATGGCCAACTGCATACAACACAACTGGGGAACAGAATTAATTAGCCGGCTCCTGAATTCAGTTTCATTATTGTGTGATTCAGTTCCGGTAAAACGTCTGTCTTTTACTCCTGATAATAGTGTCATTACCTACATACTTGAAAATGAGTAATATTCCAGGCAAAAATAAGATCATAAAAGAGATTAGTTTCGCACTTCTGGCTGAAGGTAAAACAATTAAAATAAGGGCAGACGGCTACAGCATGTATCCTGCCATAAAGCCGGGATCGATTATTTATATTGAACCAATCTGCTATGGGGCATTCCCTGTTCCGGGTGAAATTGTAGCGTGGAAAAGACAATCAGGACTGGTAGTTCACAGACTAATACGGATAATTAACGAAGGCACCCAGGTATATTTTGTTACACGTGGTGACTCCTGTGCCAGGGAAGACCAACCGATATTTGCAGGTTATGTTTCAGGAAGGGTTGTTAAGATTGAAGATAAAAATGAAAAAGTAATTAAAATTGAAGGTTTTGAATCCGATCCGTATTATCGAATTAACAGGTTGAGAGTATTAATTATACATTTGGGGAGGAAGTTTTTGGGACGAATTGGGTTTAAGAAAGACTGAGTGACGAAGGGACGAAGAGACTAAGAGACTAAGGCAGAATGGTTCCCCTCCGGCGGAGGGGCTAGGGGTGGGTTTTGGGAGTGACGGAGAAACTGGATGGGATGAATAAGAAACTTAGAGACTAAAGCAGAACGGTTCCCCTCCGGCGGAGGGGCTAGGGGTGGGTTTTGGGAGTGACGGAGAAACTGGATGGGATGAATAAGAAACTTAGAGACTAAGGTCAAGAGACAAAAAGAATTGAATGAAACGGATAAAGAAGAAATACAGACTCTTCAGAGAATCATTAAAGCTGGTATGGCGCAGTGCCCCGGGGTGGACTGCTGCTACTATAATTATTTCGATAACCAGAAGCATATTTCCGCTGGCGCTTATCCTGCTTTTAAAGGGAGTCATTGACGGCATCACCGCTGCCTCAGCCGGCGGACCGGCAACACCACTTACAAATGTATTATGGCCAGTTGTTGCACTGGCTATTGTCTGGTTTATAGATGAAGCTCTTGGCGACATTGGCAATCTTGTCAGAAAAAAACAATCGCTGAAGCTTGAA
>JBBRVC010000191.1:0-4623 GCA_038247205.1 Bacteroidales bacterium
CCCAGCTCATTCTTCATCAGTTCGATTGCATCATCTTTCCTGTAATTGATGTAATTCAGAGGATTAATTATTACCATCTTTTTAATCAGGGTGAAATAAATGTATCTCTGAAAGAAGTTCAGATGCGGATATTCCTTTAGCTTCTTTTCACCAAATTTATTATGGATTGCTCTTAAGTGCCTGTAATCCATGGCCTGATGTCCCCAGGAAGATGGCAGAATGCTCTCTGTAGCAAAATTATAGCCATTAAAAACATATTTAATATTGTTCTTGTCAGCAAAATCGTATAGTGCCGAAAATATTGCATGGTCCTGTGGAATATCCTGATCAGGGAGGCTGGCTTTAAAAAAAGATCGTTGGAGATCTTTCATCTCTTCCCAGTTAACCACAAATGTATGCAGTTCCAAATCTAATTTTTTGACAACATTTTCAACATTTTTTACCGCCTGTTCTGAATTCCAGCCACAATCAACATGAACAACAAGAGGCCTTAACCCTTTATTAACAGCCAGATAAGCCAGGTAAGAGCTATCTACTCCTCCGCTCAGACCTATAATACAATCATAATCTTTACTCCGTTCCTCTTTTTTTATCTGTTCAAAAGTCTTATCCAGAGTCTTCTCACCATATTCATCAGGAAACCATGTATTTTTTGCCAGCTCCAATGCAGAATTGCAATTACTGCAATTACCGTCTTCATCAAAACTGATCTCCGGATCTGTTGTATCCATTATACACCGGTTGCATATCCGGTATTCTTTTGTTGTCATATTCTTTTAATCAAAAAGATTAGAAATCTCGGAATAGGATGGATAAGTCACTAAAACTGCCCGTCTTTTTCCCTGGAAAACGAAAAAACTTCCTGCTGCAACACCTGCTGCACCTCCTTCTTTTACAGCTGATCTGAAATCTTCCAGCTTACCGGCCCCCCCAGATGCGATCAAAGGTATCTTAATAGCCTGAGAGGTGTTCTTAATTAACTCAATATCATATCCTTGCATCATCCCATCTCTGTCGATTGAATTGAGAAGGATCTCCCCGGCACCTTCATTTTCCATTTCTTTTGCATACTCGACAGGATTTTTTCCTGTACTTTTGGTTCCACTTCTGATATATACGAGGTTTCTGCCAAAAAGATCTTTTTTTACATCAATTGAAACAACGATTGTTGAGCATCCAAAATGATTTGATGCTTCTTTTATAAAGTTTTTCTGAAGGAAAGCACTGGAATTTATGATGATTTTTTCGGCTCCTGATTTTATTAGTTTTTCTATCTGGGTCAAATTATTTATACCACCACCATAAGCAAATGGCATAAAACATTCAGAGGATAATTTTTGGATCAGTTCATATGGAGGCTCCTTCTTTTCTTTTGTAGCTTCTATATCCAGAAAAACAAGCTCATCTACCTCTTTCTCGTTAAAAATCCTGATTGTGTTTATTGGGTCACCTAAATATGTTGATTCCCTGAATTTTACAGTCTTAACAAGACCATTATTTTTCAATAAAAGACATGGAATAATTCTCTTAATTTTCATCCTAATAATTATCAACGAAATTTTTTAAAAGTTTTATTCCGAACTTATGGCTTTTTTCTGGATGAAATTGCACTCCCATGATGTTTCCCTTTTCAACAGAAGAGGTAAATTCAATTTCATATGTGCTGGAGGTAAGAATATCGCCGGGATCATTTACATTAAGATAAAAGGAATGAACAAAGTAAAACCGGGCATCATCATACATATCTCTTAACAACTTACTCTCTTTAATTATTGTTATGTGGTTCCATCCCATGTGAGGGATCTTGTATTCTGTTGTATCTTCAAAATTAAAACGCTTTGTATTTGCATTTATCCATCCCAATCCGGGTAAAATACCTTCCTCACTACCGGCAGATAATAACTGCATTCCCAGGCAAATGCCTAAAACAGGAATATTTTCCGCAATGACTTTTTGATTTAGGACATCTATTAAATCCAATTCTTTAAGATTACGCATCCCTGTATCAAAGGAGCCAACTCCCGGCAGAATTAGTTTCTTTGCATCAGCAATGACATTTTTATCAGATGTAACAACTGAATCCTCACCAATTCTTTTTAAAATATTTTGAATTGACCCCAGATTCCCTGTTTTATAATCTATTATAGTTATCAAAGCAGATTTTTTAGCGAAGGAAGCCCGGCTGCGCAGAGTTCAGGGATAGGGTTAAGTTTTTAAACATCCTCTCTACTTTTAATATTTATGGTAAATATCTTGAAGGTTTTTTCTGTTATAAATCAAAATTAAAACAAGCAGAGTAATAAAGAAAAACAGAGGGATGATAACTTTGCCATAAAACATCATACCATTGTCCCTGTTTGCCGGTAATGAAAAATCACTTAAGATTGTCACAATTTCCCGGTATAAATCATTCTCAAGTTCCAATACCTGTTTACGTTTATAAAGCCTGTAAATGTCTGTATAAACAAGCTGGGTTCTTTGTTCCTGAAGAAATATCATCTGTCCCCCGTTCTGAGGTTGCCGGTTTCTTGTTTCTTCAAAGTATTTCACTTTCTGCAGACTGTCAAGCTGAATGATATCATAATTTAATCTGGCAATTAACTCCCGGTTCTGCCTGAGAATAATCCTGTTACGCTGCTGAAATAATGAATCGGATTTTATAAACTTTACTAATCCGTCTCTTACATTTGTCAATTCCAGAGGTTCTTTAATCCTGACTCTGATATTAACCCGATCCTCCATCCGGACATTAACGGTATCATATACATCGTGTCTGTTATCATAATCCACCAGGTCAGGAATTGAATCATTTCCTTTATCTATTACCCAGAATGCACTTATGTCAATGATATTATCTACCTGATTAGGAGTTACATTTATAGAGTTGCTAAGTGCAGTTGTGTTTTTATCGATACAATATACATGCAGCCTGTTAAGATATGAGATCATATCGGATGCTGGTATGGTATTCGTCCGTAGAACAAGATCTGAGGTATAATATGATTCGGAAGTTGTTCTTGAAAAGTACGAAGCTCCAATTCCTAAAGCAATACTTAAGCCAAGAGGAAGCCAGTTCCGAATCAGGAAGACAATAGTTATTAATATTCCTTTAACTATTGAAGTTCCAAGCTTGCCTAATGATCTGCCCATTCTTCTGAAAAGATCCAAAAGATCAATTTCGTCATCCCTGACATTCCTTGTATTGTTTGTTTCAGACATTTTCCGGTTTCTTCGTTGGTTAGATATACAAATATAGCTAAATAAAAATTTTATAAAAATGTTAGATCATTTTAATTAGATCAATTTCAACACCCTGGTTGCCAGATCTTTAATGATAGGTTTATAATCTGCCACAAATTCACCCGTAACCCTGTTGCCAATTACAGTACACAAAGTGATTGCCTTATGCCCGAGCAATCCGGATAATCCATAGATTGCAGAGCTTTCCATTTCGTAATTACTTATAGTCCTGCCTCCGTATGAAAACTCCTCAAGCTTGTTGTTGATTTCATTATCAAATGTCTCAAGCCTGAGTCTGCGCCCCTGTGGAGCGTAAAAGCCGGGAGCCGATATAGTAATGCCATGGATGAAATTCTGATTCCGGAATAATTCTATCAATCCTTTATTTGCGTTCACAGCATAAGGGTAGGAGAGGGTGTCCGGCCATTCAAGATATTCCACAAGAGTATCTGATAAAGCTGTATCGAGCAACCAGTCATATCCTTCGTAAAAATGCAGAAGACCATCAAATCCTATAGCTGTTTCAGCGAGTACTGTGGAACCTGCAGGGATATCCCTTCTTAAGCCTCCTGAAGTTCCCAATCTTACAAAAGTCAGGGAAACAGGTTCTTCCGTCGCAATCCCTGTTTCTAAATCAATGTTAACCAGTGCATCAAGCTCATTTACGAGAATATCAATATTATCAGTTCCTATTCCGGATGAAATAATTGTAATTTCACTATTTTCAAATGTCCCGGTTACTGTTCTGAATTCCCTGTTTTCTTTCCTCACCCTTATATCATGCAGCAGAGAAGACAGCATATCAACACGCCCCGGATCTCCTACTATAATTATTTTATCTGAAATATCACCCGGCAACAGGTTAAGGTGAAAGATACTTCCATCTTTATTGATAATAAGTTCTGTCTTCTTTTGCATACGAAAAAGTTATGTCCCAAATTTACTATAATCTGTTAATTAACTTTAATTGATCTTTAAATTAAATTATTGGTGTCCGATTAAAACTGAGATAGCTGCATAAAATCCCCTCCTAGGAGGGGTTTGGGGTGGGTTTATGGAGATATACGAGTTATGTTTTGCAACCTCTGCGGTTAACGAATTTCAAAAAGATTTCAAAATTCAAAGTGCAAATTGCAAAATTGAAGTCATTTGTAGAACTTCAAGTCCCCCCTGGGGCATAGCCGTCAAGCTAATTTTTTTAATTCTCTGATATACAGTAGGTATTACTATTTTATATTTAGCCCTTAGGGCTTAAGCTATTGTAGCCGGAGATATTAGAAATGATTTTTTTACCTCGGAGAGGTTAAACAGGGTTTTCCCGGAATTCATGTAAGAATTGTTCATCAATTTCTCTGAATTCTAAGCAATTGTTTAACCGCTACG
>JBBRVC010000192.1:0-4566 GCA_038247205.1 Bacteroidales bacterium
ATCAAGGTTTATGGTGATTTCCAACCAGGTTCAGCTCCATGGCATGAGAACTCTATCTGCAATCCGGCTGATCATTATGGAAAAAGCAAATACGAGGCAGAACTGGAACTGCAGCAACTTGCTGACAATGATTTCATTGTTTCTATCATCAGAACACCTGTAGTTTATGGGAGTGGTGTTAAAGGAAATATTCTGAAACTAATCCAGCTTGTCGAAAGATTCCCGGTCCTTCCTCTTGGAAAAATGGAAAATAAACGTGCTTATTCCTACACGGAAAACCTGATCGGATTTCTGGATAGAATTATTAAACTGAGAGCCCCGGGAACATTTATTGCAATGGACGATTATCCGATTTCAACTACTTTTCTGGTTAATTATCTGTCAAAATATCTCGGGAAAAAGGTCTTCCTATTTCGATTACCAAAAGGAATTATCAGAATTGGAGAAACCATACTTCCAACTCTTTTTGCGCGTCTCTATGGGTCTGTCATACTCGATAATACAGTAACTAAAAATTTGTTAAATTACACTCCGCCTTACTCAACCGAAATGGGAATCAGAAACATGATCGAGGATTATAAAAAAATCAGGAATCAGCAATGAAATACTTATTCTTGATTATAATTCTCGGAGTCCTTTCTTTCATTCTTACTTTTCTCATTAAGAAGTATGCAACCAGGATAAAAATGCTGGCTTTTCCAAATGAAAGAAGTCTGCATGAAATTCCTACTCCTCATGGAGGAGGCATTGCTATTGTAGTAACTTGGTACATAGGAATAACAATATTTTATTTTAGCGGATTGTTAGACAAATCATTATATTATGCCCTTATAAGCGGGGCATTGTTGGCAGTTGTAAGCCTTATTGATGATCTTATCGGACTTAAGCCTTTCTTTCGTCTTATAATACAGTTAATTACTGCAATACTTGCCTTTTATTTTTTACATGGACTGCGACCTTTAATAATCCCGGAAATCGAAATAAACTATCAGTTCATTATTTATCCGCTGGCCATAGTTGGAATGGTATGGTTTATAAACCTGTTTAATTTCATGGATGGGGTGGATGGTTTTGCCTCAGTTGAAGCAATTATAATTTGTGCAGTATTGTTTGTTTTTTCCTGGAACCTTGCAACTATTTTATTAATTGTATGCGTAACCGGCTTTCTATATTGGAATTGGCCAAAAGCGAAGATTTTTATGGGCGATGTCGGAAGTACCCAGCTCGGATTTATTCTGGTTGTCTTTGGTATCTACTTTCATAATATTCTCGACTTTTCTATCCTTAACTGGATAATGCTTTCATCACCCTTCTGGTTCGATGCAACGCTCACACTTTTCAGGCGTCTGAGAAACAGGGAACCCATAAGTCAGGGACATCGAAAGCATGTTTATCAGAGACTTGTCCGGATGGGACTATCACATGAGAAAGTTAATTTGTATCTTCTTTATATCAATCTTTTAACAATATTACTCATAATATTATATAGGGGCAGTAAATTTCTTCAAATGCCTATCTTCATTATAAGTATGCTCTTGTTTTATGCAATAACCAGATATGTCGACAGGAAAGTTCCATTCTCCAGCGATAATAAATAAAGGGGTCCGGAAGAAAAAAATGATTTTTTCCCTTTAATGTCAGGGTAAGAAGAAGCATTGTTTTCCCTCCAGTTAATTGTAAGAACAAGCATTTTATCAATTTTTAAATAATAGAATTGCTGAAATATTTTCCAAAAAATCTTCTCAGGTCTGAGCTTATAAGGAGTGCATCTGTATTAATTACAGGTACCATATTAGCACAACTTATATCTATCCTGCTTCAACCTGTTATCAGAAGATTGTTTTCAGCAGAATCTTTTGGTGTATTTTCTGTCTATTTAAGTCTTATAGGCATGATTACAGTAGTCTCATCTTTGAGATTTGATGATGCAATTGTTATCCCCAGAACTGATAAGGAATCTATTAATCTCATCGGACTATCCCTGTTTTTTAATTTTGTTATTAACATCCTCCTCTTTCTGGTTGTAATCATTTTCAGGGATAACCTGGTATCATTTTTGAATCTGCCGGACGACTTCCCTGTCGCAGTTTTATATCTTATTCCAATCGGAGCTTTTCTTGTAAATACATTCCAGTGCTTCAATTCATGGCTTATAAGAAAAAGAAAATTTTATTCTGTATCCGCGAATAAACTGGTAAGAAGAAGCTCAGAAGGGATAGCGCAAATAAGCTTTGCCTTCTCCAAACTTTACAATGGACTTATTTTAAGCGATATAGTCGGGCAAGTTGCAAATGTTGCAGTTGCCATCATACAAGGACTGAAAAACGGGTTAAATTTCAGACTTATCAGCTTTGCTAAATTAAAATACGTATTTAGAAAATATTCAGAATTTCCAAAGTATAACCTTGTCCCTGCATTTATGAGTGCATGCAGTTATCTCCTTCCACCAATTTTTATAAATAAATTTTTCTCATCAGAAGCTGCAGGATATTTTGATTTGTCAAAACTGCTGCTTTCTATTCCACTTGCTCTTATAGCATCTTCATTATCAAGCGTTTTACTTCAGAAAATTTCA
Source organism: Bacteroidales bacterium (assembly GCA_038247205.1). GTDB lineage: Bacteria > Bacteroidota > Bacteroidia > Bacteroidales > VadinHA17 > LD21. The sequence goes on from JBBRVC010000192.1 coordinate 2,576, forward strand.
GAAAAATTTCAAAAAGGAGAAAGTTTCATTGGAGAAATTAAACCAATAATCTTTATTGTTATATCGATATCCATTGTTGAAATTATTGCAATCATCTTATTTGGTGATTTCATTTTCCGTTTTATTTTCGGTGAGGCATGGAGCACATCAGGAAGCATTTCACGGATAATGGTCTGGTCATTTGCTCTGAACTTTATCGTATCTTCCTTTAACTCCATTTTTATCACAATGCGAAGAATTAAAACCTATAGTGTCTGGCAATTCTTCTACTTTCTGGCGATACTTTCACTTCTATTTTTCCGGCACCTGAACTTCACTGAATTCCTGAAAGTCTACGTTGCCATAGAAGTTGTATGTTATTTTGTTGTTGCATGTGTAATGATTTTTATTGTCACCAGGTTTGAACTGTCTGTCAGACCAGTTAACGAACGTTGATTTAAATTAATTAACAATACTTTCCCCTCCTTTTTTTAAAGGAGAGCCTGCCCCGCCTTCTAGCGGGGGGCCGCAACACAATTATAATTAACTTATTACAAAGTTCATTTGCGGCCGGGGTGGTTATTTGTAAATAAATATTGAATGAGTTATAAAATTCTGATATTAAGCTCAATGTATGCCGGATACCTTGACTCATTTTATGAGAAGAATAAGGATATTAAAAGCTTGTCTTACAATGCCCATTATAATAAGTTGCTGAACGAGACAACAGAATTTGTGGGTTCATATACCAGAGGATTCAAAAAGCTTGGAATGGATGCACATTTTTTTGTGGCCAATGATTCGAATCTCCAGGCAAAATGGTCGAAAGAACACCTGCTAATAGGTACAAAGAGGGAAGAACTGCTCTATAATCAGGTCAGATTCTTTCAGCCTGATATACTATGGATTGACAATTTAAGTCTGGTTGATCTGAATTGGCTTAAAAGTATAAGGATTAAGGTGAAATCGATAAAATTAATTGTCGGTTACCATTGTTCACCTTATGGAGCAAGAATACTTGATACACTAAAAGGCGTGGATTTTGTATTTACATGCACTCCCGGACTGAAATCAGAAATGGATGAAGCAGGTTTACGTACTTATCTTATTTACCATGCTTTCGATGAGACACTGATACCTAAGGTTACCGAAAAAGCAAATCATTTGGAAAATGACTTTGTTTTTTCCGGATCCCTTATTTCCGGAGCAAAATTCCATGATGAGAGGATAAAGCTGATCGAAAATATACTGAAAGGAAAAATAGATATATCTCTTTATGTCAATCTTGAAAGGCAATATAAAATAAAAGCCAAACAGTCAATATATTATGTCAGAAGTCTGCTAAATAAACTGAAATTGGAGAAACTTACAAATAGTATATCCCTTTTTGAATATGGAAAGACCAGAATTGACAACTACTCTGAACTATTACTAAAATCCTGTCAAAACCCTGTTTATGGGCTTGAAATGTATAATCTTTTTACAAATTCGAAGGTAGTGCTTAATATGCATATTGGTGTTGCAGGTGCTTTTGCCGGGAATATGAGGCTTTTTGAAGTTACCGGCACCGGAAGCTGTCTGATGACAGATAACAAAAAGAACCTGAGAGATCTGTTTGATACTGATAACGAGATAGTTGTATATGATAATGCTGAAGATTGCGTAAATAAAGTACGCTGGTTATTGGAACACGAAACAGATAGAAAAAGGATAGCAACTGCCGGTCAGAAGCGCACTTTAAAATTCCATACCGTAGAAAATCGATGTGTTCAGATTAAAGAGATTTTAGATATGGAATTAAGCAAAAAATAGTTTCACAAATAATCTGGAATTGAAATAAATTCAATCAAAGAACGTCTTAAAGTCCCCCTTGGGGGATTTAGGGGTAAACCTGTTCGTAATAAAGTCAATTGGGGGATTTAGTGGTTAAATGATTAAGATTTAAAAATCTGTCTTGCCTTTGTTTTTACCCCTCTGACTCCCCCAGGGGGGAGAACCAAAAACAAAGGCAA
>JBBRVC010000193.1:0-4460 GCA_038247205.1 Bacteroidales bacterium
ACGCACCAGAATTGCTCATGACCTTCATGACGATCTCGGACAGAAGCTTACTGCTCTGAATATGGATATCTCCTGGCTTAAATCAAGAATTGGTGTGCAAACGCCTCTTGTGGAAAGTAAGATAAAGCAAATGGTGCAGCTTTTGAATATGACTATAGAAAGTGTTCAGAAGATTTCATTCGGACTCAGGCCAAGCATTTTGGATGATCTGGGGCTCCGTGCAGCTATTGAATGGCAGGTGAAAGAGTTCAAAAAGTCAACCGGAATAAGTTGTTCACTTTCATTTAATTATAGGGAGTCTGTTATAGATTCGGGATACTCACTTTTAATATTCAGGCTTGTGCAGGAGGCACTTACAAATGTGACCCGCCATTCAGAAGCTACTTATGTTTCAATTATATTTAATAAAGTTGCTGATTCAATAATAGTCAGGATAACAGACAACGGGAAAGGTATTGAACCTGAACTGATTGAGAGCAATAAGTCTTTAGGATTACTTGGAATGAAAGAAAGGGTTAAGGCATACGGAGGAGATTTAAAGATTATTGGAGAAAAAGGCAAAGGAACAGAGATTGTTGTTAATATACCAGTAGAAGACCCCCTTTCCCGTTTCCCCCAAGGGGGTCATGCATTGCTGAGAGGGAAACACATTTGATACATGATGACCCCCTTTCCCGTTTCCCCAAAGGGGGAAAAGCCTGCCTTGGTGCTCCTTCCCCCGTGGGGGAAGGTTGGGAAGGGGGTAATAACTATTCAACAATTATCATTTTATTCATGATTCCCGATATTCATATAAAAGAAAAATAATCATTAATGGTATTTTCAAAAATAGTTAATAAAGGGTAACAGAATCATAGGGCAAGTTCACCTATAAAAGCAAAGGCCCTTTACTTGAGGAAGAATATGACCTCTTCGGAAAAAATTATTTGGAATAAACTTAGAAGAAGACAACAAAAAAATATGTATTTTCGAAGACAACATCCTTTTGGGATCTATATTTTGGATTTCTTTTGTTTTGAAGCAAATCTTGTAGTTGAAGCTGATGGAGAAATTCATCTTGGCAGGGAGGAGTACGATGATGAACGGACTAAGTATCTAGAATCATCAGGGTTAAAAGTGCTACGATTTGAAAACCATGATGTTGTTACTCGTCTGGATTGGGTTATTGAATTGATAAATAGTAATTTAATAAATAATAAATAGATAATTTTGCAACCTAAATACATCTAATACTAAGTATAAGGCCTTTCCCCCTTGGGGGAAACGGGAAAGGGGGTAAAAACATTAAAAGACAAAAGGATTAATTAATGATACGTGTACTCATCACCGACGACCACCCGATAGTACGCCAGGGAATAAGGCAGATACTGGCAGATGACCGGGAACAACGTTTCGGATTGATTGAGGAAGCCGGAAACGGAAATGAACTTCTTGAAAAAATCGGCAAAGCTGATTTCAATGTCATTATACTGGATATTTCGTTACCAGGGAGAAACGGTCTCGAATTGTTATGCGACCTCAGAAGACTTGCTCCTGATACAGCAGTGGTTATCTTAAGTATTTATCCTGAAGAACAATATGCAATAAGGGCCTTAAGACTTGGAGCTAGTGGCTACCTTACAAAGGCAAGCGCCCCTGAGGAACTTATTGCTGCTGTGGTGAAAGTTGCTGAAGGAGGACGATATATTTCAGCAACCCTGGCCGAAAAATTAACAATTGATTTCATTAATGAAAAGGAGAAACCGCTTCACGAGAAGTTATCAGTCCGTGAACTTGAAGTAATCACCCTTCTTGCGTCAGGAAAATCATTAAGCAATATTTCTGTTGAATTGTCACTCAGTCCCAAAACTATAAGTACCTACCGCGAAAGAATACTCTCCAAACTTAATCTTAAAACAACTTCCGATCTTATCAGATATGCAATAAAAGAGGGGCTGGTTTAAGAAGGTTCACCGGCGCAACGGCTCAACGGCGTAAAGGTTAGGGAATAACCCAAAGTCCCGTTAGGGACGATATATTATTTTACCGGACAACAATGAATCATTTTATGATTCATTTCCGATTCTCATTTTAAATTAAACATTTTCCGATTTCATTGGTTTTATCAGTGATCGTTATTGTTTTAACCCTGATAAACAAACAATTATGAATTCTCAACTCAACTACAGGAATGTAATTGGCAGCTACATTAAAGAAATCAATTACACAAAGTATTATGTCATTCTTGTTCTTTTCATTATTGTTGTAAGTTATTCCATATATTTTTTCTTTGACGTTGAACAGATACACTCACTGGGTGATGAGGATAAGTTTTTTGAATGGGCTACAGCTTTTTCACTTCTGGCTGCAGCCGTAATGTTTTTTTTGTACTTTCTTAAACTCAGGAATTTCTTCCTTATTTTACTGTCAATTGTAATGTTTATTGGTTTCGGAGAGGAAATAAGCTGGGGCCAGCGGGTGTTTAATTTCAGCACTCCTGAATCCATTAGAGTGATTAATGAACAAAAAGAAATATCCCTCCATAACATAAGGTTATTCCAGCGTTCTGATCATGCCGGAAATTTTAAAACTGGTTTAGCCAGACTTACAGAGATCAATTTTTTATTTAAGATTTTCACAATTTTATTTGGAATTGCCCTTCCCATTATGGTTTTCCATCTGAAATTTATTTCAAGGGTAGCACGGTCAATTAAAATACCTGTTCCTCCGGTGTCGATAGGCATTTTCTTTTTTATCAGCTGGATAACATTTCATACAATGGAATCCTTTGTATTGCTTAAGGATATGGATATACAGTATTATGATACTATTTATGAGGTTATGGAATTTGTTTCAACTTTTATCCTGTTCATAATAAGTCATTATCTTTACAAAAACAGGTTTATTCATCCATTGGGTCTGGATATCAAACAGGTCGCCTGAAGGAAACCACTCGCGGATTTTTTAATTATTGCTTTGCAGCGATGAAAGTGATTAATTTTATTGTTCTTTTCCGGCAATGTATTAACTTAGGTCTTTAAATATGCTTGTAAATATCTCAGATGATCAGAAGATTATCTTTTGTTGTTTTTTCTTCACTTCTTCTTCTGTCCTGTGAAAAGGATTCAGTAGAGGGACTAAACTCAGCTGTCAGTTTCGATATTACCGGAAGACTTCTGGAAGGTAAAAAAATAAATGCCATTGCAACAGATAATAAAGGTAACATCTGGGTGGCATCTGATAAAAATCTGTATTTCACTAACGCCTCCACTCACAAAAATTATAACATAGATTTTCCAGTGCTGGATTTGGCAATAGCATCTGATGAAACCCTTTGGATCGGGACTAACGGAGGAGGATTGGCTCATTTTGCCAATGGCCGGGTAACCTGGTATACTGCTGCCAATGCCGGCCTTCCACGCGATTATATTGCAAATGTTGAAACCGGGCCGGATGGTAAAGTCTGGTTTTCAAGCTGTGCTTTCAGGATCGGGGGATTGGGTGTATTTGATGGTGAAAAATTTGAAATATTTACCCCCGAAAATTCACCTCTGAACCAGAATATTATTGGTGATATTGAAATCGGGAATGATGGTGAGGTTTACATTGCTACAACCGGAACCGTTTCAAAAACACTAATCTATAGGATAACAAATAATTCCTGGGATTGTCTGGGCGATGAAGAGGGCATGTTTTACTGGGTTTCCTCGTTTTCAGCAAGCCCTGCAGGATCCATTTTTCTTGTTGAGGATTTTTCTTTGTCTTCTACCTTTATGAATCCGGCAAAGCTGTTTAAATACAGCGATGATGAATGGCATATAATAGATACTGACAACGTACCAGAGTTCAGATATTTCACAAAGATAAAGGCAGACAAAAGAAACTATTGCTGGGTGTCAAGTCATAGGAACGGATCGCTTGTTCTGTCAGTATATGACGGTGCCTCATGGATAAGCTCACCTGAAGATATCTTCAGGGATGTGTATATAACCACTATTGAAACAGATAATGAGAATAATATCTTGGTCGGCACTTCTGAAAACGGAGTCTTCATATTAAACCAATAATATTTAAATGAGAAAAATATTTTCGTTCGCGCTTATTCTTTCATCCATGTCAATCTTTTCAGCATACAGTCAGCTGGCAGTAGGATACAACACCGATGGCAATACCCTCAGTCTTTCAACCAACCCTCAGCAGAAGCTCTGGGGCGAGTTCAGGGTAAACACAAAGGCACATAACCAGGCTGCATGGTCCTACTCAGACAGGGGAGTTACTCAGGCTTATTTACTGGGGAGAATCTATTCTTCAAAGAATGTCATACTCTATTCCGGAGGAGGATTTGGTGTGAATGCTTTATCGAAAGATGAAGACAAATGGGTAAGTGTCAATATTCCTCTGGGTATAAAAATAAGTCCATTCGGAACATTACCCGATTTATATCTTTTAGGTGAATATGATCCGATGTTCATCATCGCAGA
>JBBRVC010000194.1:0-4422 GCA_038247205.1 Bacteroidales bacterium
ATGGGCAAGTTGTAATATTTTTTCAACCCAGGATCATGCAGCGGCAGCAATAGCAGCGGCCGGAATACCTGTTTTTGCCTGGAAAGGCGAGACACTCGAGGAATACTGGTGGTGTACCGTTCAGGCTCTTTCATTTCCTGAAGGAAAAGGCCCTCATATGATTGTTGATGACGGAGGTGATGCATCGCTTATGGTCCACCTGGGCTACAAGGCAGAAAAAGATGCCACTCTGCTTGATAAAAAACCATCCAACAGAGAAGAAGGAATTATTCTGAACACTTTAAAAGACCTCCTTCTGTCTGATCCGGGAAAATGGAGTCGCGCGGTAACTGACCTGAAAGGTATCTCTGAGGAGACAACGACAGGTGTACACCGATTATACCAGATGATGGAAAACGGTGAGCTTTTGGTTCCTGCAATCAACGTAAATGATTCTGTTACAAAATCCAAGTTTGATAATCTTTATGGTTGCCGCGAGTCACTTGCCGATGGTATAAAAAGGGCAACCGATGTAATGATTGCAGGCAAGGTTGTTGTAATTTGCGGCTATGGTGATGTTGGAAAAGGTTGCGCAAAGTCAATGAGGGCTTACGGCGCAAGAGTTATCGTAACCGAAATAGATCCTATCTGCGCACTCCAGGCATCAATGGAAGGCTTTGAAGTCAAAAGGATTGAGGATTCTCTCGATGAGGGAAACATATTTGTTACCGCCACCGGTAACATGGATATTATAACTGTTGAGCACATGAACAAGATGAAGGATCAGGCTATTGTTTGCAACATCGGACATTTCGACAACGAAATACAGGTTGATGCTTTGGCTGAAATCAAAGGAATGAAAAAAATAACCATTAAGCCACAGGTCGATAAGTACGTTTTTTCCGATGGTCATGCCATCTTTATTCTTGCTGAAGGAAGGCTTGTAAATCTTGGTTGCGCAACAGGTCATCCATCGTTCGTAATGAGTAACTCATTCAGCAACCAGACTCTTGCACAGCTCGATTTGTGGAAGAATAATTATGAAGTTGGAGTGTACCGTCTGCCAAAACATCTTGACGAGGAAGTTGCAAGATTGCATCTCGACCAGCTTGGTGTTAAACTCACAGTTCTTACCAAAGAACAGGCAGAATATATTGGCGTTAACAGCCAGGGGCCTTATAAACCAGATCATTACAGATACTAAGTAAATGATGTAATAAGTCAATCCTGCTCGTTACAAGAATCGGGCAGGATTTTTTTTTACACTCTGCTGAGCCCAGTGGTAATGTTCCTAATTATTCCAAACGGATAAAAACCTGCCATCGAAGCTTGTCTTGTAGTTTTTCAATGGGTACCTGCTTATACCTGAAATGGGTGTACCGTTTGCTGAGAGAGAATATCTTGTACTGCATGAGGGGCAAACAGCATCAATGAAATCCACGTTAACTTTTACAATTGTGCCATTTACCTCATAATCATGCGGACACGTTCTGTCATATGCCTTGAATTCATCCTGGAGACGAAATATAATAATACCATTATTATTAAAGCCGGCTGAATTAATGCCCCAATTGTTCGTTCTGGATGTTACAATAACATGATTGCCGAAAACAGTAAGGCCTGCAAATTCAATGTCCGTTTGAATGTCCATTGTAAAACTCACATAAACATCAGGTATGACATCATATTTTTCCTTGCTGCAGGAACTCATTGACAATGCAAGCACCATAATAAATGAAAAAAATCTTATTTTTGTGTTCAGAGCCATCTGGAGCATTTTATACAGCAAAGTTAACAATTCATCATAAAATTGAACACGGTAAAATCAGATTAAATAGACTACCCTGATGATTAGAACGACACAACGAATTCTGGCATTTGCTTTTGCAGTAATTATGCTCTCAACGGCTGTTGAGGCGCAGCCTTCTAAAAAAGGCATATTTGGCAGGCGCAATAAGACTGAAGCGAATTCTAAAATTGTAAGAAACCCCGGCAAAGCTAAAAGAATGCAGGATGCGAAGCTGAGAAAGCAGAAGCGGGATTATGGAAAGTTTGTGGAGAGTTCCAGAAAGCGTTCTATTGAAATACAAACACCTGAGGTACAAACGCGTATGAAGCAAAATAATAAAAATGCAGATGCAACCTATAAATTAAAAAAGAAAAAGACCGCTTCCAAAACCAGAAAAGCGGGCAGGAAATACAAGTAAAATAGTCTATTCTGATTTAAGTAAATCGAAACCGCTTTTTAGCGGATTTTCTTGTCATTGAATAAAATATTTTGTATATTTGTGTTTATGAAGAGTTCCGAAGCCCGGGATTCTTCTTATTTTTTTAAAAGTCAGAGATAAAATGTCAGAGGTTATTTATGTGACCCAAACAGGTCTTAAGAAACTCCATGAAGAACTTGATCAGTTAAGAAATGTCGAGAGACCTTCTATTTCCAGGCAGATTGCAGAAGCGAGGGATAAGGGTGACCTGTCTGAAAATGCTGAATATGCTGCCGCAAAAGAGGCACAGGGTATGCTTGAAATGAAAATTTCCAAGCTCGAGGATCTTGTCGCACGCGCAAGAGTCATTGATGAATCCAAAATAGATACTTCAAATGTCCAGATCTTAAATAAAGTAAAGATCAGGAATAAAAATACCAATACTGTCATGGAGTATCAGCTTGTTCCTGAGAGTGAAGCTAACTTTAAATTGGGTAAGATTGCTGTCAATTCTCCTATAGCACAGGGATTAATGGGCAAAAAAGTGGGTGATGTTGTTCAGATTAAAGTTCCATCAGGGATGATATCCCTCGAAATTATCGACATTTCTGTTTAAACTACAGATATCATGTCAACATTATTTTCAAAAATTATCAGGGGAGAGATCCCATGCTACAAGGTCGCAGAGGATGACAATTACTTTGCTTTTCTTGATATTAATCCGCTTCATGAAGGTCATACTCTTGTAATACCAAAGGAAGAAACAGATTACGTTTTTGATCTGAGCGATACAAGGCTGGCCGGATTGATAATTTTTTCCAAAAGGGTGGCTCTGGCCATTCAGGAAGCTATTCCGTGCAAACGTATAGGTGTTGCAATACTGGGTCTGGAAGTGCCTCATGCTCACATACATCTTGTTCCGATGGATACTATGGAGGATGTCAATTTCAGAAATCCCAAGATGAAATTCACTGCTGCAGAGTTTAAAAATACGGCAGAGAGTATAAAATTGAAGTTAAAATAAGCTGATCTCATTATAATAATCCTGCTCGCTGCATGAATTATTTGTATGATTTATGGGACGATTTTATAAGCCTTCTCTTTCCCAGGCTTTGCTATGGCTGCGGAAATCATCTGATGCGGAATGAATCCCTTATCTGCACTGAGTGCTATGTTGTTATTCCGCGTACCAATTACCACCTCAATAAGGAAAATCCTGTTGTACAGCTCTTCTGGGGCAGATGCCTTATTCAAAATGCTGCTGCTTTCTCGTATTATAATAAAGGAAGCAGGATAAGGAGATTAATACACAATCTTAAATACAAGGGAATACAGGAAATAGGTTATGAGCTGGGAAGAATGTATGCTCTGTCAATGAGGGATTCGGAGTTTTGCACAGAATTCGATCTGATAATCCCGGTTCCCCTTCATCCCTTAAAGATGAAGCGAAGAGGTTTTAACCAGAGCTTTCTTATTTCAAAGGGGATATCCGATGTAACCGGAATCCCTGTTGATAGTGAGTCTCTTTTAAGAATTTCAGTAACAGCTACACAAACCACCCGATCGCGATATGACCGGTGGACAAATGTTGAAGGTGTTTTCAGTATTAGCAACCCGGATAAAATAACAGGGAAGCATATTCTTCTTGTCGATGATGTTATTACCACAGGCTCGACTATCGAATCATGCGCAGATGAGCTTCTTAAGGTTGATGGAGTTAAAGTCAGTGTAGCGGCCCTGGCTTTTTCAATTATGTAGTCAGGTTCATCTATCCCTTTATCCTCTTAGGATTTTTATTCATAAAGTCTTTCCAGCTGGTAAAGCTTTTTTCACTGCGCACATTATTAGTCTGATAGAAGTGACATAAAGCAGCCGCCAGGCCATCTGTTGCATCCAGTCTGACCACAGTAAGATCGAATTTAAGAATGTTCATAAGCATTGAAGCGACCTGTTCCTTCGACGCGGCTCCCTGCCCGGTTATCGACATTTTGATCTTTCGCGGAGCATACTCAAAAATTGGTAATGATCTGTAAAGAGCAGCAGCTATTGCAGCTCCCTGAGCCCTTCCGAGCTTTAGCATGGACTGCACGTTTTTGCCGTAAAAAGGTGCCTCTATGGCAAGTTCGTCAGGATTGTACTCATCAATAATGCCCAGAGTTCTTTCAAAAATATATTTCAGCTTGATGTAATGGTCGTCGAACTTTGTAAGGTCAATGGATCCGATAGTTATTAATTC
>JBBRVC010000195.1:0-4410 GCA_038247205.1 Bacteroidales bacterium
AGATCGGGAAGCTTTTCATTGAGATTCTCATAGAAATTATGGTGGACTTTCTCAAAGCAAATCTCAAATTCATTCCAGAGATGATCATTGCTTTTGTCATTCAGACTTGAAACCAAGGAGCTGATAATTGATTTGCCATCGGCTGTTGTAAATGGAAGAATAGATTTTATTTCGTTGATAACTGATTGAAGCAGTTCACTGTTCTGAACAATATTAACTGTCTGCATTGTAAGCTGTTTCTGCTGATGATCAAGCTGACTCCTCAATAGTTCCTTCTCCTTCTCATCCAGATTCTTTTCCTGCTTATTAATGATCTCCTGCTGGGCAGTCGATTTCCTGTAAATCTCAATTTGCCTTATCTGGGTGCGTATCCTCGATATTAGTTCAACTGAATTGTAGGGCTTATTTATGAAATCTATTGCACCTGCATCAAGCGCTTCTCTGAGCTTTTCAGTCTCACCATGTGTGCCTGTAATCATAATAATTGGTATCGACATAGTTTCGTCGAGCGATTTCAGTTGCCTGATCGCATCGAGTCCGTTCATTACAGGCATCTCCCAGTCCATGAGTATAAGATCAGGTCTGTTTTTAAGCGCCACCTCGATACCTGCCTTACCATTTGTAGCTATAAGCAGCTTGTAATCAGGATTATACTCAATAAGATGCCCGGTAAGTATTTTAAGCTGTTTCGGATCATCATCTACAATCAGTATCTGGTATTCGTTCATTGTTGATGGTTATAGGACCGCTTAAATATAATAAAAGCGGTTTGTGTCATGTACTAATAAGCCAAAATTTAAAAACCCAATTACTTTTTTCTTGCTTAACTTTGCTGAACAATAATTGTTATATTTCTCTATAAATTATTGGTGTCCGATTAAAAATTGTGCATATACCGCAAATCCTTATTATATTTCGTCCCTACGGGACTTTGTACAAATTGGGCTTACTTTATATTTCTACCGACATTTCATCCCTAACGGGATTGTCCCGTAGGGACAAAATATTGGTAGTAAATTAGTTAGGGAATAACCCAAAGTCCCGTTAGGGACGATATATTATTTTACCGGACAACAATGTCTATAAATATAAAGATATGAAAGATTTCGAATACCACAATCCTGTAAGAATTCTGTTCGGCAAAGTGCAACTGCCCAAAATTGCCACTCTCATTTCCACTGATACCCGAATCTTAATGATTTATGGTGGCGGCAGTATTTTCAGAAACGGGGTCCATGAAAAAGTGAAAGATGCATTAAAGCATCACACTGTATTTGAATTCGGTGGCATCGAGCCCAACCCTTGCTACGAAACAGCAATGAAAGCAGTCGACGTGATTAAGTCTGAAAAAATTGATTTTCTTCTGGCTGTAGGAGGTGGATCAGTAATTGATGCTGTAAAATTTATTGCTGCAGCTGCACTTTATCAGGATGGAGATCCCTGGAAAATACTCTCAAAAAATGAACCGGTAAAAGCTGCGTTGCCTATCGGGGCCATTCTTACCCTTCCGGCAACCGGTTCAGAAATGAATAAGAATTCTGTCATTTCCCGAAAGTCAACCAATGAAAAACTTGCTTTCAGCTCACCTTTTTCATATCCGCAGTTTTCAATACTCCTCCCCGATGCAGCCGGTACCCTTCCTAAATCGCAGGTTGCCAATGGGATTGTCGATTCATTTATACATGTAATCGAACAATATCTGACTTACCCTTCCAATTCTCCAATTCAGGACAGGTTTGCAGAAGCAATCCTTTTAACACTCATCGAAGAGGGTCCGAAAGCATATGCCAATCCTACTGATTATGAGACTATGTCCAATCTCATGTGGTCGGCTACAATGGCTCTTAACGGGCTCATTTCATGCGGGGTACCGGGTGACTGGTCGGTACATAGCATAGGTCATGAGCTTACTGCGCTCCATGGAATGGATCATGCTCGTTCGCTTGCAGTTGTGCTTCCGGGTTTATGGAAAACGCTCAGGGAAGAAAAGAAAGAAAAGCTTCTTCAGTATGGTGAGAGGGTATGGGGAATTAAATCAGGGTCAGAGGAACAACGAATAAATGATACCATTGAAAGAACAGTGAAATTCTTTGAATCGCTTGGCATACAGACACATCTTTCCGATTATAAAATAGATACAAGTACTATAGACGAAATAGTAAGAAGATTTGAAAGCCGTGCCTGGTTAAAGCTTGGCGACAGAGGCCTTACTACCCTGTCGGTAGTCAGGAAGGCGCTGGAGAGTCAGTTGTGACCCCAGACTGAAGTCTGGGATCAGTCTATACCAGTTTCTTATATTTGATTCTGACCGGGGTGGTATCCGAGACTCTCTTCTTATAGTTTTCTTCGTAATCGGAGTAGGTGCCTTCGAACCAGACTACTTTTGAGTTGCCTTCGAAAGCCAGAATATGAGTTGTAACTCTGTCGAGAAACCATCTGTCGTGCGAGATGATCACTGCACAGCCCGCAAAGTTCTCCAATCCTTCTTCAAGTGCACGTAAAGTATTGACATCAATATCGTTGGTTGGCTCATCAAGGAGGAGAACGTTTGCACCCGATTTAAGGGTCAGAGCCAGATGAAGTCTGTTCCTTTCACCACCCGACAGGATCCCGCATTTCTTTTCCTGGTCGGCTCCCGTAAAGTTAAAGCGTGCAACATAAGCTCTGGCATTTACAAGCCTGCTGCCTACCATAATGTCCTGCTGGCCTCCTGAAATGACCTCGTAGACTGTTTTAGCAGGATCAATTGCCGCGTGTGCCTGATCAACATAACCCAAAGTAACTGTTTCGCCGGTTTCGAATGTTCCCGCGGTAGGTTTTTCATGATCCATGATCATCCTGAAGAGCGTAGTTTTCCCGGCACCATTGGGACCAATAACACCAACAATACCGTTTGGAGGCAGACTGAAATCAAGATCTTCAAAGAGAAGCTTATCATCAAAGGATTTGGCAACATGCGAAGCCCTGATAACTTTATCTCCAAGCCTTGGTCCGTTAGGAATAAAAATCTCAAGTTTATCCTCTTTCTGCTTAACATCCTGGTTAAGAAGGTTTTCATAGGCTCCCAGCCTTGCCTTTGATTTAGCCTGACGGGCTTTGGGAGACATCCGTACCCATTCAAGCTCACGTTCCAGGATCTTCCTTCTTTTCACACTACCTTTTTCCTCAACTTCAAGGCGTTTGGATTTTTGTTCAAGCCACGAAGAGTAATTTCCCTTCCATGGTATGCCTTCTCCCCTGTCGAGCTCAAGAATCCATCCTGCTACATTATCTAGAAAGTATCTGTCGTGTGTTATACAAATAACAGTGCCCTTATATTGTTTCAGAGTAGTTTCGAGCCATTGAACAGATTCTGCATCGAGATGGTTAGTTGGTTCATCGAGAAGAAGGATGTCGGGTTGCTGGAGAAGCAAACGGCAAAGGGCAACGCGACGGCGTTCCCCACCTGAAAGAACATTTGCCCTTGCAGTACCTTCAGGACAGCGCAGGGCATCCATCGCCCTTTCAAGCTTATAATCTATATTCCAACCATCATTATCATCTATTTTCTCCTGCAAAACAGCCTGCCTGTCCATTAGCTGTTGCATTTTATCAGGATTCTCATATACTTCAGGCTGACCGAAGCTGTTATTTATGGCTTCATATTCTTTGATGATATCCATAATACCTTTCACCCCCTCCTCAACTATTTCTCTCACAGTACGGGACTCATCAAGCAGAGGATCCTGCTGCAGGTAACCAACAGTATAACCTGTAAGAAATGTGACTTCACCCTGGTATTCCTTTTCCTGGCCGGCAATAATTTTCATCAGTGTTGATTTTCCGGAACCATTTAATCCGATGATTCCGATTTTAGCACCCAGGAAAAATGAAAGTGAAATGTCTTTAAGAACCTGTCTGTGAGGTGGATATGTTTTACCCACCCTATACATTGAAAAGATTATTTTATTGTCTTCAGCCATAATCAGATTTTTTCTAAAATTAGAAAATCCTGTCCGACCAATCAAACAAATTTTTAAAAAATACAAATCCATTAAACGCAGAACGCAAAAGTCAAGAACTTACACAAAGAAGACACAGAGGCACACACTGTACAAAATCCCCTCCTCGGAGGGGTTTGGGGAGGGGTTTGGGGTGGGTCTATGAAGATATACGACTTATGTTTTGCAACCTCTGCGGTTAATGGATTTCAAAAAGAATTCAAAATTCAAAGTGCAAAGTGCAAATTGCAAAATTGAAGGCATTTGAAGAACTTACATAGAGGGACACAGAGAAGACACAGAGACTCACAGAGATAGGTGTATAAAATCCCCTCGTTGGAGGGGTTTGGGGTGGGTCTATGAAGATATACGACTTATGTTTTGCAACCTCTGCGGTTAATGGATTTCAAAAAGAATTCAAAATTCAAAA
>JBBRVC010000196.1:0-4395 GCA_038247205.1 Bacteroidales bacterium
AATGGTATACCGCGCTAAAGGGGCTGTTGAAAATATGGAATTTATACAGTTTCATCCTACCTCCTTATATGATCCTGATACAAAGCCTTCGTTTCTGATTACCGAAGCCTTAAGAGGTTATGGTGCTAAATTGAAAAATATTGCAGGGGAAAAGTTTATGAAAAGGTATGACAGCCGTGGGTCTCTTGCCCCGAGAGATATTGTGGCACGGGCTATTGATAATGAAATGAAAATCTGGGGTGATGATCATGTATGGCTTGATTGCACACATCTTGATGCTGATGGGTTAAGAGACCATTTTCCAAATGTTTATGAGCACTGTCTTACACGTGGAATTGACATTACGAAAGACATGATACCCGTTGTCCCGGCTGCTCATTATTCATGCGGAGGAATTAAGGTTGATGTTGACGGACAATCAAATATTGACGCACTGTATGCTTTGGGTGAGGTGTCATCAACAGGTCTCCATGGAGCTAACAGGCTGGCATCCAATTCATTGATTGAAGCAGCAGTCTATGCGCACAGGGCATCAGTTCATGCAGGCAAACGTCTGTCTGATCTGTCATTTGATGAAAAAATTCCTGACTGGGACTATAAAGGAACTACCCACCTGGAAGAGATGGTCCTTATAACCCAGAGTTATAAGGAGGTGCAGATGATAATGAGTAATTATGTTGGAATTGTACGGTCTGACATCAGGCTTGAAAGGGCATTGGTGAGACTCGAAATCCTGTATAAGGAGACTGAAAGCCTTTATAAAAGATCGCTTATTTCAAAAAAAATATGCGAATTAAGAAATCTTATAAATGTCGGCTACCTAATCATTAAAATGGCGAAAAACAGGCACGAAAGCATAGGCCTGCATTATTCAATAGATTACCCTAAACAGTCACATTCAGAATTCTAATTTCGATAATCAAAATGAATCATCTTGAATCGTCCTTTACAGGCAAAAACAGCTTATGGAGATATATCCTAATGATAGTTGTCGTTTTAATGGCAGCCAATACTATAGGAGCAATTCCACTGATGGTTGCATTGATAAAGACAGCTCTGCAAAATCCTGTGGCGGCAGCAAGCTTTGCTCAGAACCCGGGTGACTTTAGTAGTCTCGGAGTAGATTCCAACGTAGGCCTGATAATGTTGCTGTTACCATTTATGGCCTCATTATTTGCATTTGTTCTGCTTATAAAACCTGTTCATGGCAAATCCTTTTCTCTTGTGGTAAATGGCACAGGAAAAATCCGATGGGGAAGGTTTTTCACTGGTGCGGTTGTGTGGCTTTTTCTTTCGGGACTTTATTTATTTGTATTCCTCAGAATAAATCCCACGAATTTTACTTTGAACAATACGTCGGGTTCCCTGGTAATTTTAGTAATTGTCTCATTGCTCTTATTCCCATTTCAGGCATCTATGGAAGAGGTACTCTTCAGAGGCTACCTTATGCAGGGATTTGCTGTTCTTGTCAGGAATAAATGGTTTCCGCTCATACTGACATCAGTATTATTCGGATTGTTGCATGCAGTAAATCCGGAGGTAAAAGAATACGGTTTTATGACTATGATGCCGCACTATATTGGTTTCGGATTGGTATTCGGAATTATTACAATTCTTGATGATGGGATTGAAGTTGCAATGGGGGCTCATTCAGCCAATAATTTCTTCTTAAGTGTAATGTTGACACACAGATCATCTGCGATGCAGACAGACGCTGTATATGAGCAACTGAGTATATCTCCCTGGCTGGAGTTTACAGGTTTTGTGTTGATGGGTATACTTTTTATACTTATTCTTAAGAAGTTATTGGGGTGGGAGACCTTCAAGCCATTATGGTCGAAGATTCAAACTGAACAAACCCATTCAGAGCCCGTAAATTGAAGTTTTTTCATCTGTCCTGAAATCACCCCAGTTTTGACGGATCTCTTCAATAATGCTCTTTATTTCAGCTACTTCCACACAAGTGAGTAATCTGAGCCGGGTTGACTTGAAATGAGGTATTCCTTTGAAATAATTGGAAAGATGTCTCCTCATTTCATATATCGCTTTCGGACCTTCCTTATATTCAAGCGACTTATCAAGATGAAGAATAGCAATATCCGCTTTTTCAGATACTGTTGGCTCGGGAAGTAATTCCCCCCTGTCGAGAAAGTGCCTGATGTCGTTAAAGATCCATGGTCGTCCTACTGTTGCTCTTCCGATCATTATTCCATCAACGCCATATCTGCCGAACATCTCCTTTGCTTTAACCGGACCGTCTATATCGCCATTGCCGATAATGGGTATTTTCATTCTCTGGTTATTCTTTACCTCTCCGATTAATGTCCAGTCGGCGCAGCCTTTATACATCTGTGCGCGTGTTCTGCCATGTATGGTTAATGCTTTGATGCCGGTATCCTGAAGTTGTTCCGCGATCTCTACGATGTTCTTACTTTCATCGTCCCAGCCAAGCCTGGTTTTTACCGTTACCGGAAGTTTGACAGCTTTTACAATAGCATTAGTCATTTCAATCATTAATGGGATATTCCGGAGCATTCCGGCCCCTGCGCCCCTGTTTGCGATTTTTTTAACCGGACAGCCGAAATTGATATCAATCATTTCAGGTTTTGCGTCTTCTGCTATCAGTGCAGCTTCAACCATAGCATCGATAATGTGACCATATAACTGGATACCTATCGGCCTTTCAAAATCATAAATATCGAGTTTTTTTACACTTTTTTCTCCGTCTCTTATGAGTCCGTCGGACGAGATGAACTCAGTGTACATCACGTCAGCACCCTGCATCTTGCAAACCATACGGAATGAAGGATCAGTAATATCCTCCATAGGGGCAAGAAATAGAGGATGTTCAGGAAGTTTTATATTGCAAAAATTCAAAATAGTTACGCCTCCACGGATAAAGCTTTGTCAAGCTCTGTTTTTCTGTAAAAATATACCACACCATAATTCTCGCACTCTGATTTTCTCTTTTCTTCGGTAAAATCTTTGAAAGTTGCTTCAATCTCGTTCCATAACTGTAGAATTATTTCGTCAACCTCCTTACGGATCTCATTTATTTTTTCAGAGTCATCAAGACATCTTTTAACGAGTACCCGGTAAAAATTCATTGCTTCCAGAAAATTGGCATATCTTACTTTTACCACTGCTATTGTTGGGTTGGTTATTGGACTGCCTCCTTTTCTTATTCTCAGTTCTTCACCTTCAATTATTCTCTTTCCCCAGCTTGTTAATTCATTATCGGTATTCAGTGAGGGAACGCTGTAATCATTGGTAGGAAGACCATAGAAAGCCCTGGTCTCAACCGGCAGGTCGCCCCTTAATATTGCCATGTTCATTACCTTAAGAAAATGGGTAAGATAGAGCCTTGATTTTCTTACAATTTCATTATAGTCTTTGCTTTTTTTATTCTGCGACAGAATAGTTTTCCTGTGATTCTGAATTGATAGATCAAAATCCGGAAGAAATTTCTGTAGTCTGAGAAGGGTTTTTGAAGAATACGCCATTTTGTTAGGTGGAAGAACTCTCCCTTTATCAAAAGCAACTCTCATTGCTCTTATCCGGGCTGCATCAGTGTTAGGTAATCTTCTGTAAGGCATCTTGATAAGTAATCAATTACATGTTCTAAACCACGACGAATATAGCAATAATCTATTAATAGCCAAAGGTATTCGCATATTTATAATCATGAATACAGCTGTTTATAGGATACTTATTTTATACGGAAAGGAACAAGAATTGTTTCGAAATATGGAAAAAACTGAATATTTACGAAAGATTTAAGATGTAGAAAACGATTATCTGCTAATGTAGCTTAACACAGAATCTCCTGTTTGGGCACAAAATATTTTGAAACCTTTAGTTTTAAGCATATCAATTATTGGGGCCGGAACAAACGGGGTCTTTAATTCAAATATTTCTTCACCTTTAAGGAACCCGGCTTTCTGAAGTATTTCATTCATTGGACTGCCCCCGGCATTAATAATCGGAGTGGCATCTAATGTTAAAGCTATTTTTTTTTTATCGAACCATTCCGGTTCTGTTGCCAATAAATATTCTGCCTCCGGCTTTCCGGATATTTCACTGCTCTGGCCTGTCTCTTTTCTTAGCCGGTTAACTATATCATCAACGTTCAGGTTCCCCACAACTGCAATCTGCTGAAGTGTGGCAACGCGTGCCACTGTTTTACGTAGGATAGGATTTTTTAATTTCTCAAAGGCAGGAGACATTTCCATCAGAACAGATTCAAGTTCCGGGTAAGCATCAAGCAGCTCCCCGACCTTTGTCTTTGGAGATATTGTAATCTTTCCCATGGTTTTTATTTTGAGTTATAGGATAAAAGGCGCTGCTCTCCCTCCAGTTTACGAAGTCCGGTAAGGTCTTGTGTGAATTCTATAG
>JBBRVC010000197.1:0-4367 GCA_038247205.1 Bacteroidales bacterium
TTATATATAACACAAACCCTCCGCGCCGGGGGGTGGTTTTTTCAAAAAACCAACCCCCACCCCCCGCCACTTCCCTTCCCCAGACCTTGAATTAACCTGTCATCCCGAAGCGACAGCGAGGGATCTCATTGATATACAACCATTTAACTTTAATGTTTTGAACTGAAAAGATGTGTATAAAGGGTAGCTTTAAAAAAAGGAGGGGAGACTTAAATAAAGACTATCATGTCTACACGAAAACTCTCAAAGAGGGGGTTGGGGGGCAAACTAAGGGTCAAAACGATAGACCGGTTTATAAAAAAATTCCAAAAATCTTAAAAAACATTGATTTTTCCATTTTTCTGGCCCCGGGGTTTTTTAATATTGATATTGCAATACAAGGTTGGGAGTTTTGAGCGGCTGATGTTTCTTAATAGGTTAAACTTAGAACCTGGCAAGTGAGAGATATGGAACGCATAGTTAGTCAACTGATTACCTCAATATTTATTCAGGCGGGGTATTTATTTTTAGTGTGCTTCGTCAGGCACTCAGAATCTATAATTTGTGGATTATGGATCTGATACCATATTCTGTCAGTACCTATACCCTGGAGTCTTATCTGATAAAAATAACCACCAGGAGCAAAATTATTTATTGGATAATTATAGGAATTATTGCTTTCGGTATAGGTATCCTTCCCTTTATTTTTGTTGATGTTTCGGTTCAGGCTCAGGGATATTTTCAATCTGAAATAGAGAAACAACTTGTTTATACTTCTTTCAGCGGGAAAGTCATTTACTCGTCATTTCACAATGGTAATAGTGTATCAAAGGGCGATACACTGATGATTATTGACTCTGAATCAGTAAGGGCTCAGCGCTCGGCTCTTACACAGAGGATCGCTGAAAATGATGCCTCTGTCAGTGATCTGGAAATACTGACACAATCAGATTCTCTGGAAGATCAGGCTGATTACACCGGTCTTATCACGGAAAGATATCAGGCTGAGAATGCTAATTTCAGAAGCCAACGGGCTATTCAACTGCAGAAATATCAGAAGAAGAAGACAGAACATGAACGGAATGAATTACTGTACAATCAGAAAATTATTCCTGAAATTGAATTTGAGAATAGTCTTTTTGGACTTAAATATGAAAAGGATAATCTGAACCAGATCTTATTATCTCAGAGATCATTATGGCAGAACGATCTGGTAAGCCGGCGTAATGAAGCTGCAAATCTTCATGCCGGTCTTGAGCAATGTTCTGAGGAATTGAATAACAGGATTGTAAGGGCTCCGATAAGCGGAGAGATAATACAGAGTTCGGATATCCAGACAGGAAGCATCGTCAGTTCCGGCCATAAAATAGCTGAGATTTCACCGGCCGGGGAATTGGTTGCTACATGTTTTGTACGGCCCGCTGATATTGGCTTCATCCATGAGAAGCAGGAGGTAAGGATTCAGGTGGACGCTTTGAATTATAATGAATGGGGAATGCTGAAAGGAGAAATCATTGATATTTCAGACGATATGATCATTGAAAATGGCTCAATGGTTTATTTCAGGGTGAAATGCAAACCTGAGAAAACATTCCTCTCCCTGAAGAACGGTTATAAAGCAGATATTAAAAAAGGGATGAGCCTAAACACGCGTATTGTAGTGATAAAGCGCAGCCTCTATCATCTTTTGTTTGATAAAGCCGACAAGTGGTTCAACCCTTACACCTATAAAAAGGAATAATTAAGACTATGTCAATAAAAGTGAAACAGAGAGATATAACTGATTGCGGGGCAGCATGCCTTGCGTCTGTTTCAGCACATTATAATCTCAATATGCCCGTCGCACGGATAAGGCAACTTGCAGGTACTGATAAAAAAGGTACCAATATTTTAGGACTTATTGAGGCGGCGGCGAAAATGGGTTTTCTTGCAAAAGGTGTCAGAGGCGAGTGGGACAGTCTGTTTAAAATTCCGAAACCTGCCATTGCACATGTAATTGTTAAAGAGGTTCTGCATCATTATGTTGTACTTGTTAAAACAACTGATAAGTATATAGAGATAATGGATCCTGCTGATGGACTTCTTCACAAGGTGCCTCACGAAGAGTTCAAAAAGCAATGGACAGGGGTCCTTGTACTGATTGCGCCTGGTGAGAAGTTTACCATCGGTAATGAAAAAACCTCAACATCGCTCAGGTTTTGGAGACTGATCAAGCCAAACCGTGGAATACTGCTGCAAGCACTTATTGGAGCATTGGTCTTTTCTGTTCTCGGACTTTCTACATCAATTTATGTCGGGAAGCTTGTTGATGCAGTGTTGCCGGGAGGGAATATGAACCTGCTGAATCTTCTGGGTGTGGCAATGGTCATAATAATCCTCCTGAGATTATTGCTGAGTATATTTCAGACAATCTTTGTTCTTAAAACAGGGCAGAGGATTGATGCAACATTGATCCTCGGATATTACCAGCATCTTCTGAGATTGCCGCAAACCTTTTTTGATAACATGAGAACAGGAGAGATAATCTCCAGGATAGGTGACGCAGTGAAGATCAGGGTTTTTGTGAATGATGTTTCAATCAATCTGATCCTGAATGTATTCATCCTAATTGTCTCATTTACACTCATGTTCACTTACTTCTGGAAGCTGGCTCTGATTATGCTTATTGTAATACCTTTTTATGGCCTGATATATTACGTCTCAAACAGGCTTAACAGGAAGGTACAGCGAACGGTGATGGAGAAAGCCGCAGATCTTGAGGCTCAGCTGGTGGAATCTCTTAATTCAGCAGGTACTATTAAAAGATTCGGGCTGGAGGATTATTCAAATCTGAAGACCGAAACAAGATTTGTAAGACTTCTTGAAGTTATTTACAAGTCGGGGATGAACAATCTTTTCTCATCCGGAACAACTAGTCTCATCTCTCAAATGATCACCATTCTTGTATTATGGGCAGGTGCAGGATTTGCAATTGGTTCGGAGATAACTCCCGGGGAACTTTTGTCATTTTATTCAATTGTCGGTTATTTCACGGGACCGGTAACAAGCATAATTGGTTTCAACCGGACCTATCAGGATGCAAAGATTGCTGCAGACAGGCTCTTTGAAATATTTGATCTTGAAATTGAGGATGAGGCAAACAAGATTGAGATGAAGTCTGAGATGGCAGATGATATTCATTTTGAGGCAGTAAAGTTCAGATATGGTACCCGGGTTGATGTATTTGATTCACTTGATCTGGTAATAAAGAAAGGAGAAATAACGGCAGTGGTAGGGGAGAGCGGATCGGGTAAAACAACACTCATCTCCCTGCTTCAGAATCTTTATCCGCTTCAGTCGGGACATATCAGGATAGGACGGTACGATCTCAGGCATCTTACAAATCAATCGTTGAGGAAAGTAGTTTCAGTGGTACCTCAGAAGATAGATCTGTTTGCCGGGAATGTCCTGGAAAATATTGCTGTTGGGGAGTTGAATCCTGATATGGGAAAGGTGATCGATATCTGTGAGAAGCTTGGGATGACGAAGTTTATAGATCAGTTACCTAATGGCTTTAATTCATATCTGGGAGAAAACGGAGCCAACCTGTCGGGGGGTCAGCAACAGCGTATTGCTATAGCCAGGGCTCTTTACCGTGATCCGCAGATCCTGATCCTTGATGAGGCAACCTCATCTCTGGATTCGATGGCGGAGCTCTTTGTTCAGAATACGATTAAATTATTGCAGAAAGAGAATAAAACGGTTATTGTTATCGCACACAGATTATCAACTATTAACCTGGCACAAAGAATCATTGTCCTGGACAAAGGACAGATTGTACAGGACGGATCATTTACGGAATTGTCAGTTATTGAGGGACATTTCCGTAACATGTGGCAGCATCAGACTATTGAAGTTAGTGAACTCAAACAGAATTAAAATCAGGATATTATGAAAGTATTTGAATATCTCGATCGCATTGGAAAAATGCACAGGATGGTTTCAAGACAAAGGACCGGAACACCTGAGGAATTTGCTGATCAGCTGGGAGTAAGCCGAACCAGTCTCTACGAACTTATTGATGAGTTACGGTCGCGTGGCGCTCCGATAGCCTACTCCAAATCATCCAAGACATTTTTTTATCGCCAGCCCTATGAGATTGCGATAACATGCTCCTTACGGCCGCTGACTTATTCGGAAGAAAAAGAAAATACCGGTGGGAGAAACTTTTTTTCCAGAATCCTTTTTTTCCGGACGCTGCTGCCCGATCTTAGTATGGTAACGTTACCGTGCTAAAGACCCTGGCATGTGAAAGAAGAGGGATATTTTTAATGCTTTTAATTATAAATCAAATTATGGAAATACGTGAATTTCAATTAAAAGAACTCAACTTTATTGAACAGGTTGAA
>JBBRVC010000198.1:0-4260 GCA_038247205.1 Bacteroidales bacterium
CAACAATAGACTAAATCCTTTATTTTGATCAGCGATTGCTCTGTATGCTCCAAAGAGAAAAGTGGTTTTATCGGCAATATTCAGAAACTTCCGCGCTGCCCTTTTATCATGCGGAAAAAAAATCGCCGTGTTAATTCCATTCGGAATTACATGAATCGGTCGGTTACCCAGCAATTTACTTTCCCGAGCACGATCAGCCATGAAATGGCTGGGGCTGACTATATGGAAGTTAAGCTTTTTGTATCTTTTTCTTTTTAACTCAAAATTTTCACTGCTGAAATCATAACTCCTGTCAGACCCTAATGCTGGGCATGCCCCACAACGGGTTTTATATTTGTCACATAAAAGGTGGTGGCAAATGCCAGTGAAAGGAAAACTACCATGAATGGTCCAAACGATGGGTTTATTGATTTTTTGCAGTTCCGTGAAATTGATAAACCCTCCCTCTATCCAATGCAGATGCAGGATATCAAACTCTAATCGATTGAGAGTGTTCCCTATGAAAGAAATAAAAACATCGCTTAACGCAATGTTCATCTTGTTTTTATATTGATGCCACCTGAAACTGGAATAATAGTAACTGAATTTTCTACTGAGATTTCGTTTCAGTTTTTGGGGCAAGTTTTCCTGGCGCACTTCATCAACTGAAAGAATATTAGGGCTTTGTGAATCCTTGCTTAATACAAGCATTTGGGCATTGGCTCCTTTGTGTACCAATCCATCAAGCAATCTGCAAGCTGCTACAGCAGCCCCTCCGCCTGTATCGGTTGTGTTACAAAGAAGAATTTTCATTTAATATTGTATTCTGTTTATCCCTCGGTTAAGGTCAGCCAGTCCTAAATCTATTCAGTTTAACAAACTGAACTATGTTGCTTTTTTTGAGCTATGGCACAAATCTCAACTGCAAACCGTCCATCGCAGTATGTTAATTCTTTCAGCGAAAATTCTTCTTTTGTCATCCCTCTTATTTGGCCTGCGGCAACAAGAGAGTTTCCAAAACCGGTAACTCTAATCAAATCCTTTTCAAATTCTTGCTCCAACAACTTCTTAATACCTAATTCCGTGAACCGCCATAATTCCTGCCATGAGTAGTCGCACATACTTACACCAGGAACGGTAAGAAAAAGATGCCCTCCCGGTTTTAAAATTCTTTTTATTTCGGCAAAAAACTCCGATTTTTTAAATACAACATGCAATACATGTGTGCAGATAATACAATCAAAGTAATCGGAAGGAATATGGTTGGGTTTTGTTAAATCTGCTACTATGCTTGCTAATGGATTTGAATCATCCAGGTGAATAACATTAATATTGCATTTCTGAAGGTTGGAAAATTTGAGTAAATAAGTAGGCTCCTGAAATTCCAGGCAATTCCCCTCAAACAAACCTTTATTTTGATCCAGGAAATTTTCTGTGTAAAACCTTGCGATTTCAGTACCCCGGTCAGATCCATATTCTTCACTGTAGGGTTTCAATCCCTGATGCAATAAACGGCGGTAAATTTTTTTAGGTATAACCCGAACAATGATACTGGAGATAATCCTTATTAATGTTCTGAGTTTTCGGGGGAGTTTCTTTATTTTTTGCAGCCATGTTCGCAATAAATTAACTCCTGAATTTGATTGAGATAAAGTATTACCTTCATCCTTTATCATTTCTGATGCATATTTCAAAACGTCATCCTTCGCTGCAAAATCATACTTACGAAGATACCGGATCAACCATTCAAAAAAGAACTTCTCATTATTCTTGAATTCACCGCTTTTAATTGACATAAGAGATGCTGATTCCTCATGGGTTCTATACAACAGGAAAAATTCATGTGTCACAAATGTTTTTGTTTCACATAAAATTTTAGTGTAAAATGCCTGATCAGTATAGTTCTTTTTAAATTCGTTTTCCCATCCGTGAATCTTTTCTACAACATCACGTTTTATAATTGCGGCGCCTTGCGAGGGCGTTTGGTCGAAATTCTTAATAAATTCCGGTATCAACACAAATTTGTCATATATCCCTTCTTTTAAATCATATTTCGAATATTCATATGATCCTAAATTATATCTGTAATTTTTAAAATAGATGCAATTACCAATTACCCAGCCTGCTTCGTTATGTTCTTCAATCAGGTTAACCAGTCTTTTGAGTGATGTAGGAAGCCAGATGTCATCGGAATCCAAAAAGACAATGTATTCTCCAATTGAAATCTCAAAGCCCTTGTTCCTGGCTACAGAGGCACCTAAACTTTCTGTTTCTGAAGTACCCGTTATTTTTATTCTGTTTTCACTTTTCGCATACCTGTCTGCAATTGCAATTGTATTGTCTGTTGAAAAGTCATTAACAAGAATTATTTCAAAATTTGAATAGTCCTGAAACAAAATACTGTCAATACATTCCGATAAGTATTTTTCGGAATTGTGGCAAGGTATTATAATGCTGACCATAATTTTTATCAGGTAAGTTTTGCTATTCAGACCCGAACCTGAACATGTTTTTTATATTGTATTCGAATTCAGTTGAATTCCAGTTGCGGACCAGGAATCTCGGTATTTCATAAATATCAGAATTTTTTGTTACTGAATTTTGATTATTAGAAATGCCACAATTGTATCCCTGATTCTTGACAATTCCGGGAGTAAAATCAGAATAATCTTTAAATGAGCCAAAGGGGTATGAAAATGACTGGATTTTTTTATTTAATAATTGCTCTAAAATAATTTTGGATGTTGCAATTTCATCCCGTTGGGTTTCTATGGTCTCATTTGATAATCGGCAGTGGCTCATGGTATGCGAACCGATTTCAAACAAACTGGATTTTGACATTTCAATTATTTCAGCCTGGCTGAGTGGCTTGAAATTCTGTCGGGGATGATACTCTTTCCCTGACCAAGCCAATAATTGTTCCAATGTGCGTTTAATAACCGCGATTGGGCTTTCTTTTAAAATCGCTAAAATATCTGAATAAAGTTGTTCTTTGTGTTCGATGCAATTTCTCCAAACAAATCGTTTATTATTAACATTTAGTTCCAATTCTGAAGGTAGGCTCTCATTTAACAAAATAATAGATTCCAATTTATCCCACCAAAACTCTACTGCCTGCTCAATATAGTTTGTAGAAATAAAAAATGTTGCAGGGATTTGAAGTTTTTCTAAAACAGGCAAGGCGTAGCTATTATTATCAAAATAGCCATCATCAAAAGTAATGGCTACTGATTTATTAACAACTTTACCTCGTTCAAGATCACTGACTAATTGTTGAAGGGATATTATTCGGTACTGTTTTTTTAAACTGATAAGTTGCTTTTCAAAATTGCTGATGCTGACTGATAGCTGCTGCGGATCATTTTCAATATCGATTACCCTATGGTAGATCAGAACCAGAGCTTTTTCGATTATACTGTTTTTCAATAAGGCAATCGCTCTGCGTTTTGTTTTTCTTATAGGTAGATGAATCACTGATAGTATAGTTTAATAACCTTATTTACTATTTTTTTCAGAATTTTTGAAGATTGTTCAGATAGGTACCATTTAAAGAGTGGGGAATTATATCTGAATAATAAGTAATATATGTACCAGTCCCATGAAATTGCGCAGGATTTCATAGTTTCAAAATCTTCAATAAGAAAAAGATGTTTTTTCCGTTCCGGTTTCTTCTCAACTATTATCCGGGCCATTGCAAAATAAATCTCAAATACTTTTAGGTAGAAACACTCCGTTGAGCAATTATTCTTTTTAAAAAAGGCATACAAATCGGCAGCAGTCTCAATCAAATCCTGTATGTTCCTCTCCTTAAAAAGTAGATTGGTTGCAGCAGTAACTGAGCCCTCGCGCATCACCCGGTGATGTTGAATGGGTATGTTCAAATAAGAGACCCTCTCGGCAAAAAAATGAGCTCTTGGTGTATATTCTTCATCTTCATGTTCTATTCCCTCCTTAAATCTTATGTTAAAATCATCTAAAAATTTCTTTTTATACAAATACATCCAGACAGCCGAAGGAGGGAAGAATCCATTAATACTGTAATTATTACAGTATAATTCAATTCCGGTCAATGTTTCTATTATGTCCGTTCTTATTTTAAAATACGGTTCAACTCCTTCCTTCAAAACATTAAAAAAGGCCAGATCCAAATCTTTTTCAACCACGAAATTCAGCATTTTCTTAAGAGCTCCCGGAAGTAAAAAATCATCACTATCTAAAAAATATATGTACTCTCCTTTCGCAACATCAAACCCGGTATTACGGGCCGCAGGTAATCCGGCA
>JBBRVC010000199.1:0-4163 GCA_038247205.1 Bacteroidales bacterium
TGCAGATTGACCAAGGGGGTGAATGATAATGTGTAATCGTCTTTTGGAAGGTTCTCATAGTAGATTTCGCCATTTACATCCGAAAGCAAATCCATTTGCGCCATGTTACTCTGAACCATAGAAGCTGAGCGGTTTTTCTCAATATTTACCAAAATATTGGGAACAGGGGGTTCATTTTCTGATTTCGCAAGATTGCCGTCCAGGTCGTTAAAGAAAACAGCTTTGAAATCGTAGTATTTCAATCGTGGTTGCTGAATATCGAACGATTTACTAACGCCTGCAATGAAGTTAATGTCTTTTGTGTTTACCCTCCCAATTTCATCATCAACCCTGGTATTGGAATAAACATAACCGCTGATGTATATTGCCCAACCTTGTTTCAGGTAATGGTCATATTTAATGTTATAGGAAACGTTTTCGCGTCCTGAAGGCATGTAAAAGGCATAATTCAGATAGGCGCTCAAACGGACTGTTCTGTTAAATAAAAACTTCTCATAAGAAGGGCGGAGCTGAATGCTTCTTGATAATACAGGCTTCTCGTCAACCTGAGTGCTTCTGTAAAGATCGGTAGTGGATCCGCTTGAATAATAGGCATTTACTTTCCATGCATTATCGTAGTAGTTTAGCCCAGCCGAATAGTAGAGATTGTTCTTGAGGGAAAAATCCTGATATACAGTATCTTCATTAGTATAGCTAAATCTCAGGTTGCTTACTGTAATATTGGGAGTAATTGACCGATTGCCATTGAGTCTGAAAGATGCCGATCCGTAAATACCCGGCTGGAAGGTTTTATAACCCGTTTTAAAGCTTGTATAGGGATTATAGAATTGCCTTGCAGAGCCAATATAACTTGGACCCATATTATAATTGACATTGCCATGAGACATTGAAGCGGTAAGACGGAGGTAATCGTTGCTGTTGACATTTGCGGGATAGAAAAAGCCATTGGGGTAACCGCTGTTGGAGTAGCTTTGCCTGAGTCCATATAATATCAAAGCGATTTTATCAGTTAAACGGTATTTGCTATTGAGATTAATTTGTTGCCTGCCGGAACTTCTGATATAATTTCTGGCCGAACTCATCATGCTTAATCTTGCATCAAATTTCTTATATTTCACGCTATAGGCGGTTCTGTAGCTCAAACCCAGCACGCTGGTATCCCTGCCTGAGAAGAGATTGTATCTTGCCAAGGAGCCCAACACCTGAAATGAAAAGCCATGGTATTTGAAAGCTGTAAACCCCGCCCCCATTAATAATGAGGTAGCAGCGTAATTTCCCGAACTGGTGTTTTCGTTGGTTATGCCTGTGTTTACTGAAATATTTTTAATGGAAGAACTATACCCTATGAATTCACCTAAGGTTTGGCTAAAAGGATTTTGTGAAAGTGCATAGGATACCCTGTTGTTATTAGAAATTTGGTAGCTCCCGGAAATTCCTCTCCCATTAATGGGATGCAAATCTCCCCCGTTAATATTATACCCCAACTGAATTTTGTTCTTTTTATCACTGTACTTCAAAGAATAGAGAAACTGGTGATTTATATCGAAATTTTCATTGCTCCCCTTACCATAATAAATATTCTGAAGCCCCAAAGAATATTGAAGATCACGGTTTTTGGGAAATAGGATACTACCATAGGCTTTGACATTATACCGGGCTTTTTGGTTCGACATTAGATTGTAAATCTGGTAATCTATGTTCAGCGGTGAAGAGCTCTGTGCACGCCTGTTGAAATACGTGTTATTTAATTTTCGAATCATTACTGCCGCGCTTTTTTCAGTAGATTCAGTAGATGCGGTTGTAATAATTGTAGACTCCTTCCATGAACTTTCCAGGCGGGTCTTTTCTTCATAGCTGAGTTTCTTTTTATAAGTAACGTCATAAGTAAGTAGTGTATCCTTGAAAGCAGGTAAGGATATGAACTCAACATATAGATTTTCCGTGCCATTGGTAAGAGCGAGCAATTTTCCGATTTTTAACTGGACTTTGATCAGTTCGTTCGTATTGCCTTTATTGATCAGCTTAACCTGATAGCTTGTATTAGGGCTGAATTCGGTAAAATAAATACTGCTTTTGTTAGTGGAGAAATCCCATTTTACTCTTGATGGCAGCGTTACGTATGCGTTTTCGCTAATGAGTTTTTCTTTGGTCCTTAAAGATGCGGTTATAATATAGCTGATACCTCCAATAGCATCAACCGGGGGCGAAACCCGAAGGGGTATCCATACCGTATCGTTTGGGTTTACTGCAGCTTGTGTTTGCGGAAATGTGAGAATCTTCCAGTTTTCAGGGCCGCTGAAACTTACCTCCCCGCCAACAAAATTAGAGGAGTTATTGATAATCCGCAGCACATTGAAATGCAAACCGGATGTTGCAAGACTATCACTTTTTTTAATAAAGGATAACTGGATTTCATTCTTGCTTTCCTGAGCATGGCAGGTGGAAATTGAACTAATTAATATAAGGATGCAGCTTGACAAACAGATCAGCAGGGATCGAATCGTATGGTATATATCCCTGCTCAAGATCTTCACTTTATTATGTGTTTATGGAATTAAAAGATTGAGACCGTTTGAAAACAAATTTGTGTGTCTAAGATAATAACTTTTTATAAAGACTTTTGAAAGCGAACTGGAAGCATAACCATCTTATACTTGGAAAGGACGCCAAAAAAATCTTCCTAAGGTCTGATAATCGGGTCGATGGGTTGCCCTCCTGCCACTGTTGGCCAAAGGTCAAACTGTATTTCAACATTATAATAGTCAGGTTCTTCTCCCAATAGGGATCCATTTCCGCCATCGGCCACAGATTTTCCACATTCATAGGAAAGTATCAATTGATAATCGGCCCAGTTCAGGTCAACCCAGGTTGGATTTGTATAGGAAAACAAAAGAGTTTCTCCCGAAGACAAATCCTGATATCCTTCTGTTGTGCCCGTTCCCAGCCCCGGTGCATTATCGGCTTTTACCCGGATCATATTCAAGGGCAAGGAATAAACATCTCCCTGTATCACAGCCTGATCATTAAATGTTTTAAAATAGATATTGAATCCAGTCAGCATTTTGGATCCATCCGGATTACCATCCACAAGTGAAATACCCAGTACAGTTCCTGTTGCAATCTCAATGCCGTTTTTTATTTTCTCTAAGGTGTTAAAATTAAAAGGTATACTGCTGCCATATACTAGTGTTAATCTGGAAGAAACCAAAGCTGCATCCTGGGCTATGCCCTTTTGCGAATAAAAGCATATCACAATCAGAAGGCATGCTATTTTCAATATCTGTTTCAAGGGATGTGTTAATAATCTTAAAAACCTCTAAAAGTAACAAAAGATTGGTCAACATAAACAATGCTGACCAATCTTTCAAGTATCAAAACTTAGTATGAATTACAATGCTGCAAGTTCGAACAATACATTAACAACATATCTGTCTGGAGCAGGGCTTGGCTCCTGATCAATAAGATTAACTGCGTTCATAGGGACAATAGTTCCGGCTTCGGCTGTACCGCAACGCCAGTTCAACGTGAAAATATTGTCGGCTGCATCACCGGCATTTGAACCAATACCTACCACTGTGCTCCCTGCATCGGTAATTAGAACTGTAGGATACACTTGCAAAGCAGCAACTTGAAGTGCATTGTCTGTAGGTACGCTAATGAGAGACTGCGCATTTGCTGGAGCAGGAGCATTTACAGTGGTCGCATTAAAAAGGTTAAGCCCACCATTGGTAATAGAAAAACCAACATTGTCGAGGGTAAAAGCAACATTTGTAGGATCATCAGTTCCGATAAATGTAGCTTCTTCAGCACCGTAAGTGAGTTCCCAGCGTGATGAAGATGCGATGGTGAAATCGGTAGTGTAGAAGTTGTTGGATGTAGCAGGGTTAGCTGATCCGGAAATTACTGACTCAGCTGACAAACCATTCTTATAATCATCAATAGTATTAAACACAAATTCGATATTACCACCATTGGTAATAGTCATGCGTAATACCTGGTTTAGATTTACTGCAACCGGAACTACATTCCTGTCTTTTACAGCTTGCGAAAATGCTGTCAAACCACCAAACAGCATTATTACTAATAAAGTACTTTTTCTCATGGCTAAAATTTTAATTGATTAATTTAACTTATTGTTGCATCAAAAGTATCATGAATGGACA
>JBBRVC010000200.1:0-4147 GCA_038247205.1 Bacteroidales bacterium
AAAAGATTACCAGATGTGGGTGATATCTTTCCGTGGAGAAGGTTGATCATCGTTGTTTTTCCTACACCACTTCCGCCCATTATTCCTACAAGGTTACCCGACTCTACTCTGAAATTCATTTTCCGCAGGCCATTTTCAGAGTTTTTGAAGAGATATTCAATCTCCCTGCCCTCATAAATAATCTTTTCAGGGAATTTCCTTGAAACAAATTTTTTGTAAATTTTCGAATAATAAATAGGCTCAATGCCCTGACCTTTAATATTTACACCGCGGTCAAGAAGATATGGCCTGCAGGCTATTATATCCCTTCCCTTGAAATAAAGGGGTAGCGGTCCGTCGTACGACAACAACAATGTACCGGTGCTTTCTATATGAAGTACAACAAGATGGCCTTTGAATCCTTTAATTCTTATATGACGCCATTTATCATAGTTCTTGTAATACCTGGCACCTGAGTACTCCGGATTATCACTTTCAATTATAAGAATGCATTCGGGTGAAATATCATCGAAAGTCCGGCCTATCATAAAGGCCGTTGAATTATCATACTCCTTCTTAGATATATTGAAGGTTTTTGAAACAATATCCACAATTGTTCTCTCCTGTTCGGAGATATGACCATCTTCACAGGCAAATTCGATGAGCTGGAGAAAAACGACCATCCTTTCTTCGAGAAAGAGACCCTTTTTAATCTGCCTGCATATATTTGTTATCTGAAATGAGATCAGGGAGTCTTCATCTGATAATTCTGTTTTGTCAACACTTTTAAGTTCGTTGTAATAGAACTCCAGATTATTTTCAAATAGGGCATAATACTCTTCTTCAAGTTCGCGGTTAAGGTACCTCCTCAGATAGCTTCGCAGAATCTTCTTGCCTCTCGACGAAATCCCGAGCGGATTTACCGTTGAAACGATGGCAAAAATGTGAATTAAAGCGAGTAATACTGATTCCCTCATAAAATCAAAAGTAAAAAAAAGACCGCAAAGTTAAGATCTTTGCGGTCTTAATGCAAAAAGATGATTATAAAACTATTTTAGTTCTGACATCTTCAATGACTTTTGTTATATCCTTGATATTCTGTTCGGTAAGGCTTGTACCGATTCCTTCATAAACTTTTTTAACGGGCTCAAGAAATGTCACAAATTCACTTACGGAAGGATCATTTGCATATGGCTGGGTAAGTTCAAGGAAAACTTCGAATGATTTTTTCTGCTCAAGCAATACTCTGGATATACCTGCAACCTGGTAAGCAGCTTCTGAAACATGGGTCGTAAGATACATCCCTTCAACCCATGCACCTCCAACTACAAGTAATGCTAAAGGCTGCTGATCATTATCAGAAAGGTAGCCATACGAATCATTAAATGCTCCGGTAAGAATTTTTACCAGCTCATCTCTGTTATCAAAATTTTGTTTTATCTGTTCGTACAGATCTTCATTATAAATTTGTGACATATTAAGTTCGCTCGCAAGTGAACGGATTGCATTAAGATAATTAATTACTTCCTGCTGAATATTGTATAGTGTTGCATAGCTGAGGTCAGCACCATAAACTCCCAGATTGGCGGCACGTGACTGACTGCTGAAATATTTTTTTGTATTCGCTACCGGGTTTGATATGCCAATTATATAACCAACTTCAAGTTCGGTAAGCATTTTGATAACTTCAGCTGATGTAGGCAGTGGATAGACATTCGATTCAATCTGACCTTCAATCTCTTTAACCTTCTCCAATTCAATCCTTTTCTTCATATTATCACCTGATGAATTTTTGCATGAAGGCATGAAAACTAAGCTTAAAATTACAAGTGGGAGTATTGCAAGTGTTATTGTTTTTTTCATACAAACTGGTTTTAATTAATTATCTTAGTAAAAGTGCCCATAAAA
The DNA here is from genome assembly GCA_038247205.1 of Bacteroidales bacterium. Classification (GTDB taxonomy): domain Bacteria; phylum Bacteroidota; class Bacteroidia; order Bacteroidales; family VadinHA17; genus LD21. The sequence goes on from JBBRVC010000200.1 coordinate 1,888, forward strand.
GTAAGAATTATTATTAAATAAATTGCACCGGTTAGGTGATATTTGATATTAAACGAGAGCCCGGCATTAAAAATCTATACCATTAATATGTTATTTATTGAAGAACCACCCCTAATGAACCGGCTTCAGCTTTTTTCTCTCTTTTTTGTATATCTTTGAGCCCCGTATTCAAACCAATTTCTTATGAGCTGGAATTTTGATGAGACTCCTTTCCGGGAGGGGACCGACTGTATCAAATATGATCTTAGAAATGAGACATTTGGAGCGAAAGATATAATTCCTATGTGGGTCGCCGATATGGATTTCAGCACACCTGATTTTATTGTAACCGCCCTTGAGAAACGCCTTAACCATAACATCTACGGGTACTCCTACCGGCCGCATAAGTACTATCAGTCAATTGCCGACTGGCTTGTTTACCGCCACAACTGGTCAATACCCAGGGAATGGATTTGTTTCAGCCCGGGTATCGTTCCGGCGCTGAACATATGCACTCAGGCATTTACCCGGCCCGATGAAAGTATCATCGTACAACCTCCGGTATATTTCCCATTCTTTTCAGCTGTTCAAAGCCATGGAAGAAACATTGTCTATAATCAACTTACTGAGGCCGAAGGAAAATGGAGCATGGATTTTGACTCTCTTATAGCTTCAATAAATGACAGCACAAAGATGATAATCATTTCCAACCCTCATAATCCTGTTGGAAGAGTATGGACTCCGGAAGAGCTCAGAATACTTGCTGATATCTGCCTGATTAACAATATAATAATAATTTCCGACGAAATACACAGCGATCTTGTTTTGCCAGGTTTTAAACACACCCCAATTGCAAGCTTGTCTGAAAAAATCGCAGATATAACCGTCACTTGTATCGCCCCAAGCAAGACATTCAACCTTGCCGGATTGTCAACCTCATCAGTGATTATTTCAAACCCTGTTCTGCGACAGTATTTTAATAAGAAAATAGATAATCTTCATATCGGGAACGGGAACATATTTGGAACTGTCGCCTCAATTGCTGCATATTCAGAAGGTCACCACTGGGTCGATGCTATGATCGAATATGTAAACAAAAATATTGATTATGTTGTGGATTTCTGCACAAGATTGATCCCTGAAATAGTTCCTGTTCCGCCTGAAGCTACCTATATGATCTGGCTGGATTGCCGTAAACTTGGACTGAATGGTAAGGAACTCCAGAATTTCTTTGTCTCCAAAGCCGGAGTTGGCATGAACGAAGGTTCAACATTCGGACCGGGAGGAGACGGCTTTATGAGAATGAATGTTGCAACAGCACACAAGAATGTGGTTAAAGCAATGAAACAGATTGAAGATGCTGTTTCAGCTATGAGATAAACAGTTATAATACAATTAGATGAAAGAGAGAGAAAAAGTATACCTCACACTGGAAGATGGAACGAAATATGAGGGCAGATCATTCGGCGCCACTGTGCCAGCTGCCGGAGAGGTAGTCTTCAACACCGCAATGACAGGATACCCTGAAAGTCTGACAGATCCCTCATACCGTGGGCAGATCTTATGCCTTACATATCCTCTGGTCGGCAATTATGGGGCCCCTGGGAAAAGTGAAGAAAATGATCTGTTGCAGTTTTATGAATCATCATCGGTTCATATTTCAGGTCTTATTGTTTCAGATTATTCTTTTGAATACAGCCACTGGAACGCCACAGAAAGCCTTGATGAATGGCTTAAAAGAAATAATGTACCCGGTATTTACGGAATAGATACAAGAGCTCTGACAAAAAGAATCCGTGAAAAGGGTGCCATGCTCGGTAAGATTGAACCGGTTGGCACAGAAACTGAGTTCTACGATCCCAATCTGGTGAATCTTGTTGCAGAAGTCAGTACCAATGAAAAGAAAGTATATGGATCAGGTAAATACAGGATCCTTCTTCTTGACTGTGGCGTTAAGTATAACATAATCAGAAACTTACTAAAGCGTGATACAACCATAATAAGGGTTCCGTGGGATTATGACTACAGTGAGGAAGAGTTTGACGGATTATTTCTTTCCAACGGGCCGGGTGACCCGAAGATGTGTACGTCAACAATTGAAAATGTCAGTAAATCATTCGAAAAAGACAAACCTGTTTTCGGCATTTGTCTTGGAAACCAGTTGATGGCCCTTGCCGCCGGAGCAGACACATACAAACTTAAATATGGCCACAGGAGTCATAATCAGCCTGTTATACAGGTTGGGACAAATAAAGCCTATATCACATCACAAAATCATGGC
>JBBRVC010000201.1:0-4125 GCA_038247205.1 Bacteroidales bacterium
AAAGATGGGGAGCCTGAAACCAGAAGCGGCAAGCAGGAACTTTTTGAGCAATTGATCAATATGTATCTGTAGGTTCAAAGTAAAATCTATAAAGCCAAAAAGTCTGAAAGTATTTTACTCTCAGACTTTTTTATTTTAATACTGATTTTAATACGTATTAAAATCAGTATTAATTCTGTTTCGACAGGTTGAGTGCAAATCCGTATTTTCTTCCGCTTTATGAAATGTTTTCGCTGTTTAACCTCTTCTGAATAATAAACATCTCTAATATCTCCGGCTACAATAGTTTAAGTCCTACGGCTAAAAAAAAACAGTTATCCACAATGCCAAAACCCACCCCAAACCCCTCCAAGGAGGGGATTTAAGAACCAATATGCAATATATGAGAAGCTTGACGGCCATGCCTATTAGGAAGCGTCCTGACTAAGGTAGCTTAGACTTCAGAGGTAATTATATCGAATGATGGCGGATTAGCGATAGATTTTTTAACCTTGCACAACTCTGCAACGCTGATAAGTGAAGCCCTGTATTTATCAGGAAAACCTGCCGGCAGCTGAATATCAATTGTAATGCTTACAGGCAATCCGGTTTCTTTACTGTATACTGTTTTCTGGATCATTTTGATATTCTCAGTTGGTATATTCCGGTTATCGCAGAAAGATTTCACGTAAACGCCTGCACAAGTACCGATAGAAGCCAAATAAAGATCAAAAGGAGAGGGACCGGTATTTTCCCCGCCATTATCAACAGGCTGGTCTGTTATAATACTATGACCATGTGTGTGTGCGGTTACAATTTTTCCGCCATCGAAAGTTATTTCCATATGCTTTTTCAGTTAGTTCAGGCTTTAGCCTGTTGGTTTTGAGGTGTAAAGATAGTATTTCTAATTATTGGTTAATTAATCTTAAATTTACATTTTAATAAAGTTAACCATGCCAAAGGAAATTGTGATTACAAGGTGGATAAACAACATGGCCTTTGAAACAGAGGCAAATGGACATAAAATCGTTCTGGACTCCGCTTCAGATTCTGGAGGAGAAAACCGGGGACCAAGGCCGAAGTCATTGATGCTTGCTGCGCTGGGAGGTTGTACCGGAATGGATGTGATTTCGATTCTGAAAAAAATGAGAGTGGAAGTTGATAGCTTCAATGTAAGTGTAGTTGGAGATCTCACCGAAGAATTCCCGAAGCATTATGCAAAAATCCATGTTACTTATGAGTTCACCGGAAAAGAGCTTCCACTTGATAAACTTGAAAAGGCTGTCTCATTATCTGAAGACAAATATTGCGGCGTTAATGCAGTCTATAAGAAAGCTATAGAAATGACATCGGAGATTAAAGTAATCAATTCCTGAAAATATGGAAAATAGTGATTTTGCAAATCTATATAACAACGAGGACAAACAGATTCTAAAGTTGGCAGAGGATTCTTTAAATCCCAGAATAGGAAGAGTTGCAGAAATTATTGAATACGCAAAAAAAGCTGATATTCAGATTTTAGGTATTGCCCACTGTGTTGCATTTAATAAAGAGGCAGAACAACTGGATGATATCCTTAAAAATGTGGGTTTCACTGTCGAGAGGGTTAGCTGCAAATATGGCAAAGTTCCATTTAATGATTTGCTTCCGGGCTATAAAGGAGTTTCATGCAATCCGGCAGGTCAGGCAAAATACCTTGAAGAAAAGGGTACTGAACTAAATATAATGATGGGGTTATGCCTTGGGCATGACATGATTTTTAATGCAAAGTCGAAAGCTCCTGTAACACCACTGATCGTAAAAGACCGGACTATAAAGCAGGGGTTGAATATTTAGATTATAAGATCTCAGTCAATTTCAAACCAGCCTGAGAAGTCTTTTAACTGAACTCCTTCATTTCTAAGATGTTCAAATTCATTTGTCTGGCTATCATACTGATAATCCTTACTCCAGGAAACAATATTTTCTGCAATCTGACTGATTGCATCAGTAATAAAGAGTAATTCTTCATTTTTCATTGTTGGGTGAAGAGATAACCTTATCCATCCCGGCTTCATTGAAAGGTCTCCTGCATCGATCCTGTCGGTTATTTCTTTGGAAAGTTTTATGTCGACTTTGAGTAGAAAATGACCATAAGTACCTGCACAGGAACACCCGCCCCTCACCTGAATTCCAAAGCGATCATTCAGCAGCCTTGTTACAAGGTTATGGTGTATATTATCTATATAAAATGAGAAAACACCCAATCTGTCATTAATGTTTTCAGCAAGGATGTGTAACCCTTTAATCCCGGAGAGTTCCCTGAAGGCAATCTCAATAAGCTCTTTTTCACGCAAATGAATTTTCTGAACATCCATTTTCTCCTTCAGCTTAATGGCCAGAGCCGCTTTGATCCCCTGTAGAAAGCCGGGTGTGCCTCCATCTTCTTTCACCTCAATATCACTAAAGTAGCTATATCCGCCCCATCTGTTTGTCCATTTAACGGTGCCTCCTCCGGGGGAATCAGGGATATCGTTTTTATACAGTTCCTTGCTGAAGATCAGAACACCGGCACTTCCCGGACCACCAAGAAATTTATGGGGAGAAAAGAATATTGCATCGAGCTGCTCCAATTTATCTGCAGGATGCATATCGATGTCTGCATATGGCGCTGAGGCAGCGAAGTCAATAAAGCAATATCCATTATTCTCATGCATTATCCTTGCCAGTTCCTGAAAAGGTGGTATGTATCCGGTAACATTGGAACATGCAGTAAATGATCCAATTAGCAGCGGTCTGTTCTTGTATTTAGCGATTTCTTTTCTTAAAGCCTCCGGATTAACTGTTAAGTCCGGAGATGGTTCCAGCACAACAACTTCGGCCAGGGTTTCAAACCATGAAGTATGATTTGAATGATGTTCTGTGTGTGTCAGAAAAACAACCGGGCGGTGTTCATTGGGAATGTCTTTGCAGTTATGATATTTCCCGTGGGCAAATCCACAATAATTGATTGCCTGCTCCGGGATCTTTAATCCCATTATCCTCTGAAGCTTGGCAAGCGCTGAAGTCATACCGGTACCTGTAAACAGCAAAATGTCATCAGCACCTGCATTCACATGATGTTTTACGATTTTTTGTGCCTGATGGTAAGCATCCGTCATTGCCTTCCCGGTAGCCGAGGACTCTGAGTGTGTGTTGCCAACCATCGGGCCTATCACAGAAGTTAACCGGTATTCTACAGGCTTATATAACCTTCCGCTTGCTATCCAGTCGGCATAAACAAGTTTTTTCAATCCAAAAGGGGTATCTATTTCTGCATTAATACCAATTATGTTCTCCCGAAAACTTTCAAAATACTCCTCAAGTTCTGTCATTACCGATTTGGATAGATATTAAATGCAACAATTTGAGTTCTTTTAAACTAAAATCAAAATTACCTTAAAGAATTTGAATTATAAACTATTCTTTTATAAGCAGATCCTGAACTTCTCTGGGCGTAATATGCAGTTTTTCTGCAATCGTTCGAAGCGGGGTTTCTGAATTGGCATCAACTCCTTTGTCTTTCAATATCTTAAGAAGAACTGCTATATCCTTTCCTGAATTTTCAGCGACTGATCTTACCGTGAATCTGCCAATTCCCTGTGATCCTTCTTTTTTTTCTGCACCCTGATTTTTACTGTATTTTGTTGACAAAAGTTCATAAATAACAGAAGGTGTAATGTTATTTTCTGTAGCTATGTCTTTGAGTCTCATCTCTTCACCTGTCACATTAATATTATTTTCTTTTAGTGTTTCCATGAGCAATGCAGGAGCGATACTGTCTAATTCTACTGACAGATCCAATAGGGTGAAAGTTTCCATATGCATTACCGGAGGGGCCTTGAATTTACCTTCCCAGCTTTCTTTGACTTTTTCTCCGAATGTCATTACCGGTCCGAATGGGGTCCATGAATGTAATACCCCTACAAAAATAATAGCGGAAAGTAAAGTGGCGGATATCAATTCCCACTTCCTGTTAAAGCCTGAAATGACTTTACTTTTAAAATAGGTTAAAAAAGTTCTCCAGTTTATGAAGAAGAGATGCACGATTACCAGAATAAAAAAGACATATGAAAAGATTGTATGCAATTCCTGCCAGTGTGTTTTGGTAAACAGCATCAGCTTCCA
>JBBRVC010000202.1:0-4120 GCA_038247205.1 Bacteroidales bacterium
ATCCGGAGAAGGAATCAAAGGTTTGCCTGAAAGAATTGAATCGGTGGTTGAACTGGCTATTTTCAAAGGAATAACATAATTTGTTCCAATAGCAAGTGTATCTTCAAAAAAAGCAGGTGTTAACTGTACTTCTATGGCACCCGAAAGACTTCCATTTGCAATTACTATTTGCGAACTGTTGCTCAGTGTATAATACTCTTTGGGAAGCGTTTTGATGGGCGTTCCCAACGATGAATGATACAGGTTATTTGTCAACGATTCATCCAGAGTAAACCCAACCTGTATGTCCCTCTTGTTTTCATAAACACCACCCATGTGGGCTCCAATCAGGAATTTATGCTGATTGTCGTTGGCATTGTCAAAGTAATAGTCTCCCAGAACCAATGTTCTTACCGGATATTGATAAGGAAAATACGTGGTTGTATAGTCAAAATCAGGGAAACTCCATTTCTCATTACTGCAGGAAAAGAAACCCTGAGTAAATATGATTATTCCGGCAAAAAGAATAAATTTTTTCATACTAATTAATTTTAATTCGTTAAAAGATATGCTACCAGCCTTTGTTTTGAATCAGCATGGGAGTCTTCAAAATTTCCTTCTGAGGAATAGGTCCGTAAGTTGTATAAGCCGGGAAAATTCTGTTCTCTACATCAATAGGTGTAAAGACAGTTCCGTTTATAGATACTCCTTTTGCTTTTTCGGTAAGATCCAATTGCCATCTTCTTAAATCCCAGAAACGAACCCCTTCAAAGCATAATTCCAATCTTCTTTCGTTACGGATCAGTGCACGCATTCCGGCCTGATCCGTTATGGTAGTAAGATAAGTATCGGGTGTGATACCCGCGCGACTACGGATTTTAGCTATGATTGTACGTGCCGTAAATCCATATCCGTTTGGATCACCCGTTGGACCCCAGGCTTCATTTGCGGCCTCAGCATAATTAAGATACAGCTCAGAAAAGCGTATGTGTGTATAAAAATGCCGTGCAGTAGTAACACTTGTTGGATTCATGCTAATATTTGAACGCAACCATTTCGCAAGATAATAACCCGTACGGGTAGAATAATTGGCAACTATATTCAAACCATCAGAGGTCGGGCTGGTTGTGCTTGTGTTGATCACAGATTTAAAAGTCGCACCGTTATAGACAATAAAATATCCCAAACGCGGATCTCTGTTAGCATACGGTGAAGCAGCATTAAAAGTGCTGGAAGCATGCGTTATGGGATATCCATTTTTCATTGGGAAAGCATCAACAAGATTCTGCGTTGGATTAATCCTGCCATTACCATACTGTGAAGGTGGAAAATTTGCAGCCTCCAGTGTATTATTGGTGAAATAATCATTCCTCCAAATAATATCAGTATTTGAAATATCTGTATCTGCATCATAAATCCTGAGGTCAACAGGCATTCCTGCAACTCCGCCCTGAGTTATAAGCATCGGTGCTGTTAATGCTGCTGCATTTGCATATTTAAGCGCATCAAACAATCCGCTATTAAAGGCGGGACTGGCAACATGAAGTGCAAGTCTGGCTTTAAGCGCTTTAACAATTTTCCCCTGAATACGGTCAGCATTTTGTAAGCCAAACACTTGATTGTATGCCAAAATAGAATCAGCAGTACCCGCTTTGTTAGCATAAACTTCAGGCAGTACTGCTATGGCAGCATCATAATCAGCATTAATCTGATCAACAGTTGTCTGGTAAGTACTTCGCGGAAGGTTCAAATTGTCTTCAATTCCCATAGGCTGAGTAACGATGGTAACTCCCAGAAGATTGTTGTCTGTGCCTATACCACCAAATCTAACTAGAAGACGATAATAGAGATAACCTCTTAATGCACGAGCTTCTGCTTTGAAGCGTTTCTTAAATAATGCATTTCTTGCAGGACTCTGCCAGCTCCATTCAACAGAATCGACAATAGAAAGGAAAAAATTAAGGTTGTAAATAGCATTATAGCTTGTGGCCCAATTGTCAAACTGATTGAACTTTGATGACCATTCACCCGTAGCCATTCTCCGGAAACCGCTAAAGTTGTCATTTGAAACAGCATCATCAGTAGCGGCTTCTTCGTCTAAGTTATACGCATTTGGAAGTGCCTTATAGCCATTAAGAAGAATGCCTTCAGCAAATGCCGGATCTTTCATGACCCGTTCCTGGGTATACTGATTATCTTTCCCGGGTTCAGTAAATTTCTCGCAGGCTCCTAAAATTGATCCCAGAAATATTGTTAGTAAAAATATTTTTAGTGAATTCATATTCTTTTTGTTTTTAAATTAAAACATAATTCTTAGCCCAAGAGCATAATTTCTATAACCGGGTTCTGATCCAATTCTCAATTGTCTTTTATCGGCGTCTTTTGAGAACCTGGCAAGATTTTCACCACGGACATAAAGCATAACCTCTTTAGAAGAGATTTTTCTGGCAACACTTTCCGGCAAATCAAAAGTCAGCTGAACACGATCTATAGTAAAATAGTCGTTATCATAGAGCCACCAGGTAGATGTCCTATAATTGTTTGCACTATTTTTAGAGCTTAATCTTGGGTAAGTAGCAGTCAAATAAGTTGTCGGAGTCCACCTGTTCAACACTTCTTCTGAATACTTTCCACTCCCTTGTACCCAAAAGTAGGAACCGCTGTAAGTTGATTGAGCGCCTTCTCTGCCATTACCTATGACAAATAAACTTAAGCGCTTGTATTTCAACATAAGGGTAACTCCATAAGATAAATTACTCTGGGAATCCCCGATTCTAATTTCATCATCTGCATCAATTTTACCATCCCCATTCTGATCTTTGTATTTGATGTCACCCGGCTTCACTTCACCAAATTTTTGTGAGGGACTATCATCTATATCCCCTTGATTGGCAAAGAGTCCAAGTGCCTGAAGTCCAAACATTGCATCAGAGGGTAAACCCTGGCGGTATTGATAACTATTACTCCATGTTTCATCCTTTTTAATTACCTTTGAGTCTGTAATCAGAAAATTGGCCCCAAGATCGAAAGAAAAATCACCTATCTTTTCTGACCAGTTGATTCCTAATTCTCCTCCTTTGTAATCAGTTGTATTATAATTGACATAAGGATAAGCATCGCCTACATAAGGTGCGTAAGTACTTCTTTGGATAACCTGGCCTGAATTGCTGCTGGCAAAAACGTTTGCGTCAAGGTAAATCGATTTGTTAAAGAAATATCCTTCAATTCCCAGATTTATGTTTTTCATTTTTTCGAAAGTCAAATTAGGATTTGATGACCTTGAAATTGAAGTTGTCTTGTTTGTTCTCACACCATCAAACCAGGAATAAGTAGAACCATTACCATAAGTACTTTCGTATAATCTGTAATTAGAACCTGCAAACTCGTAATTTATAATACCTGCTGAGCCTTTAAGTTTAAGATAGTTGATCAGACCATTCTCCTTTTCATTGCTGATAACCCAGGCAAGTCCGAGTGAGGGAGAATATCCTCCTTTTTTACCCTTCTCTAATTTGAAGCCATTTACATAAGCACTGCTGAAGTCTACGAAGTATTTTTTCTTGTAATCATAGGTAGCCCTCAGAGCAAGATGTGAATTCTTTTGGTCAATGATAACAGCATTTGAATTCAGGTTATCAAAGTATCCAAGAAAAGTTGCAGTAACAGAATGTACAACATTAAAAGTCCTTGCATAATCTAAGAAGGCATAGGTACCAAAACGTCTGGTATAACCATTGTCTCCCAGAACCTGTTTATTGCCGCTTGCATCAGTTCCCACTTTGTTTATTCCGCTGATTGAATCAGTAGTCCCGTAAGATACCCAGGTTGGCTGATAGATAGCATAAGTATTCGAAACATTCTGTCTATAGGCATTATAAACGTCCAGGCTAAGATAGGTTTTTAATTGAAGACCTTTGGTAATCCCTCTCAGGTCCAAATTAATTCCTGTATTAAATCTGGCTGTGCGTTGAATATCCTGATTATACCCGGCCATATACATATTTCCATACGCGTTATCTTTATATTGCGAAGTACCGCCAAGAATATACTTCCCATTAATTTTTTTTGCCGCAAGAACTTCATCGACGTTTACACCGTTTTTAATGAGATTTATCGGAAGCACAGGCGAAAAATAGTCAGG
>JBBRVC010000203.1:0-4077 GCA_038247205.1 Bacteroidales bacterium
AGTCAGGTTATCAGGTTTAGGCGGTGAAACCCCATAGACTTCTTTACTGAAAAGATCGAGTAATTCACCCCGGCGCTGATTCTCCCAAACTTTTGTCGTTGTAACTCTTTCTCCACTTTTAAGGGTAAGGATTTCAGGGAAGGTAAAACTGTACACTTTGGACTCATCATAATTAACACCCATGCTCGCGGTACTCATACTGTCAATATCCTTCTGGGAAAACTTCCAAATCGATTTCTTTTCGAATTTAGAAAAGTCGGTATTATACGACTTAATTTGATTTGAAGTTACCTGTCCAATTACATTTTCCACATTGAACATAAATATGATTGCTATTATAACAACACATAGTCTCTGTAATAGAGAAAAACCAGAATTTAGCCTTTTAATCATGTCATTTTATTTTTAAGTTTATATTTGGATCCTTAATTATTTCAAACCACTGTGTGTTTCACGATTACTGTTTTGAGATTTTCAAAAACAGTATCTCAGCCGGTTTCATTTTCAGACAAAATGCAGTCTGTTTTCCTAGTGACTTATGTGTAATTGCATCCTCCACAGTAACTTCATCTTTTGAATTCAGTATTACAATCTGGTTTGAGTTTTCGTGATTTATAAGAACCAGCAATTCCTCATCTCCTCTTTTTTTATCATAAAACTCCACATACTTATTATCGATCTGAAAAGAGGTTTGTGGTTTCATTGCTGCATAGAAGAGATAGGAATCATCAACAGCCCAGGGATTAGGTTTTTCCCATAGTGTCTCTTCTACATTAGCTGCCAGGTAGTAATAAGATCCCTTTCCAACTTTTGTCATCATATAAACAAGACCCGATTTATCATTAGAAAGAGTGCCCTGAATCACGCTATTTAAAACTTTTACTTTTGATGTATCAATATTAACATCACGAATTACTGCTTTATTTATTTTTACAATGTTCCTGCCAAATGTTTCACCTGTTGGATGGGGCAGAAACAATGACAATGAGTCTATCATTCTGTCAGGCAATTTGGTTGGAACAATATTTGGAGTTACATCATTGTAATAAGACTGATATACATTCCCTCCACGTTCAAGGTAGTCAGAAACTGTTTTCTTGCCTTCAGCTGACAACTGAAAACCAGGTATAACGATACACGAAGCATCCGCAGGAATTTTTTGATCTTCCCAGCAAATCTTCACATCAAAATGAGCTTGTTTTGCCAGGGTGAAAGGGGTTACATAACGTCGCATCATGTCGAAAAAAGCTGTTGTATGAGGAATTATAATATAACAAACAGGTAACTGATCAACCCAGCCAACGCCCAGATGATCAACCCATTCTGTACATTCCTTATATGCAATCCCTCTGTCGTTAGGGATATTCTCTGTAGTCAGGAGTCCCATTGTTTTATCACCGCGTAGTTCCTCGGAATTCGCGTTTGAGAATTCCTTTCTTAGGGCAGTTGTCACAATTTTATATTTTGGATCAACGAAATGCGAACCCCACCAGAAATAGCCGGCAGCACCTTCGGCCCAGCTGCTGACATAATAGATCTGCAGACCTTCTGCAGATCTGGTGCTGTTTTCCTGAACTAAAACAGGTTTATTCATCATAGAAGTCCATTCTAAAATAAAATTTTCGCAATATAAAGTCCTTTGTCCTATCTGTGGGTCGATATTCCGCAGACCATGAAACTGGGGATAACAATGCAACGACATAAAATCGCAAGACCTGCTTATGGCTTCGATATTAAAATATGGATCAAATCCGGTACCAATCCCATTGGTTACGGTACAATTAGGATCACCATCCTTAAAAGCCTTATAAATAGTTTGCATCCAGTCACTTACTTCCTCGGGAGTTAGCTGGAGCTTCATTTGGCCAATCAGAACGTTCATTTCATTTCCAAAGTCGAAACACTGGACAGCCGGGTTATTTTTGTATCGTTTCGCGAATTCCCTGGCAAGAATTTTTTGACCATCAACTATCTTCTTATCTTTGAATACGTTACCCACCGCCCAATCGGGCAATAATGTTGCACCTGACATCCATCCGGTGAACAGAGTGACCTGAAATGACATATTGTACTTCAAACCGATTTGCAATACTTTATCGATCCTTTTCATTATTTTTTCATCAGGCTTGCCTGGCACTGGCTGGGTCAGATGCCAGAAGGGAAAGAAACGGATGCACTTAATTCCAAGCTCATGCATACCGGCCATGTCTTTTTCAATCTGCTTTTCATCCCATATTTCGATATTCATCATCCAATTATATGGAGGGACATAATTTATCCCATTCATGAAAGTATCCTTTTTATCAAACTGAAAGCCTTTTGCAGTAACTTCCCATTTTTTCTGACCATTTGCCTGAATAAAAATTGCGGTCAGAGTGACACATAAAATAATTTTAAATTTCATCGGATTCTTGAATTAGTGCTCGTTAAAAGATTCAAATAGTTCGGACAATGGCGTCATGCATCCTGCTTATGAATAACCCTATCTTCTACTTTACAAGGTCTTTCAATTTCCAGGGGTCTCGTTCATTCCTGCTACGCATTGCATTGGCTTCCTGATCATTCACGAATTCTTCTTTCTCCGGATTCCAGTTAAGCTTTCTTCCCAGTAGCATAGCAATATTTCCCATGTGGGTTATTGTTGAAACACGCTGAAGGTCTTCAACAGGGTGGAATGTTGCCTCGCGGGTTTTGATGCACTTAAGAAAATTAGCATGTTCGCTGGTATCTGTGCTGAGATGTGTCTCCTCCGGTTTAATAACAGAATTGAGTATCTCTGTTGAGCTGGCTTCAAGTTTACCTGCCCAGCCTACTATTTTAAGCCATCCGTCAGTACCATAGCAAACAATTTCTCTACTGTCAGAATGAGCTTCCATAATTACTCCATTTTCGTATGCATAGGTAATATGAAATGTTTCAGCAGTGTTATATATAGTTCCTGTACCAAAAATACCAGTACCTTCTACAGATATTGGTCCTGATTTTTCTGTACCATTAGCCCGTTGAGCAGTATCTATCATATGAGCTCCCCAATCTGTCAGTGCACCTCCTGAATAATCAAGAACATGCCGAAACTTAACATGGCAGCGGCCAGGGCAATAAGGAGCCTCCGGAGCCGGGCCAAGCCACATGTTGTAATCGAATCCTTTCGGTACAGGTTGAACAACAAGTTCTTCAGGTTTTGGTCTGAAATTTCCCCCTGAAAGACCACACTCTATCTTTTGAAGCTTTCCTATCCTTCCATTTCTTACAAGTTCAGCCATCCTTAAATATTGGAGAGTCGCCCTGTCTTCAAGGCTGGTTTGATAAACACGATCATGTTTTGCAACTACGTTACAAAGTGTTCTACCTTGTTCAATCGTAAGGGTTGGCTTTTCACAACACACATCTTTACCTGCCTGAATGGCAAGTACCGACATTGGCACATGCCAGTGGTCGGGTGTCGAGATCTGAACAGCATCAATATCTTTTCTGTTTAGTACTTCTCTGAAATCGTTATATATTTTACAATCATTATTTTCATATTTTTTGTCTGTCAGGTCTTTAGCCTTAAGAGCATGTTGGGAATCGACGTCACATACCGCCACAATTCTGCAATTATCGAGTTTAAGATAAGCTGCGAGATTCCAGCCGATACCGTGACTGCCTGTCCCGATCATACCGACCGTTATCTTATCGTTGGCACCAAATGCGCAAGATTTAATTATAGTTGGCATTACAATGACCCCTCCGGCAACCATTCCGGTTTTTTTAATGAATTCTCTTCTGTCGATTGACATAACTATGGTTTTTAAATTGTTGATTTATAAAAATTGACGATTTATAACTTTTTCATATACTTTTTCCATGCCACCATCGATGTTTTAAGGAAATCTTCCGGTTTACCAGGTACTTGATAACACTGCAATCCAACAGGTCCTTTATAATTATTCTTTTTCAGGATTTTCAGAACATTCAGAACATCGAATGAGCCATTACCCAGGGGTTGGATCAGGCGATCCCATTCCATTTCATTGGTTGCTCCGTCGTCGGCCCCGTTTATTGAAACAGCAAAGAGATATGGGCAGGCCTTAGCCA
>JBBRVC010000204.1:0-3981 GCA_038247205.1 Bacteroidales bacterium
CCTCCCATGGCAATGTCGAGTGACATGGCGTTCATAAATGCCTCTCTGGTTGCAATTGATCTTGGCAGAACACTTTCATCACCGTCATTATAGTATTTGTTTGTATTTCTGACAATGAGTTCCGCGGCTTTTTCAAATAACTTAATCCTGTTCTTATGTGTTGCCAGAATTGTACCATTACCGGGCAGAGCAAGCCCGAGGGCTTCATTAAGGCAATTCATCGAGTTTGCAGTGAACATTCCTGAACATGAACCGCATGTCGGACATGCTGATTTCTCTATTTCTGACAGATCTTTATCACTCACCGAATCGTCGGCAGCCGCAACCATTGCATCAATAAGATCGTAAGCCTTATTATTGCTTATTCCGGCTTCCATCGGACCTCCTGAAACAAATACTGCAGGTATGTTAAGTCTCATGGCTGCCATCATCATGCCAGGAGTGATTTTGTCACAATTGCTTATACATATCATGGCATCAGCCAGATGGGCATTACAAACATATTCTACACTATCAGCAATGAGCTCTCTGGATGGCAATGAGTATAACATCCCTTCGTGTCCCATGGCAATTCCATCATCTATGGCAATTGTATTGAATTCGGCAGCAAACATTCCATGCTTTTCTATCTCTCTTTTTACATACTGTCCGATTTCATGAAGGTGAACATGCCCGGGAACAAACTGTGTGAAAGAGTTAACAATAGCAATAACAGGTTTGCCTATCTGTTCTTCCTTCATGCCGTTGGCGCGCCAGAGACTTCGGGCACCGGCCATGTTTCTCCCTGTTGTTGTCCTTGAACTCCTGAGCTCTTTTTTCATAGGTTGGTGTATTAAAAAAAAAAACTTCCCGGTTCCCCGGAAAGCTCTGTATATTTTGTTTATACTACATACTATTCCCGGATCATTTGGACAAGCCAAGAATGAGAAGGAGGGTAATAAAATGTAGTAAAGAAAATTTCATGTTCTTGTTATAAGGTGACGGACAAAAGTATTTAAATTTTTAATATATCAAATAAAAAGTGCTTTTTATTTTAATTTTTATAAAATAAACTGAAATAAATAGCTTTTTTGTTAAGCAAATATCACCCGATCCGGAAAGTACGATATTAAAATTTTACAACCTCATGCCTGTCAATATATCCCGGTTCTATTTCAATTCCCAGTCCCGGACCTGATGGTACAGTAACCACCCCGTTATCACTTGAAAGCGAAGAAGTCTTGCATTCAAAAGGCAGTTCATTATTAAAACCCTTGAATTCATGATATGGACCGGCATTAGGTATTGCTGATACAAAGTGCATCATATAGAGATACCCAAGACCAGAACCTGAAATATGCGGGGTGCATGGCAAATTAAACTCTGAGGCCATTCTCGCAACTTTCATCGATCTGATCATTCCTCCGAAATAGAACATGTCTGGTTGCACAATCTGCAGAGCGTCATTTGCAATGAGCCATCGGAACATATGAAGGCTTGGTTCCTGTTCGCCTCCGGCTATAGGAATTTTAACAGCATCAGCGACTTCTTTTGTTTCCTCATACCAGTCAAATGGAACGGGTTCTTCATAAAAGTCAAACTTGTACTCCTCCATAATTTTCCCTATTCTGATCGCTTCATCGGCTGTATATGAGCCATTGGAATCAGCATAAATTACCATTTCGTCCCCGAAAGTCTTGCGAACCAATGGAATAAGCTTTTCTGAACGACCCACGGGTGTTTCATAATTATTGCTCATCCTGCCTCCAACCTTGAACTTAAGGGCTTTGGCTTTTGTCTCACCAACCTCTTTTTTAAGGTGCTCTATAGTTTCTTCGGCAGTGATGTCACGTTCGCTGTTGGCCTGATAGACAGCTATTTTTTTATTAACCACAGTGCCAATAAGCTCACCGATAGATTTGCCGGCAATTCGTCCGAGCATATCCAGTATTGCAAATTCTATTGTTGCAAGGGGCACCCAAAGGGCAAGATTTTGCATTTTGTAATTGCTCTGATATACATATACTCCGTTGATAAGTGATTCCAGCTCAACAGCATTCTTTCCAATAAAAAACGGTTGCAACCGATTTACAAATACTGGATAGAGCGACTTCATCTGGTCGTTATTTGCAACAGAAATTCCTGTCGCGCCATCTTTCGATATTACCCTGCAGAGGAATGAATTTTGAAATCTTAATAACTCAAGAGCTTCGATAATGACAGGAGATTTGAATAACGATGAGTTCAGAACAGGTTTATTTAACTGTTCATCCAATTTTGAATATTTGTTATCAGGATCCTTATAGGCTAATAATGAAGGAGATACTGAAGCCGCAAATCCACCAGCTAAAGAAATTTCAATAAATTGTCGTCTGTTGGTTTTCATAAATCTCATTTAATAGTTATGTGTTAAAATCTCTCGTTAACCACATTATTATATATTGAACCGAAGGTGAACCTTAATCCAGGTTTCGGTTTCCTGACTGAAAACTGTGAATAATATGCTCTGAATTGTAAAGGCCAGGAATATAAACCAGTATTTTATTTTCATTTTTTCGGATTAACGTGGAAATCAAAAATAGGAATTATTTCTTTTCAACTTTTATAATGAAAAGTTTAACCTGATTAGTTCATAAATTTAAAATTAAGCATAAAAACTGACTTTTGCGTCTCCAATTTTTCTGACCGAACTAGGCTATCTGAAAAACCCGTTGTGTCAATAGTTCCATAACGGAATGATCTATACAACCTTGATCCTTCCCGTCATGAAGGCAGTTACTGGCTGATGATAAGAGGTTTCGCTGGTTGTCAAGCTCGCGAAGAAGTAGTAACCCACTATCGCAACTTATGCGGTCACCCCTAAAACTAAGTTCAATATTTTTACCTTGCACCGGAAAAAGGTCAAGTTCTGTTGTGGAAATTTCAGTTTTTTTGTCTACCATTGTACAAAGGGTCGTTTGAACAGGAGAAATTAAACCTCCTTTACCCAAACGGGGCACAATATTTCATCCGAAAGCCATCTGAATTTTCACAATTTAAAAAAATAATTTAACAAACGCTATCACTTATAGCACAAGAAAATAGTCTGCTACCGACCCGGGAAAATTTTGTTATCACATTGCAAACCGTTTAGGTTATTTTAAGAACCATTAAATAAACAATCAGATGGGAAAAGTTTATCTAAATCAATTATAACTAATATTTGCGTAAGTGGAAATTTCATTATTATTGGAAGTTGTTTATCAGAAATACGGTTATGATTTCAGGCATTATTCCAAAGCCCACATCACTCGCAGGATTAAGAACAGGATGGCGCTGTCCGGATTAAAAGATGTTTCTCAAATTCAATCTAAAGTTCTTAAGGATGAATCATTTGCATATCAACTTTTACAGGACCTTTCAATAACAGTAACCGAAATGTTTCGTGACCAGGACTTTTACAGGTCGTTACGTGAAAATGTTATCCCTGTCTTAAAAACCTATCCTTTTATAAAAATATGGCATGCCGGATGCGCAACTGGTGAAGAAGCTTATTCAATGGCAATCATTTTGCAGGAAGAAGGGTTGTATGACAGAACAACAATTTATGCCACTGATTTTAACCAGAACGCTTTAAATCGGGCTAGAGAAGGGATCTTTTCGAATGAAATGATGAAAGAATATACTACAAATTATCAATTGTCGGGAGGAAAAGAATCTTTTTCAAATTACTATACTGCCGGTTATGGTAACGTTATCATGAATCAATCATTAAAAAAAAATATTGTATGGGCAAATCATAATTTGGTTACCGATAGTGTATTTGCCGAGGTGCACCTGATATTATGCCGAAATGTACTGATTTATTTTGATAACAATTTACAAAACAAAGTGCAAAAACTTTTTTATGACAGCCTTATTAATGGCGGCATTTTATGTTTGGGCTCAAAAGTAGGTTTACGCTGTACCGAATTGCATGAAAAATATACAGAGGTGGATAAAAAACAGCGGATAGTTAAAAAG
>JBBRVC010000205.1:0-3792 GCA_038247205.1 Bacteroidales bacterium
TGTAACATAAATATAGCTTATTTTTTCTTTCTTAGCGACTCTCCTTTTAAATCTATTCTATGAGCATTTACTGCCAATCTGTCCATGATTGCATCGGCATTATGCGAATGTTCGCATAATGCCGATTATCCTAACTTTTGTTTTATGCGAAGCAACATTTTGGAAGGTTCTATTAATCAATTGCCTATAAACATTTAATCATCATTTTGTTAGCATAATAATTTCCTTTGTAATCTGGGTCTTAGCCCTTATAATAGGTTACACTAAACAGAATTATTATGCAAAACAATTTCGATTACGAAGAAATTACCTCAAAGGCATACAATTACCTTAAAGAGGAACTCTCTTACAAGTATGTTACGCTTCGCCATTACCGAAGTCGATGGCTTCCGATCAAGGCGTACATGGAAAAGCATGGGCTAAAATTCATCAGTCCTGATTTGTGTAAAGACTTTTTGCTCGAGTTTTATAAAGGCAAAACTCATGGAGAATTGACTGAAAAAGAAAAGCTCATAGAAAAATCTGTTTCGGTACTATCCGAATATATAGCGACCGGATCGGTACAGCGGAAATGTAAGGTCAGATATTTGGACGGTGCAATTGGTCTCATAATGAAGGATTTTCTTTCTTATAAACGATCTCGTCGTTTAAGGGATATAACGCTTGATAAGATAGAAAGCCATATGAGCAATTTTAATTTTTGGCTCTCTACGAATGGTATTTTCAGTATTAATGGGATCAAGTACCATCACGTTATCCCCTTTATTAAAAGCCTTGATCCCCAGAAAAAAGCTCTCATCCATGATACCTTAATGGATTTACGCGGGTTTTTCAAATTCCTTTATGAGAAGGGGATCATTTCCACCAATATATCGACTTTCATTCCAAAGGACAATTATCAGAAGCAGGCCAAATTACCTGCTTATTACTCGGAAGAAGAAATAGAAATACTACTGAAATCGGTTGACAGAGGAAATATTGTAGGAAAGAGGGACTACTCTATATTAGTGCTCGCCTCATATCTTGGGTTAAGGGTCTCCGATATCGCACATCTCCGATTCGAGAACCTACACTGGGATCGGAATACAATCAATCTCAGGCAATATAAGACCGGTAAAAATATAAACCTTCCTTTGTTGCCGGTAGTTGGAAACGCACTCCTTGATTATATCCAATACGGGAGACCCAAGTCTGATGAACAGTTTATCTTTTTGCTTGTGATATCCCCTTTCCTTCCCATTCGTCCACAAACTATTGCAGGCATGATAAATCGCAGATTTTCCTATACTAGATTTAAAACAATTAACAGGAGACATGGGGGCCATGCCCTCCGCCATAGTCTTGTTAAGGAATTACTTAACAATAAACAGTCCCTCCCTGTGATAAGCGAAGTGCTTGGCCACAAAAACACAACTTCAACGCGGCATTATATCCGGATAGATACTGAATCCCTTGGCCAATGCGCCCTGGAGGTCCCTCTTGTTGATCCACTTTTTTACAACCAGAAAGGAGGATTATTAGTGTCATGAAAAGCAAATCATTCTGGAGTGCATTCGCTCCACA
This sequence comes from Bacteroidales bacterium, assembly GCA_038247205.1. Taxonomy (GTDB): domain Bacteria; phylum Bacteroidota; class Bacteroidia; order Bacteroidales; family VadinHA17; genus LD21. Next base: position 1,564 of record JBBRVC010000205.1, read on the forward strand.
CATTAACGACTTTATCGGTCTGAAAAGAAGCCTCGGTTACAAGTATATAGAAGAGGAAAGGATATTTTACACCTTTGATCGGTTTATACTGGAGCAGGGGCATACAAGCCTTGGATTAACCAAAGAGATATCTGATAAATGGGCAGATAGACGCCATAATGAGGCTGAGTTGACCATCTATAGTAAAGTTAAGGTGGTAAAACAGTTGGCGGAATACCTACATGATCAGGGGATCAAAACCTATGTTCCCCACCTACCCAAATATCCAGCCAGCACATTTATCCCCTATATCTATTCCACTGAAGAGATAAACGGGATATTCCGGGCCTGCGACTGTCTCAGGATGAAATGCAGGAATGTTAATTCCTGTCTTTTAATTATGCCCTGCCTCTTACGCTTGCTTTATGGGACAGGTATTCGTATCAGTGAGGCTCTATCTTTAATGAATATGGATGTAAATATTAATGTGAGATACCTTACCTTAAAGGATACCAAAAACGGGAAAGACAGGTTGGTACCCATGTCGGATTCGCTTGTCATTGTCTGCAAAGACTATCTGGAACAGCGGAATAAGCTTCCAATCGATGGCTTGAGACGTGAAAATGGTCCATTCTTTGTATCATTGAATGGTGGAGTATGCAAGCAAGGTGCGGTACATCACTGGTTCCGACAAGTTCTTGTATTGGCGGGAATCAATTTTACGGGTAACAGAAAAGGACCCAGAATCCATGATATCCGCCACACCTTCGCCTGTCATTCTTTTCTGAAGCTTTCTTATGAAGGTGTGGATCTATATTGTTCATGGCCCTACCTTTCGACCTATCTCGGGCACCAATCACTGGAGTCCACCGAGCAATATATAAGGCTGACCTCACAAATGTATCCGGATCTGCTGAAAGATACCGACGGATTGTATGTAGATGTTCTCCCGGATATCCCGGCCAAAACTAAAGTACAGCCATGAAACAAGTAAACGATTTTGCCCGGCTACTGTCCGGCTTTCTGAACAACTACCTACCTCATGAAAAAGGAGTTAGTGCGAATACGATAAAATCATACAGCTATACGTTTATCCTGTTTATTAAATATATGCATGAGAACAGGAACGTACCTGTTACCAGGCTGTCATTCACTCTTCTTAATAAGGATTTGGTTGTAGGCTTCCTTGATTGGATCCAGAAAGAAAGGTGCTGCGGGGAGGCTACCCGCAATCAACGATTAGCAGCCATATCTTCCTTCATTAAATATGCCGAATATATGAACCCAGGTCATTTATTTGACTGTCATCAAATATTATCCATTCCTGCTAAAAAGACAGAAAGCAAAGTTTTTAATTATCTGAATATTGAGGGAATGAAACTATTGTTGCAACAACCCGACACTCAAAAATCCAAAGGTCTCCGAGACTTAGCCTTGTTATCGTTGATGTACGAAAGTGCTGCAAGGGTTCAGGAAATTATTGATCTGACACCTGCTTCCCTAATCATTACCAACAAACCATATAGGGTTATCTTGCATGGGAAGGGCAACAAATTTAGGTCAGTACCTCTTCCCGATAAGCAAGTAGAACTGCTCAGACAATACATGACCCATAGTGGTCTTTTAAACAGGGAAAAAGTGCAAACACCATTGTTCCCAAATTATCAGGGGCAGAACATGACACGCAATGGGGTTAATAATATCCTGGTTAAATATGTAAAGATGGCTAACGAGAAAAGCCCCTCTTTAGTACCGGATAATTTGAGCTGCCACTCCATAAGGCATACCAAGGCAATGCATTTATTGGAATCAAAGGTTGAATTGATACATATTAGAGACTTCCTGGGACACAAGTCGGTATTGACTACAGAAATATATGCTCGGATGAATCCTAAATTTACTTTTGAAGCGGTAAAGAACGCATATAAAAACATAACTTCTGATAATATACCAACCTGGAAGGGAAATAATGAAATAATGGTAATGCTGAAAAACCTTGCTAAATGAGATAAAATATTATGTAAAGTAATTGTCAGAATTTGAATAACTAAGTAAATGGTTCACAACACATACCGCTGTATTACTTCGCATAATAAATAAGTGAGGATAATCGGCAATGGTAGATTCTCCGATATACTCGTGCCATTTATTAATAGGAAGCTGTGAGGTTATGATTACGGACTTCTTTCCATACCTATCTTCCAGGATTTGTAGTAATGCAAGACGTGTTGGTCCGTCCAGTGGGTGTAA
>JBBRVC010000206.1:0-3740 GCA_038247205.1 Bacteroidales bacterium
CGTATCGCAAAAATGACCTTCGCCTCGGTATATCAAATGTATCTTAAAAAAGTGGAGAACAAAGGCAGAACAAAAGAAGAATTGCATAAGGTCATCGAATGGTTAACAGGCTTAGATAACAGGAAGTTGCAGGAACTGATAAAAGAAAATGTGACATTTGAGACATTCTTTCAACATGCTTCTATAAACCCCAATGCGTACCTCATTACCGGAATAATTTGTGGATATCGTGTGGAGGAAATAGAGGATCCTTTAACACAGCAGGTAAGATATTCGGATAAATTGATGGATGAGTTGGCGAAAGGTAGGAAGATGGAGAAAATCTTGCGCGGCTGAAATTTCAAAACTACACTCTAGACCAAAACACTGCTGTTTCCCGTCCACCTGACCGATACAATTATTTCATTCCTTCTTCCAATAAATTCATATGGTGGGTTGTAACCAAGGAAACGGAAGTTTCCATAATAAACAATCCCCTTTTCTCTCAAAAGTATTCCTAATTTTTCTGAATATTTCTTGATGTCATCATCTGAAGCATAACCTCCAAATCGTATTACAGCTACATATTCATCTTCAGTTTTCTCTATTTTAACATTGGGATTATCAGGTTTTGGCAGGTTCTCTTTATTATATGAAGACGGCATAACAAAGCTCATTGCTGATTTGGAATTGTTGATATCCATATGGACGGGAGAGGTCATTGAAATCTTAGTATCAGATTCATTTCCTCCAAAAATATATCCTGCGAGCATTCTGAATCCATTACCCGACAACTCCCTGTATGACTTTGCATCGGAATATACTGTAGCGAGTGTGGCAGATGGATAAAACCTTATCTCAAAGTCTTTATCATTATATACTACCTTATACTTCTGTTCTTCTGTTTTTGCCATAGCTATAAATGATTGAGATTGTACAATTAATTGAAACAAAAAGAGTAATAAAATTGATTTAGATACTCTCATACAATGACTAATTAGAACAAACTGTAATTTTTGATTAATGTGAAATAACACTCCATATTTCGCTGAGAGGTAAATCCTTTTTCTCCAGGTAAATATCATTGTGAAAATAGTCAAGTTTTTTAAGCAGATAAGCGAGGCTGTTTATCTCCTCATCTGTCAGATTTCCAACTATAATTTCTGATACATTACTCATTACAGGAATTATTGACCTGATCTCATCGCGGCCGGCTTGTGTAATTGAAACTCTTATACTCCTTTTATCTTTCTCATCGGCAGTTTCATTTATCATTCCATTATGAATAAGCCTGTTGATTACTTCCGTCCCCGAAGTTTTTTCCATAATCTGTTTAGTTATCAGCTCACTCTTCCTCAGGCTTTCATATGTCATAAGTGTAATTAGAAATGAAAATTCTTCAGCTGTATGCAAAGAACTCTCCCTAAGGGCTTTTTTGAGATACCCTTTTGCATAGCGGTACATGAGTACAAGTAATATTGAAATATCAGTTACTGCATTTCGGTGTTCCTTTTGAATCCATTCTTCTTTCTCTCCTGAGATCTTTCTGATCTCTAGTTCCTTCCTGCTATTATGTGCATTAAGATAACTGATAAATTCCTCTATCGAATAATCTTCTCTGCTGCCGTTTTCTTCATCAAAAACGAAGAATTGATTGATTACGGATGTTAGTATCTCACTTTTTTTCACAATTTGTACCCCTCCTGGTCAATAACAAAAATAGTAATATTTAGTTCATTAATGTACTATTATTAATATTAATAGAACATATTAGTACTTTAATTGTTTAAATCTCATAAACAATTAATTTGATATGGAAATTGCAGCCAGAATAAAAGATGCGAGTAAGGAGTACAAAGCAGGCGATACTGTTATCATGGCACTTCAGCGCACCACCTTCGAATTCAGGAAGAAGGAGCTTACACTTATTATAGGTCCGTCGGGATCGGGAAAAACTACTCTTCTCTCACTGCTGGGATGTGTTATTTTCCCCACAACCGGCGATGTCTATATTAATGAGAGACGTGTAAATGATCTCAGCGACAGGGAACTTGCTGGTATCAGACTTAAAAATATAGGTTTTGTCTTTCAGAATTTCAATCTGCTTGCTCCACTTAATGCTCTCGAGAATGTTATACACCCTCTCCGGCTTTCAGGTATCGATAAGAAGGAGGCAAGGCTCAGGGCCCAAAATGCGCTCAGAAAGGTAAACATGGAAGACAGAATGCGCAGCCTTCCAAAAAATCTGAGCGGCGGTCAGCAACAGAGGGTAGCAATTGCAAGGGCGCTCGTTACTGATCCTTCTATTATGCTTTGCGATGAACCGACGGCATCACTTGATATAAAGAGCGTATCCATAGTGATGGAAGAACTCAAAATGCTTTCTGATTCGGGTAAATCAGTTATTGTGGTTACGCATGATATGAGACTAAAACCCTTTGCCGACAGGATCATATATGTAAATAACGGGATAGCTTCAGACAAACCTTCGGAGGAGGAAATATTTCATAGTTAAATTAAATAATTATCAATAAAACAGAAAACTAAAAGATAAAAGAAATGAATAAGAAATTTTACCTTTTAATACTGCCATTAATTATTGCAGGATGCGGAGGTAGCAAGGATAGTAAAGAAAGTTCAGCTATTACATCTCCACCCGTCAACAGTTCTCTGGTTGAGGTTTCTGAAGTGGTTGGCGTGGGAAAAGTTGAGCCGGAAATGGAGATAATCAGCCTTGCAGCTTCAACCGGAGGAGTTGTTAGTGAGATATACAGGTATGACGGCGACAGCATCAAAAAAGATCAACCGCTCGTTAGACTTGATGATGAACTGGAGCTGATACGTTTAGCACAATTAAGGAGTCAGTACCTGTCACAGAAATCACAGAAAGATATCGATGATCTTAATCTTCGCGAATCGGAAGTTAGGTTAGAGAATAAGCAGAAGCTGCTGGAATCTGTAAGAGCTCTGGCCTTGAAAGGAGCAGAAACGCAGCAGACTCTTGATGACCTTGAGACCGAGGTCTCAGTACTTAAACTTACTGTTGAAAAAAGCCATGCTTCCTTAGAACTCTCCGAAGCCAGGATTCGTGAAGTATCTGAACAGGTCCGGTACGCTGAAGCTGAAGCTTCAAGGAAGATCCTGCGTTCGCCTTATGCAGGTGTTCTTCTCGAGCTTCATGTAAAAAAAGGAAGTGCGTTAAACCAGTTTGATTCATACGCAGAGCTTGCTCCCTCAGGAGCTATAACTGTAAGGACAGAGGTGGATGAACTCTTCGCCACAAGGCTTAGCAATGGTCTGGATGCAGAAATAAGGTACATCGGAGGTGATTCCATTATTGCAAGGGGGAAAGTAATTTTCCTTTCACCTTATCTTAAGAAGAAGTCGTTGTTCTCCGGGAAACCAAGTGAACAGGAAGACAGGCTTGTACGCGAGGTAAGAATCAAACTCGATGGAGATAACGGACTTATTCTCAATGCAAAGGTTGAGTCAGTAATTTTATTAAAAACCAGGTAATTATGATCGTAACTGCTTACAGGTTCATCAGGTATGACAAAGTTAAGAGCATAGGAGTAATTATTAGTATTGTTGTAAGTATATTCCTTATTGGTCAGCAGATTGGTGTTCTGAGTTTTCTTACAGGTCTTATGGGCGGACTTGTTGAAAACTCGAGGCAGGATATTGGCCAGATATGGGTTATCGATAATATCTCAAGAAATGCAAATGAACTTCCACAACTCAATGAGAGCCTTGTGAGAGAG
>JBBRVC010000207.1:0-3732 GCA_038247205.1 Bacteroidales bacterium
TGGTCTAAATATTTAATTTTCAAATGTAATTCCCGACTAAATTAGTATTTTATTTTTATTTTCAAAAAACTACTTCTCTAATTAACTCTATTTCTAACTTTGTTTAAAAATAATCGGAATGTACAAATCAGAAAAGAAGCTTAAGGAACTTGAATTACTTTTGAATAAAGATAATAAAACATTCTTAACTGAAGCCATAGATTTATTGCGCAATGAACAGGCTTTTGAAGGAGTTGCCGGATTGCTGACTTCAGTTTACGATAACAGTACCGATCGTGAGATCCGGCACTCAGTTGAATTGTTTATGAATGACATAAAGGACCTGTCGGTCAGAGCTGAGGTGATACATGAGATAAAAAAACCATGGAAGCCAGGCACAATAAGCATGCTGGTATCTTCATGCTGGCAATCAGGTCTCGACTATTCAGAATATTCAAAGGTTTTTTTTAATACATTTCTTAATGGCGATTATGTTACTGCCATTGAATGCCTTACAGTCATCTCAGAATCAGTCCTTAATATTTCAAATGTTGAAAAAGAGATAATGATAACTACCATAAAGGACAACCCCCTTATGAACTCTGATGAAAAATCAGCCCTTACTCTTGAGCTACTAACCGTATTGGAAAATACTATATATTAATCGATTGAGGAGAAGTATTTCATGAACTGGGTTCTTTCAAACACTACAGGCTTTTCGTAATTGCTCCAGTTTAGTTTGCCTCGGAACTCATTTATACTCTTATACTCATTTTTATCCATCCAGACTTCCAACTGGTTGTTTATTGTTTTAAGGAATGGCATACCCTTCCGGTACAGCACTGAACATACTTGAACAGAATGCGCTCCGGCCAGGAGGTAGCGGACTACATCATCACCACTATTTACACCAGTAGATGCAGATACATCAATTCTGATATCCTGAGCAGTAGCCATCGCAACAGATCTCAGTACAAAGCGCCTCTCACTCTCATCACTGAATACCGATGAAGGTACTATCTGCATTTTATCAATATCAATATCAGGTTCATAAAATCTGTTGAACATTACAACTCCCTGAACACCTCTCATGTAAAACTGATCTATCATGTTAAGTATGTTGGAGAATCTCATGCCTACTTTTAGAGAAATGGGTATACTGACGGTAAGTTTGAGTTTTTCAATAAGGTTGAGATAGATCTTTTCTGATTCGGCTGAGGAACTTTTCCTGTCGAGCGGCATAAAGAAAACATTTATTTCCAAAGCATCCGCTCCCGCATCTTCCATGCTTTTGGCAAAATCAGTCCAACTTTCTGATGAATAGCAGTTTATACTTGCAATAACAGGAATTGAAAGAGAAGCTTTGGCAGCTTTAATCAGATTCAGATATTCCTCCAGTGAATGTGCCCTGAGGTAAGATGAAATATAATCGTCTGCCTCCGGAAAACCTGGTGTTGGAGTAAAAGAAGCAATATTATGGTTTATCTGTTCTTCAAATAATGATTTAAGAACAACTGCTCCGGCCCCGCTATCTTCCGCTGCCCTCAGGCTTTCAATAGTCGAAGTAAGACCGCTGCTGCTAACTATAACAGGGCTATTAAGATTCAGCCCAAGATATTGCGTTGACAATTTTCCCATATGCTTTTTATTGTTTAAGTTTTCTATCTCCAAATATAAGGCTTCCGATTCTGATTATCGTACTTCCCTCCTGTAACGCTGTCTGATAATCACCCGACATCCCCATGGATATTTCTTTAAATGATGGTACGTTACTGAATTTATTTTTTTTAAGACCGTTATAACATTCTTTAAGATAATTGAATTCATCACGAACCAGTTCAGTGTTGTCTGTAAATGTTGCCATGCCCATTAACCCGCAGATCCTTACTGATTTTAACCGTCCAAAATCATCAGATAAGATCATTTCATTGAGCTCCATCATGCTGAATCCGAACTTTGTTTCTTCCTTTGCGATATGTATCTGCAGCATACAATCAACCATTCTGCCGATCCTTGAGGCTTCACTATCAATGACAGATAACAACCTGAACGAATCAACAGATTGTATCATACTTATGAACGGAACTATCAATTTTACCTTATTCGATTGAAGATGACCTATAAGATGCCATTTAATATCGCCGGGGAGTTTATCCTTTTTAACAAGTAGTTCCTGAACCCTGTTTTCGCCAAAATATCTCTGACCTGCATTATAAGCAATCAGGATATCATCAACCGTTCTGGTCTTTGAAACTGCAATAAGCTTAACCGAAGCCGGAATAAGCTTTTTGATTGATTCAATGTTTTTTACGATATCAGACATGGCGTAACTTATCTTCAATCTCAATGAACTTATTTTTATTCGAGTAAATGTATCACCAGACCGCTTCTGAGCTTTGGTTCGAACCAGGTTGTTTTCGGAGGCATTATATTTCCCGAATCGGCTATGGTTATTAGCTGACTCATTGAAACCGGATATAATGCGAAGGCAGCTTTCATGTCTCCATTATCAACTCTCTTCGCAAGTTCATCAAGTCCGCGGATTCCACCAATAAAATCGATCCTCTTTGACCGTCTAAGATCCTGAATATCAAGAATTGGCGCTAATACTTGTTCAGTCAGGATTGTCACGTCAAGGATACCGATAGGGTCATTGTCATCATATGTTCCTTCTTTTGCAGTCAGGCTATACCATTTGCCCTCCAGATACATTGAGAAGTTATGAAGTTTTTGCGGCTTAAATACTTCCGTCCCTTTCTCTTCGATCAAAAATCCTTTGCTGAGATTCTCCAGAAATTGTGATGCCGTAAGACCATTAATATCTTTTACGGTCCGGTTATAATCAATAATTCTCAGCTGAGTATCAGGAAAATGAACAGCCAAAAAATAATTATACTCTTCATTACCGTTGTGAGAAGGATTATTTTCCATTTTTTCCTTTCCTACCAAAGCGGCAGCTGCTGTACGATGGTGGCCGTCAGCCACATATGTAAATGGCACCTTTGATACAAATAGCTTTTCTATCAAACCGTTTGTTTCTTTGCTCTTCACAACCCAGAAATGATGGCCGAATCCGTCTTCAGCAATAAAATCATACTCAGGCTCCTCATTTTTCACAATCCGTTCAACAATAACATCTATCTCATTAACAGCAGGATATGTAAAGAATACCGGTTCCATATTGGCATTATTGGTCTTTACATGTATCATACGGTCGTGCTCTTTGTCAGGACGGGTAAGTTCGTGCTTTTTAATAACTCCCTCAAGATAATCATCAACAGATGCGCAGCCTACAATGCCATACTGGGTGCGTCCGTCCATAGTTTGGGCATAGATGTAGAAATGAGGATCATGATCCTGTACCAGCCACTTTTTATTCTGCCAGATCTTGAAGTTTTCTATTGACTTATTGTAAACCTCATCAGAATGTGTATCAGTATCAGGGGGCAGATCAATCTCCGAACGGGTAATATGAAGCAACGAACACTCTTTGCCTATAGCCATTTCAAGTGCTTCAGAAGTGTTCATAACGTCATATGGAAGACAGGCCAGATCTTTAGCTATCTCCCTTGGAGGTCTGAGCCCCCTGAAAGGTTTAACAATTGCCATTTCTCGTTATTGGGTAATTTTACTTGTTCAGTTTATACTTATCAATACCTTTTCTTAAGTAACCTATGGCCTGACGGGCTGCTGCAACACCGGCATTTATGTTGGCTTCTTCAGTCTGGGCACCCATTTTCTTTCCGGTAAAAA
>JBBRVC010000208.1:0-3726 GCA_038247205.1 Bacteroidales bacterium
AATGAGGAAAATCCGGAAATGATGTTTACAAATGAATTCGACAAAAACCTGATCGATGAAGGTTTAAGCCAACTTTCACAAACAGCCAAATCATTGACGGAGGTTTTCCGAAAAAAGTAATTCATTCCTGTTTCATGAAAAAAATATGAAAAAGAAAGGATGGTTACTTGCAGGAATTCTTGCCGGTGTTTTAATCCTGATGTTTGGCAGCCCGTGAAAATAAAAATAGTGAAATGGTCAAAAGACTTGATGTCGCTTATTATTCAGGTGATTGAAAAAAATGAAACCCTGAAATTAATTGTACGTTAATTTCCTAAATATTGGAAAATGAATATTATCTCTAATTCATGGGGCCGGAATGGAATCCTGGCCGGATGTGCTTCACTTTTTGCGCTCTCCTGTTCCGCCGGAGAATCCGGTAAAAACCATTCAGTTCCAAATGTGTTGGTTATTCTGGCCGATGATCTTGGTTTTGCCGATCTTTCCTGTCAGGGAACTTCTGATATTAAAACTCCCAACATTGACCGGATTTTTAATGGGGGCATGCGGTTCTCCAATTTTTATGCCAACTGTACTGTCTGTTCTCCTACCCGTGCAGCATTACTTACAGGCCGATACCCTGATATGGCTGGTGTTCCGGGTGTTATCCGTACGGATGAGGAGGATTCATGGGGTTTTCTTTCTCCCGGTGTAACCCTGTTACCTGAAAAGCTGAAAAAAGCCGGGTACGAAACTGCCCTGATCGGGAAATGGCATCTTGGGCTTGAGAAACCAAATCTGCCAAACCTTCGCGGATTTGATCACTTTCATGGTTTCCTGGGCGATATGATGGATGATTATCAGTCGCACCTGAGGCATGGAAACAACTACATGCGGAAAAACAGTGTGGTTGTTGATCCGCAGGGTCATGCAACTGATGTTTTTACAGGATGGACTCTCGATTACCTCGAATCACGTATAAAGGATAAGAATCCATTCTTCTTGTATCTTGCCTATAATGCACCTCATGATCCGGTTCAGCCGCCTGATGAATGGGTTCGGAAGGTCAGGCAAAGAGAGAAAGGCATAACTGATAAACGGTCAAAACTGGTTGCCCTGATCGAGCATATGGATTGGAATATCGGTCGCGTTCTGGATAAGCTGAACAGCCTGCAACTCCTGGACAATACCCTGATCATTTTTACTTCAGACAATGGCGGAGTTTTAGGCAATGGGGCGAATAACGGGCCATTCCGGGGTGGAAAGCAGGATTTGTATGAAGGTGGGATCAGGGTCCCTGCCGCTTTCATGTGGAAAAACAGGATTACTCCGGGAAGTGTTTTCACTGGACTTGCAACGACTATGGATCTGTTTCCGACCGTATGCGCTGTTGCCGGAGTAAAACCAGATGAATCCACAGATGGAATTACTCTTTTAGCTGCCTTGACCGGCAAAGAACAGGATACAAATAACCGGACAGTCTACTTTATGCGGCGTGAGGGAAATATGAGATATGGTGGAATGGTATATTATGCCGCCCGTTTCAGGGACTATAAAATTCTTCAGAATACACCCTGGGAGCCGATGCAATTTTTCAACGTGAAGGATGATCCGGCAGAACGTAACCCGCTTGAGAAAGCCGGAAACAAAAATTATGAGGATCTTTATCGTCAACTGTCCCAACACATCAGGAGGGCTGGGGCTGTCCCATGGCAGAAACCTCCTGCACTAAAATAATTAGTACTGACAAGAAAGGTGTATATAAACTGTATCCTAGATAATGATTCAGAAATTACACGTATTCTTTGGTTAAACTTACTTTTATGGCGATCAGTTGCTGCGTGGGATATTAAAAAAGTGAACAGCCTCAGGATTTGCGTAAATATCATATATCTTTGACGAAATATTACTCAAAATGTCAGTTATATATTTTTCTGGTCGATTACTTTGATTAATAACATTAATTTTATTTAGATTGTTTAGAAATAAGATCAGTAAGTTTAAACATCTGCCCTTTACGGAAACAATTGTATTCCTCCTCCCGTTAATTTACAATGCTTCGATTTTTATATTCAGGAATCATTTTATACTTATGAAAAATTAATATGAACAGAAAAAAAGTGTATGGGTTCTCACTGATTCTCATGGTCACGGCATCAGTTTTGGCGGTTGTTCAAATCCAATGCAGGCATGATGGCATTAATGCAGATGACATTGATAAAGTCTGTTACGAAAAGGATATCGCCCCTATATTTCAAAGTTGCAGTGCTGCATCTGGTTGTCATAATCAACAAAGCAGTGAAGGCGGTTATGTTTTTACAGACTACAACTCAGTAATGAAGGCAATAACACCCTTCAATGCACAAAAAAGCGCAGCATATAAAGCAATTACAGGAAAAGGATTTGTGCAGTTGATGCCGCCGGCCGGAGCTTTATCTCAAAAGGAGAGAATCTTAATCAGGGTTTGGATTGATCAGGGAGCTGAAAATTCATTATGTACTACTTCAGGAAAAAGCGGGACACCAGTCAATAAAGTTTGCTTTCAACGGGATTTGCTTCCGGTCTTGGTTTCCTCCTGCGGGATTACCGGTTGTCACGATCAGGCAACACATGAGGAAGGGTATGTTGTTGCGAATTATGCAACAGTAATGAATAATCTGGTGAGGGCCGGTTCACCAGCAAACAGTAAACTCTATTCTGTAATTACTAAAAATCCTTTGGATGAAAATTTCATGCCGCCCAAGCCCTACCCTGCATTAACTACTGCAGTTAAGGATAGTATTTTCAACTGGATTAAGAACGGAGCCCTTAACGAAGTATGTGTCACATTGTGTGATACTACCGGTGCTGTTACCTATCAAAACCAAATTGCCTCTTTAATTTCGAAAAACTGTATAGCTTGTCACAGCGGGACAAATGCAAGTAAAGGAATATTACTGGATAGTTATGCAAGAGTTAAAATTTACCTTGATAATGGGAAGTTATTGGCCTCGGTTAAAGCTACATCGATACAAATGCCTCCTGGCTATAAAATTTCGGCTTGTGAACTTAGGGAGATTGAGCTTTGGAAAGCAAATGGTGCCCTACAGAATTAACTCAAAAAATATGAAAAAATTTGTTTTGCCACTTGTGTTTTTTATTCTGTCGGGTTGCTACTACGACAGTGAGGAAGCTTTATTCGGTACTCCAAATACAGTATGCGATACATCAGTTACAAAATTCAGTACAGAAATTAAACCCATTCTGCAATCCAATTGTATGTCCTGTCATTCAAATTCGGCTGCAACTGCGAATGGCGGAGGAATTAAACTTCAGGATTATGGTGATGTTAAAACCAACGTGTTGAATGGAAGACTTGTGGGTTCAATTGAACATCAGTCGGGTTTTTCTGCAATGCCGAAAGGAGGCGGGAAACTTAATGACTGTAATATCCTGATTATTAATACATGGATTGTAAAAGGTGCTTTAAATGACTAACGCTATGACAAAAATATTGTTAACTTCAATGCTTTTTTTGGGAATAATCTTACTCTATACATTTCCAGCCAAAGGTCAGGACCTGGATGCTTTGCTCGAAAAAGAGTCAAAACCACTAACAACCTATGCAACAGCGACGTTTAAATCTACCAGGATTGTGAACGGCCATTCAATTGAACGGATGAAGAAGAACCAACTCGAATTCAGGGTATCACACCGTTTTGGACAGCTCAATGAAGGATCTTACAATTTCTGGGGTCTCGACAAGGG
>JBBRVC010000209.1:0-3687 GCA_038247205.1 Bacteroidales bacterium
TCAGCTATTGGTTCCTCTACAACTGGTTCTTCAGACGTTGGAGGCTCTGCTGCCGGCTCTTTTACCAGAAACCAACTTTCAACAGTTAAAACTGCCTGCGTTACATTGCTATCCACAATCTTGAAATACTGATTGTCTGGCATATAATATTTAAATCCAAGGAATACGCCTTCCAGGATAATTAAAAGTATCAGCAGTATCAATAAAAACTTACCAAAGGAGAAACCTTTCGATTTCGGTTCCTCTTCCTCCTCAACAAATATGTCATCGTACTTTAATTCTGTTTTATTTGGGACATTTAAGGTTTCTATCTTATTCGCGGGTGATTGTGATTCCGATGTTGCGGCTTCTGCCTCTAGGTTTTCGGCTTCTGATTTTGCGAGGATTTCTGTAATTGCCGCCTCTGCTTCTGCGACGGTTTCTGTTTCTGATTCTGCTTCTGCTTCTGCTTCTGCTTCTGCGGTTGTGACAGTTACTGCCTCCATTTCTGGGGATACGCTGTCGGCTTCGGCCATTGCGGCGATTGCTTCAAGCACTGGGTTTTCGGCTGTTGCGACAATTATTTCATCTGAATTTTCGTTTGTCTGAGGTTGTGGCTCTTGATCTGATTCTAATTCTGTTTGTATCTCAACAACAGATTCCGTATTGGATCCTTCTCCAACTTGTGATTGAACTTCTAAATCTTTAGTTTCTTGATATTTATCTGTTTTTTTAGATATTCTCTCTAAATCATTTTTTATTTCTTCTGAAAAATTACGTCGGGCGGTTGAAACTGTTTGCGCTACGGCAATCGCTTGTGCTGCAAGAATCGCTTCTTCTCTCGCTATATTATTCCTATTTATTTTTTCTAATTCTTGATCAAGTAATTTTTGTGCTGACACATTTTTATTTTCATTGATATAAAAATCATCAACAATAAAATCTTCACCTTGACTATCTATTTTCCAGTCAAAAATAACATCTTCAACTTTCTTATCTTTTGGAAATCCTTCAATATTCCAGACTAAATCTTTAGGTGGTTCTGGCACAACCGCAGTTTCTACATCTGTCTCTAAGATAACAGGTTCACCACAAATATTACAAAACCTATCATGTAAATCTAATTTTTTACCACATTTTCTACAAAACATGCTTTTTCTCCTTCTTAGCGCTCTAATTTCACTTCGGTTCCATCAATATAGATTAATATATTATACTACATGAAAGGTTGAATATCAAACAAAAACACATTTAAGTACAACATGCCATTAGGATTTTTCCTGCTACTTGTTATTGACAAATTTGTCCTCGTATGCTAATATCGTTTATGTGCCCAAGTTACAGACATGCTTCGTTAGCTCAGTTGGTAGAGCACCTGACTCTTAATCAGGGTGTCGGCGGTTCGAACCCGCCACGGAGTACCATTGAAAATAGCCATTTCCTCGTTTAGGAAATAGCTATTTTTTTATTTAAAAACCATTTTACACTCTATATTAAAATTTTGATCTTCTAGCTCGTTATTTGCAAGCCACTGAACTTACCTTCTGCTAATCGGTAATTTTGTTTACCACCGTTCGTGGGTTTTAAAGGATTAAAATCCATAACGATTCCTTTTAGGAGCATTTCATTCGAGAAGAGAAGAGCCTAATGTCAAAAAATCTGGCAGGTAAAATAAAATGTGTTCCTATTCCGAGACCACTCTCCATAGACCTGAAACGGATGGAATGCGCCCTCCATTCCGACCTTCACATAATAAATAGAACCTTTTATGATTATAAAATCATACGACGCAATTCCTACCACTTTGTTTAGCTCTGTATAAATTTTCATCTGCAATCGCTATAGTTGAATCAGCATTATCATCCTTAATGGCGCTGATTCCTGCAGATATTGTGATTCTAATTTTGTAATCACCTATAATAAGATTTTCAACCTTAGCTCGGCACCGTTCAATTAGGAAAAAAGCCTCTTCTCTGGATGTGAAAGGCATAACAATAAGAAATTCCTCCCCTCCATATCTTCCTACTAAATCAGCATCTCTCATACAATCTTTTAATGCTTCCGCCACACAGATTAATACATTATCGCCTTCAAGATGTCCATAAGTGTCATTGACTTTTTTAAAAAAATCTATATCAAGTATGGCTATAGTAATGTCATTTTTATATCTTTTATAGATTATCATTTCTTGCTCTATAAGCCTAAGGAGCTCTCTTCTGTTAATCAAACCAGTCAGCACATCTGTAGAAGCCAGATTTTCTAGTTCCAAAGTTCTCTCCTTCACTTTTAATTCTAGATCTTTATTCAGACTAGCTAGCTCGGCGTTTTTTTGATTAATCGTTTGAACCATTGTCGATAAAGTCGTTGACATATCATTAAATGAATTGATCAGTCTTCCAATGGTGTCTGATCTCTCAATGGAAATCTGTTTGCCAAAATTTCCTTTGGAAAGTACATTAATTTCATTTGCAATTTGTCTAAGTGGATTGTTAATCCATCTTACAAATGCGAACAGTACAAGAATCAGGATTAATAAAGATAATACTACTGTTTGCTTAAGGTTAATAGACAAATGATTGAGACCAGATATATAATCGCTTTCAGGTGTGGCAATTCCAAGATACCATGATTTTGCATCATTAATCGGGTACTTGTAAACTCCCAGATAATAATTTTTATTACCAATCTTTTGTTTACTAAGCCATTCGTCCGATTTGATGTTTTTATATATAACACTGAATAAAGCATCATTTGAATTAAATGGAGTTTTTCTTACTTGGATGTCATTTTCCATTAGAAAAGGGTTTTCTGCATTCGTATCAACAATAAGGTTCCCATCTGATTCAAACAAGTAGAGACGTGTATTTTCACTTACTGGCAATGTCTTAAAGTAATCCGTAATTTCATCAAGCAAAATATCTGTACCAAAAACACCAGTTTTATTCCCCGCTTTATCGAAATATGGGTACGAAGTGCTTATTGCAAGGACGGGATCTTGAGCCCCTCCATAAACATCAGTCCAAAATACCTCATCCTTTTGATCTGCTTCAGTGTACCAAGATTTTGATTGAACATCGAAATCTTCAACGGTTCTCAGAAGAATAAGCTGACCCTCATCATTAATTGTATGTACAAGAAAAGGACCCTTTTTCATGTCAGGAGTAAATGACATCCTAGTTTCATTTCCACTTAAGCCAGAAGAAATGATACCACCTGCTTCATTTGCGTAATATGCAAAATCTATATTTGTATTTGTTTCAGCTTGTTCTAAAAAGTATTGCCCCAAGTCTAAAGGAGAACTTAAATCTATGATTCCTTTCTCCGCTAACCTTGCATTTAATTTATTTACATTTACAGCCTCATTAAGATACTTATCTATTACTTTGAACAATTGATTTTTATTGTTCTGTTGAAGTTCAATGACTGTACCTTCTAGCATTTTATTCCCGAATTCAATTGATTTCGAATACACCGAAATTGAAGTAATAATAAGAATTAATGCAATTGGAAAAACTAATACCTGCCATATTTCTAAATTACGTAAAAACTTCATTTACAGCCTCCTCAACTAAATATCACTTCAAATTATCCAATCACGTTAACTGCATTTTGTTTAATCAGTACTTTTTCAAAAGATGCTTTTTCCATCGGTTTATTAAACAAAAATCCTTGACCCAAATCACAATTTAAATTTATCAATAAATCCAA
>JBBRVC010000210.1:0-3674 GCA_038247205.1 Bacteroidales bacterium
CAGGTGCTTCAATTGCTTTTGGTGCTTCTGCAACAACTTCCTTTACTTCAGGGACTTCCGCAACTTCAACTTCTGCAACGGGTGCAACTTCTGCAACAACTTCTTCTACAGGAACTTCTGCTTCTACTTCTTCGACTGCAGGAACTTCTGCAACCACTTCGACTGCAGGAACTTCTGCAACCACTTCTTCTGCAGGAACTTCAGCAACTACTTCTTCAACTTCAGCAACCGGAGCTTCAACAGCTTCAACTACTTCATTTGGTGTTACTTTAGATGCATCTTCAACGGATTTCAATTCGTCGTTAACATTAACGTCGTTACTCATAATTTTTTATTCTTTATGACCTTCCGGTTCGGCCGGTTTAACATTGAGTTGATTTATAGCCAGATGCATCATTTAATTTACCGGAAAAACGAAACTATGCCCTGCTAAAATGGGGTGCAAAGGTAATAAATTGTTTTGAACCGGCAATGTATGAAACTTCGGAGAAAAGACTTTATTTTGAATCTTGCAAATCCTGTAATATTGAACAGTGAAGAAACAGAATATCGTCGCAGCAATAGTAATGCTGAAAGGAGTATAAAAGCTGGTTATCCGTAAAGATTCTGTAAAAGTGAATCTTTGGCAAATCAGCACTAATATCAAATATGCAACTGGATTTTCATGCCAAGCACATAAGTTTCGGGAAGGTTGTAGTTATTAATGCCCCGATGGTAAATGTTATTGTAATTGAACAGATTACTGTTGTTGTAGTCCTTACTTCTTGACCATGTATAAATATTCTGCCCGAAAAGACTACAGGTCATGTTTAATTTTTGTTTCAGCATAAAGGAATATGAAACGTTAATTTCTTTAAGCTTCAAATATGTAGCATCCATTATTGAATTTTCTTCAATTCCGGACATTCCCCCATAATAATTCTCTGCAGAAACATTTATATCATTCTTAACATATGTGCCACCTGCATCATCCCATTTTACACCATCACCCACAACACCAGCTTCGCGGTCTGCAGTATTAGCAAGCGTTCCGGCTAATGTACCATACTTGTAGAATGGCGAATAGTAAACTCCTCCTTTGCTGTATTCCAGGCTAAGTGAAATTGTCAGTTTTTTAAATGTAAGCGAATTATTACTATAAATCATGTAGTCGGGATTCACGTTTCCCAATAACTCAATCTTAGTAGTATGTTCCGGAAGTCCATTTTTAAATACGAGCTGACCCTCATGCCGTATAAATTTACGTCCGAAAAGATTCCCCATTGGCTGTCCCTTTTCATTGCGCATTTCTACACTCCCAATAAACATTCCTATACTTACAACGCCATCTGCCAGTTCAACAACCTCATTCCTGTTTTTAAAATACAAAACAGACGATTTCCAACATATTTTTTGTGAATGAACCGGGATAATATCCAGACTGATTTCATAACCTGAATTTTTAACCGAAGCAGTGCTTATAATTCGTGAACTGTATCCATTATTCGACGAGATTGAAATATTAAGCATGCCATTTTTAGTAACGGAAGTATAATAATTAATATGTCCTATAATCCGGTTATTAAAAAATCCCAGATCAGTGCTAACTGTATATTCCGAAATTGTAGAAAAATGATTTTGTTCAGGCGGTAAACTTGTCAGGTTCATAACTGGAAATGTATTCAATCCTGAAGTCGAATATCCTGTTTGAACATTCAAGGTCGAAATAACTTTTGGTAAACTCAAAAGCTTTTCAATTCCGACACCGCCCGAAACAGAATAAAATAGCGGAGTTTTAAGCTTTTCATTTAGTTTGTAGGTATCACGGCTAATCATAACCTTTAATGAATAAGCATTATGCCCGACATAAGAAATTCCTCCGAAATATCCGTTTGTTTTCAGATTTGTTGAATTTTCACCAGGATATCCTGACCCAAGCGTGAAACGCTCATTACCATCAGCTTTTTCAAAATATAAACCGGAGAAAACACTTAAATCGTTCATACTTCCCAATTTAAAAAGCGTAATCAGCAAAAAATGAATGACGGTAATCAGATTGAGTTATATTTTCTGATTTTACATTTGCCGGGTTTCCTGACAAATTTCCCTGAGCCATAGTTTTCTCAACACTTTGATCAACTTTATTAAACCCGCCTGTATAATTTATTGAAAACCCTTTTACGATTTCAAATTTTGCGCCAACCGAACCAAAGAAATTTTTCCTTTCAAGCGGTGATTCGTTTTCGAAGGCGGTAAAGAATGGGTTATCAGAATATTTATTCAAGTAGTTAAATTGAGCTAAATTCTCCTTCCCAGCCTGCCAGTAATTTTTTAAATTTCGGGTATTTACCTGCCTGCCCATCCAGGCAAAATACGACATCGGGCTTTGTATATAAGGATCATCAGAGAGAAGCAAATTCATATCTTTCTGATTGGTTCTTTGCAAAGTACCATAAATCTTTAGCTTATTGAAAAATGTATAATTGAAATTCCCCCCAAATGTATTCTTAACTAAAAGAGTATTTGGTGTTACATCATCAGCTCTGACATTGGTATAGGACATACGGAAACCACCCTGTTTATTTGCCCACGACAACCCGATATTATTAGCCAGCGTATAGGCTGTTTGAAAGTAATCCTTCACATTATCCGGCTGAGCAACCCAGGGCGTCGGTGTGATAGAAATGTCAACACCCCGCAATGCGGCCTGCTGCCTTGCCCAGGTATCTCCTCCCCTTACCTGCTGGCTAGTTCCGTTGATATAACCGGTTGAAAGACCATCAAACTGAGGTATTAATTGTCCGTTAAAACGGGGACCCCAGCTACCATCCATACCATCATTAATCCCACCTCCAATTCCATCCGAATAACTGAACTCCCCGTTGTATCCCTGTCCATAGTTATTTTGAAACTCCGGAGAATCAGCAATTCTTCTCATCATTGCCGAAATAGTATATTCTACATGAAATCCTTCCGCATCTGCCTTTTTCGTCCGTATAATCACAGCACCATTTCCGGCCCTGTTGCCGTAAAGTAATGATGCCTGACCTCCTTTCAGAATGGAAACTGATTCAATATCATCAATATTCCAGTCATTTATAAGATTTCCATAATCAAATCCAAAATTTGAATTCAGATTGCCAAGTACGGGAACACCATCAACAACATATAATGGCTGGCTATCCGAAATCAGATTTCGATCGCCTCGCATAAAAAAAACGGAAGATGCTGAATTACCCGAATTTGCTGTTTTAATATCGGCACCATTTATTTTGCCTGATAAAGTAATGAGGATATTCAGCGAATAACCTGCACTGAGTTGGTCCTTATTAATTGTAACAGTTTGTGTACGGAAACTCTCAATATTTTCCATCCGATTCAGGTAGATTGAACATGAGTCGGAGATGCTATGAGTAGAATCAATTTTAACCTGGGCAACAACAGAAATTTCAGAAAGGAATGCAAAAATTGCAGTTAACACATAAAACTTGTAATCTTTCATCTTAATATACGTTTAAAAAAAGGAATAAAATAATATCATGGATAATCCGAAAGCAAACTTACATAAATTTCTGATAAACCGAAGAAATTGAATAAAAATTTCTGATTATAATTTCACGGCCTTAAAACAGAACTTTTACAACTTTAATTTATTGACAAACAGGAAGTCAGACCCATTGGAAGTATTCAGATCA
>JBBRVC010000211.1:0-3668 GCA_038247205.1 Bacteroidales bacterium
GACTCTTAATACATTGAGACAACCTCTTTATTTATGGAAAGCAAATTGATTTAACTCGCAGGTACCAGTTCTTTTGTCTTGATTTTTGAAGGAGTGAATATTCCTATAACTCCTTTTAACCCGACACTCATTACAATATTAAAGAAGAAAGCAATAAATCCTATCAGTATTAAAGTACCGCAGATTGCAGCAAATATCATATAAATATTGAACTCTCCATTTATATACAGAGATCGTCTTAACATCCCTTTCAATCCTGCCATACCCATAAAAGCACCCATACCTATTCCACCGATAAGATGACACCAGAAATGGACAGTTACCAGTTTCTGGCTGTACATTTTTGCTCCATTGGTGAGAATAGGGAAAAGAATATATATGGCTGAATAGAGGGTCATTGTTAATCCAACAAGGATAGCAACATGCACATGTGGTCCAACAACCCACTGCGTATTATGAAGAATCCTGTTCAATCCAACATCAGCCTGCATAATTCCGGCAGGAACTGCCAGTGCGAAACCAAGTAAACCGCCCAGGAGGAATTTCAGTGGATTTGTCATCTTCAAAGGTCTTGCACTCCACAGAGTTGCCAGTGTTATAAAGAAGGCAAGTCCCTGTGTTATAAGTTCGAAGGCTGTTACCATCTCACCCGATAATACTTTAAGCATTGCAGGCTGAGCCTGATCAGACAAAAGGTGATGCGACCACACTGTCCAGGAAACAACCAGCTCTACTAGCAGGGCCGCCCTGGCTATATTTTGCATAAAAAGAGGTTTTCCGCTTATCATGGTAGCCAGCAGATACCATGTGCCTGCAACAAAAATAAGTACGAGACCGTCAGCAATAAGATCGAGTCCCCACCAGAACCAGTTTTTATACAGCAGAGCATCAATAGCGGTACTCTTAAGATCAAAACCAAGAATTGCTGCAACCATAAATACAAGTATAAGTACTCCTGTAAAGAGTATAATTGCTGTATTAAGGGCCACATCAACGCTGCCTCGTGCCACAGCAGCCACGGGAAGGGGAACGAGATGTTCCTTCTTGTTTCTTGAAAACATATTTCTGAATCCGGTTATACCCAGTGCAGAAGCAAGTAATGCTTTTGAAGGTTGTTTTTCCCAGCCTTCAGGTGTGTAAGCTATTGTCTTGAATATGTTTATTACAAAAAAAGCACTACCCACCATCACAAGAGCTATCCCTACAATAAAAAAGGTTCCACCCCAAACACTGAACTGGGTGAAATCAGCGGGTAATGGCCAGTAAAGAGTATAAAGAGGTGCATAATGACTGACAAAACCGGCAAACCAGAAAATGAATGTCCCGACAGTGATAAGGATAAAAGTCCAGTTTCCTAGCTTAATGCTCCATAAAGGTTTTTTCATCAGGAATGGAACAAGGAAAAGAAATGCTCCGAAGACTATTAAGTAAGTTGACCCGAAGATACCGACCAACGGATGTGCTGTTAGTATTGCAAAGAATTGTGATTCTGTAATAAAAGGGAGAGGTTTGACTTCATAAAGTCTCATGAGCATTCCTTCAATTATTACAAATCCAAAATAGATGAGACCAACAACAACAAATCGCAAGGTCATTTTTTGCATCGGGGTAAGAGACTCAGACTTGAAAAGTCCTTCTTCTCCATTTATTAATGTTTTAATAAAACTCATATCAGTTAAGAATTAAGATTTCTCAAAAATTAAATTAATTTGTAGCGTTGGCCGGAATAACATGAACAGCATCTTTCAATATCATAAAGACACCTTTTGGTCCTGAATATTCGGTTGAGCGTATTGTATAAACACCCTCACGATCAAACTGCCAGAGAAGGTCATTCCTGTGCCCAGGTACAACCTGCATCTGAAACATCATACTGTTATCGCTCCTGAAGAGACCAAAACCATAGGTCAGATCTTCAGACTGGACATCGAAAAGAACCTTGTCGTTAACATTAATTACAAGTTTTTCGGATGGCATAATGAACTGATGGTCTTTTACTGATATTACAAATGTCTTGTCAGGTTTATAATCCTCCCTGTTAAGGTCCATCTCTGCCCAAGGGATTGTATTATAGGTTATTATGTGCAGCGATACACCCAGCACTGTAAGAAACCCGACAAAAGTGTAAAATATCGCCGGCTTAACGCCTAGCCCTTTGCCCTTACCTGTAACCTTTATTGCGAACCAGGCTACCAGGAGGATCATGACAATACAATAGAATGTATATGCCAGGGTTTGTCCTGTGAGAACAACTTTTGAGTCAATCATACTACCTCCTTTTTATTATTTGTTTTTAATTGAGATTAAATTGTATCATATTAAATTAAAAATTATAATGTTTTATTATCCAGATCAGCCAATGATGTTTCATTAAGTACTTTAAGTATACTTGCCCTTGTTGATTCCCATACCGGATGCATTGAACACTGATTATTAAAAGGACAGGTTATGAATCCAAGAATACATTGATTGAGACTATCCAGACCATCAGTTGCATCGATTATATCAGCAATGGTGATTTCCTCTCTTGGTTTACTGAAGACAAATCCTCCATTTCTTCCCCTGATGCTATAAATAAAACCGCTTTTGGAAAGGTTTGTCAGAATCTGGCGAAGATACGGATATGGAATTGCTAGCTTTTCATGAAGAAAAGCAGCTGACATATTGACCTCATAATGGGTCGCCATATAACTGAGAACATTAAGGGAGTACGAAGCAGTTTTACTGAAATTCATAAATGATACTTGTGTGTAGCATATTAGACAAAAATATGAAATAGTTTTCGAAACAATAGAATTATTGTTAATTATTTAACAGAACTATTGGGAATATTACGAAATATTTTTCTCCATCGGATATACCCTGTAATAAACACAAGAATTGTAAGTAACCCAACCAACGGAACTATTAGTATATAGAAAGGACCAATAATAGATTGATAAATTTACATTGTTTTTTCTGTGCAGACTAAAATATAGATGCAAATTCAATCCTCTTATTTATTTCGTATAATATTTTATCCCAATCATGTGGGTATAAATCCTTTAGCGTTTTTTCAAATAAGTTGTTATTATTATATCTCTCGGTAAACAGAAACCAGGTTGGATTCTCTTCTACATAACCTTGATCAATAATTCCAATATTATTATTAATAATCCTGTCAAGCACCTTTTTAACGATTATGACGTACAATCTGTCTTTTGAACGAAAATAGTAATGAACAGCTGATTTATTTACACCGGCCTGCATGGCAATTTGTTGAATCGTAGTACCATGGTATCCGAATAAAAGAAAGATCTTGTACGCGGCGTGTAAAATTTTATCTTCTGTACTCAGCATCCATTTTGACAGTTAATCCTCATTTCCTCTTTGAGATTTTTTCTTTAATTGTATCAACAACATAATAAACCATCGGTACTAAATAAACTGTTAGTATCATTGATGACAATAAACCTCCGATGATAACCCAGGCTAAGCCGTTTTTCCATTCGCTGGCTGTCCCTTTGGCTAATGCAATGGGTAACATTCCAATCGCCATGGCAAGCGTTGTCATTAAAATTGGTCGCATACGCTCTTTTCCTGCAATTATCAAAGCTTTTTTATAATACATGCCTCGAGCTTTCAGCTGATTAGTAAAATCCACAATAAGAATTGAATTTTTTGTCACC
>JBBRVC010000212.1:0-3647 GCA_038247205.1 Bacteroidales bacterium
CATGATGTCCGCCCATGACATAATTATTACTGAACAGGACTCCGGTTTCTGCCAACCTATCGATGTTTGGGGTTCGGATATATGTGTTTCCTGAACAACCAAGGGCATCTGCACGCTGATCGTCGGCAAACAGGAACAGGATGTTGAGTTTTTTCTTCGCTTCTGTCGGAACTTGATTAGCATTGCAACTTACAAATGATCCAAATAACAGGAGGACTGGTAGTGGGAATAATGAATTTTTCATGCTTAATTCTTAAGGTTCGACAATGTTTCAATATCTTCCGGATGTACCGACCCATCCGGCAAAGGCCCGATATTCAGCAATAAATTGTAATGATTGGATTTGGCGTCATCGAGCAGTTTCTTTACATTATTAACTTTCAGGTGATGTCCGTCAATGGTTTTGTTGTATCCCCAGGTGGAGCCACCATCGATTCCGGGAAGATGAGGCTGCATGGTGTTGCAAACTTCCTTGGGCTTGTTTTTATTGAGTTCATAAGCTTTT
Source organism: Bacteroidales bacterium (assembly GCA_038247205.1). Taxonomy (GTDB): domain Bacteria; phylum Bacteroidota; class Bacteroidia; order Bacteroidales; family VadinHA17; genus LD21. The sequence goes on from JBBRVC010000212.1 coordinate 506, forward strand.
ACTGCAACAAGGTATTGAGCCCCGACTTTTGCATTTCCACCCCGTTCAGGAGCCATAAAATCCTCATCACCATTCGCTCCCTGTTTAAATGAAATCAGCGCAAGTGGCGATAATTTTCGGATTAACGCATAAGTTTCTTCTATCGGAAAAACATCCGGATTGGCATAAAAACCCATAACCGGATCGAACCAAATCCCTGCAATGGTTGGATATTGTGTGAGTAACTCCTTCAACTGGGCATGCACATAATCGATATACTTTCGAAAATCCTCCGGCTTTTGGTACTTGTATTCCGAAGGCATCACTTGATATGCAGGACGTGCATTGTTCCAGCCGGCTTCCCTGGAATAAAAATAAGGATGATGCCAGTCGGCAGCATATGAATAATAAAGAAATAAACCAAGTCCTTCTTTCTCACAAGCTTTTGCCAGCTCGCCAATCAAATCGCGGTGAGCAGGAGAATTGACACTGTTATAATCAGTTTCTTTCGTCTGAAACAGGCAAAATCCTTCGTGATGTTTGGAAGTGATGGTGATGTATTTCATGCCTGCTTTTTTTGCCAGTTTCACAATGAATTCTGCATCAAATCCTGCCGCAGTAAAACTGTCTTTTAGTTTGATATATTCCTTAAAAGGGACGGTGTCCCGAAGCTGTACCCATTCACCTTTTCCCAACTGGCTGTAAAGTCCGTAATGGATAAACATCCCAAATCCTGCATCCTTGAACCAGTGCAGATTAGCCTCGCGGGGATTTTGCTTGTACTCTTTGCTGTAATCTTTCAGATAAGACGGAACCTGACTGGTCGCAGAAAAAACAATGAAGCAGAGGGTTAATAATAGAAGATATTTTAGCATGATAATTTGATTTTATAATCGGTTAATGATTTCATAAAAGTAAAGATATTATTTTTTCCAGATCTGGCTTTTCACGGTAACTTCCTTATCCCAGGATTCTTTCGGTAAGGCAATATAATGAGGATCGCTATCATGTTTTGGAAATGAAAGGGCAACCTTCCAAAGTTTTTCATATTCTGCTTTAACCTTTGGATCATTACTTTGTAGCAGGTCATTTTTTTCTTCCGGGTCATCCAATATTGCAATCAGCTTTTGTGGCTTCCTTTCAGATGATATAAACAGTTTATATTCTTTGTCACGGATTACCCTGTCGCGAAAACGGTATTGATTTTCCAGTCCATTTTCCGAAAGCTCGGCGGCAGAGCCTCCTCCATTTCCACCCATGGCCATAATCCATTTCCGGGAAGAATCCCTGGATTTTCCTAAAATAACATTTGCCAGAGATACTCCATCAAAAACAAAATCCTTTGGTAAATGTGCTCTGCCAAGTTCTGCACAAGTAGGAAGTATGTCCGTTATGTCTCCCAAAGCATCTGTAACCATTCCGGAAGGAACGATACCAGGGCAATTGACTACAAATGGTTCACATATTCCATTTTCAGTTGTTTTTGTTTTTCCTCCGGGAACTTCTCTACCGTTCATTCTTCCTGTAATTGCGCCTGTTGTGCCATTATCAGTAGTATAGATGATAATTGTATTTTCACGTAATCCCAAATCTTCCAATGCTTGTACTAATTTCCCAACGCTAAAGTCCATATACCGAACCATTGCTTTATGACAATCATATTTTTCGTTTACATTTGGTTCTGCAGGTGTACTTGTAAACGGGGTGTGGGTCAGGCACATCGCGTAATACAAAAACATTGGTTTCTCCTTGTTTGTTTTCAGAAAATCAATCAGAAAATCAGTAAAAACATCTTCACCAAACTTTCCGTTATAAGTTTTACTCCCTTTCTTTGTATGTATATAAGGATTCCAATAACGTTCATCACTGGCAGGATTTCCTGCTTCGCCACCTGTCCACATACAATAATCATCAAAGCCGTGAGAAACCATCGCTTCCGGTTGAACCCTGAAATCATTTACCTGCCATTTGCCTGCTGCTGCAGTTTTGTAACCAGCTGATTTCATTATACGTGCAATGCTTGGATTCTTATTCCAATCAAAGTGTGCCCCACCTCCCCAACGCGGCACATCCCAATGGTTAATCCAACCGTTTCGAAATGGGTATTGCCCTGTAAATAGCGACACCCTAGTTGGGGTGCATTGAGGAGTTGAATAAAAATTTTCAAATTTCATTCCTGTTTGTGAAAGCTTATCTATGTTTGGTGTTTCAATTCCTTCAGCTCCATAGTCACTTATCCATTCTTTACCCAAATCATCGGTTAGGATAAACAGAATGTTAGGCTTTTCAGGAGAGTTTCCATAAATGGATTGTACTCCCATTAAAACCACAAGTAAAGAAATCCCTGATTTAATTAAATTTTTCATTCACATCATTTTTAAAAAGTTGAAGTTAGCGGAGTTTTTTAAAAGAAAAGCTATTCGAATTAGTTACATCCTTTATCGCTACCAATTGTTTTTGCCAGTAAAAAACTCCGCCTGCAAATAAAATCATAATGTTTTTATTACCATCCCGGATTTTGGATTAAGTTTTTATTCAATTTAATTTGTTCATCAGGAATAGGAAAAAGCAACATAAAATCCTGAACGGTAATGCCTTGTGCTCTTATCTTATCAAGGAATAATCCCCTTCTTTTTAAATCACAGGCTCTTTCTCCCTCAAATGCCAGTTTGGGGTTATCCACGCTATAATTATATCTGTATTTATATACCGTGTTCATGAAATTCGCCTGGTCATAAGCACTCATAACATCCGGTGTTTTAGTAGGCATTTCCAACCCAAACGAACCGGAGTAGGATATAACCGCTTTCCCTTCTTTACCACGTTTTGTATTAACCAAAATAACCCCGTTGGCAGCACGTGATCCATAAATAGCGGATGAGGCAGCATCTTTAAGAACAGACAAGTTCTCAACCATACTGGCGTCCAGTGCATCAAATGCAGTCTTATCCGAAACAATTCCATCAATGACATATAAAGGTGAATTATTGTTCCATGTGCCATCGGCCCTGATTTTCAATGAAGAGCTAACCCCAGGTATTCCAGAAGGTACTGAAATTGTTACACCAGTAAGTTTTCCGGCTAATGCGCTTGACAAATTGGAAGCTGGTATCGATTCAATTGAAGAAACATCTATTGAAGAAATCGATCCTGTAAGATTTAC
>JBBRVC010000213.1:0-3638 GCA_038247205.1 Bacteroidales bacterium
AAGAATTTCCCGATCATAAGGATCTCTGCCTGGCTGTTTATTTTATTGAACTCCTCAATATAATGCCGCATCTGGGGGTATTTTTCTTCCAGATAGTACTTATGACTATTGTCAAGATACCTTACTATAGCTTGAATATCGCTGTAAGAATATACCGGATTATGTGTAGGTCTGAAACCATTGAAGAGATTAGCGATTGTAAGAAACAAGTCTGTGCTCACAGAATTTTCATTGCAGATCTGTGCGATTGTTTTTTCACGTACTTCCATGTTTATTCCCAGATGTTCAAGCATAAGTAACAGGTATGGATTCCCGGTAATCATATCTGCCGATTTCATTTCGGGCAGTATGAATATTTTATTTGTGTGGTGCATTTCACTACATGTTAATCGACTGGCTACAAAGTTAGTAATAAGATCCCAACAATAAAAACGACTATATAAATAGTCAAATAATTAAAAATAATTTGCGCGCCTATAAAAATAGTCATATCTTTGTTAAGTGATTGATTGTACCAGTCAACGACAAATTAAAAAAATATGCAATTAACAAAGGCAGAAGAACAGGTGATGCAGATCCTCTGGGAAATGAACGAAGGCATTGTTAAAGATATGCGTGATCGCTTCCCCGACCCTAAACCTGCACGCAACACTGTCTCAACAGTGGTAAGAGTCCTGGAAAAGAAGGGATTCATCGGACATAAAGCATATGGCAATGTTCATGTTTATTTCCCGGTCACTTCAAGAAAGGAATATTCGAAAAGTCAGTTATTCGGACTCATGGAAATTTATTTCAATAACTCCTTTCCTGCAATGGCTTCTTTCTTTGCACGTGAAAAAGACCTTACAATCAAGGATCTTGAAGCCTTAATGAAAGACACAAAGAAGGAACTGGAGAAAAAGAAAAAGAGAAAATAATGGAAACATTCGCTTTGTATCTTGTAAGATCCTCGGCATGGATAACCGGGTTTGCCATTATCTATTTTCTATTTCTGAAGAACGAAAGATTTTTCGTTCTCAACAGGTTTTACCTTCTTTTCGGAATCTTTGCCTCATTTATTCTTCCCATTATAAGAGTTCACTATGCCGCAGAGATGCATGTAGTTTCTAATTTTGTTCCGGAATATATAAATGAAACCGGTGTTATGAAAGTCTCACAAAAATCTTTCGATTTCCGGTTGATCCCGGCAATAATATATTTATCAGGACTATTTTTCTTTAGTCTGAGGGTATTCAGTCAAACACGAATATTATTTAAAACCGTAAGAAAAGCAGGTTTCAATAAAACCGGTAATGCGAAACTGGTAAGAGTTTCCGATTCTCCCAATTCATTCAGCTTTTTCAATTATATTTTTATAAATCAATCTGTTACCGGCGTTGAGCGAACAGAGATATTAAACCACGAGCTGGTGCATATTTCTCAGAAGCATTGGCTTGATCTTATTTTGGCAGAGATACTTTGTCTGGCAATGTGGGCTAACCCTATAGTCTGGATTTATTCACGGTTTATAAGACTTAATCATGAATATCTTGCCGATGAGGTTGCCCTGAAACAAACAACCGATCAGGCAGTATATAAAGCAGTTCTTTTAAACCAGATTGCAGGAGTTCCTGTTTTCGAACTGTCCAATTCATTTAATTATTCACCCGGCAAAAAAAGATTTGAAATGATGAAAAAAGTCGTGAGATCACCTTACAGAAAGCTTAGGGTTCTGTACTTTCTGCCTGTATCAGTGTTCCTGTTTTATGCTTTTGCTGTACCTGAATATACCTACCCGCAAATAGATGGGGTATTTACGATCTATCAGCCATCTGCATTAGAATCGAAGGATGTGAAAGGAATTGTGGTACTGGAAGATGGAACACCATTAAATGGTGTATATATCATTGTATCAGGCACCTCGGCAGGTGTAACAACAGATGATCTGGGTCGATTCACACTCGCAAATGTGCAAAAAAATGCAACAATAGCATTATCATTGGCGGGATATAAAACGCAAATGTTAAAACCTCAATTTTCTTCAGAAATGAGGATAGTGCTGCAAAAAGATCCTGATTACAAAAAACGCGAACATGTAGTTACAGCGGTTGCTCCATCCGGTGCAATAAAATTAAGAAGCGATTCGGATGGATCAGGTTTCAATGGTCTTCTGGTTATTGATGGTTTAATTTCCACAAAAGAAATATCTGAGATTTTACCTTCTGAAATAGAATCAATTACTGTTCTGAAAGGAAAGTCCGCGACTGACTTATATGGAAACAAAGCGAAAAACGGTGTTATGGAGATTTCGACTATAAACAGGAGAGTTCCAGAACTGCCGGCAAGAACTGATACCAGTGATGCTCCTTCATCTTCTGTAATAAGAATAAGAAGCTCAGACGGATCCTCTTTCAATGGCCTATTAGTGGTAGATGGAGTTATTACAGAGAAAGATATATCTGACATTTCACCCGGCGAGATTGAGTCAATGAATGTTCTGAAAGACAAGTCAGCAACTGACAAATATGGAGAAAAAGGTAAAAATGGTGTTATAGAAATAACAACAAAAAGGAAAACCTTTAAAATAGTAAACTAATACTTTTTACCGGATCAACGGTTATTCCTTCCCGGGGTCTAATGTGATTAAATGTCCGATTGGCTGACTGTTGCGATAAGTTATATTGTCAATTAATGACTAAGGGTCTGCATTTTGTTGCGTTTTGTTTTCAGAACATTAAGCGCCTCTCTTTTTACCTTAACAACCACCTTGCCGGAAAGCTTAACCGGTTCACCGTCAATATGGAAGCGGGTCTCATCTGACTGAATTATAACTTCTTTGTCAGTTTTTAGATGCCTTACGTATTTGGAATTATTAATCCTCTTTGTGAAAAGTCGGACAATGAATATCAATCCGAAAACCTTGGGGAAGGGTTTAATCAGTACAATATCGAGCATGCCGTCATTTGGTATCGCTTCCGGAGCGATAAATGCATTATTTCCGAATTGCCTGGTATTTGCAATCGTAAGGACAAACAAGTTTTCAGAGACGACTTTCTCCCCGTCGATATGTATCGTGATGAAGACAGGGCGTAACTGAAGAAAAGTCTTCATTGTAAGCCAGACATATGGGAAGAATCCACGTAGCTTCAGCCGGTCAAAAGAGTGGGCAACAAAGCTGTCGAGCCCGATACCTGCGACATTCAGACAGAGTTTTTCATTGATCTCTATGACATCAATTTTGATGCTTTCCCCGCGCTCTATATCATCCAGAAGAGGCTTAATGATAGGCCAGAAACCAAATTCACGGGCAAACCCGTTTCCTGAACCCATGGGAAGGACTCCAAGAATTTTTTCAGAGCCAATAAGCTTATTTGCAACAGAATGCACGGTTCCATCGCCTCCTGCAGCTATAAAGGTATTGTATTTATCGAAATTCGCATCAAGCAGGGATTCTGTGTCTTTAACACTTAGGGACTTGACATAAGACACGTTTTTCCTTCGGTCGAGTTCAAGTGAGATGATAAAGTTTACAGGTAATATCCCGGCTTTGGGGTTGAGGATAAACAGTGCGTTATTAGTTTCGGGACCCTTTATTTTCATATCCAAATTTACGGAAGTTTTTTTAATGGATGGATACTTTTAAACGATCCGCTGCCATT
>JBBRVC010000214.1:0-3598 GCA_038247205.1 Bacteroidales bacterium
GACCTTTGTTTTTTTGTGTCTTGGTGGCTATTCGAAATTAACGAAGAAAGGATGAAGGAAAAAAAAGACAAGTTGAATCTGTCTGAAAATCAGGCGGACAACACAGAAGAAAATGATTTTCAGGGCTATCCACTTTATCCCGCCAGTGAAGATATTTATGAAAACTTTCAGGAAGAAACAGGCATAAATCCGGAAGACATTTTAAATACAAAAGCATTAAACAGCACCAATGCTTTAAGGCGAAAAAATCTGGATAATGACAATAGTGGAAACGACCTCGACATTCCAGGGTCAGAGCTTGACGATACACAAGAAGATATTGGCAGTGAAGATGAAGAGAACAACTATTACAGTCTGGGAGGTGACGACCATGAAGATCTGGAAGAGGACCGGGGAGAATAAATAAAACTGGTCTTTCACTTTAACTCCATGCTAAATCGCATCCGAAAATACTGCTCCCGGAAGATCTCTCAGATTATATCTCGAAGCCATAACTTCTCCATAGGCACCTGCAGAGCGGATGGCTATAATATCGCCTCTGCTTGTTTCCGGCAGCTCAATAAATTTCCCAAAAGTATCGGATGATTCACAAACAGGCCCTACAACATCATAACGATAAATATTGCCTTGAGATGTTAGGTTCTCTATTTTGTGAAGAGCCTGGTATAGTGCCGGACGTATAAGATCAGTCATCCCTGCATCAATAATTGCAAAAAGGGTATTGCTGCCATTTTTTATATATAAAACCTTCGAAATAAGGCTTCCGCACTGACCGGTTAATGAGCGGCCCGGTTCAAGATGCAGTTCCTGGCCGGGACGAAGATCAATAAACTCATTTATCAGAGAAAAATATTCCTCAAAACGAGGATTTTTTTCCGGATTCTCATAATCAATACCAAGTCCGCCGCCAAGATTAATAATTTCAAGGTTAATATTTCTTGAGGCAAACCATTCCTGCAGTTCATTTATATGAATGCACAGGCTCTTGAAAACAGACATTCTTGTGATCTGAGAACCGATATGAAAATGCAAACCTTTAAGTTTGATGTTATCCATCATCCCTATTCTTCTCAGAACCTCTTCTATTTCCCAGGTGTTTATGCCGAACTTACTTTCTTCTATTCCGGTTGTAATATATTTATGTGTGTGTGCTTCAATTAATGGGTTTATCCTCAGTGCAATAGATGCAATTTTATTCTGAACAGACGCAAGATGGTTAATAACTTCGATCTCGGGTATAGATTCACAATTGAAACAAAAAATGTCTGCTTTGAGTGCTGATTCAATATCCCTGTCATTTTTACCGACACCGGCAAAAACAATTTCAGATGGACTAAAACCCGACTCAATGGCTCTTTCTATCTCATTCCAGCTTACACAATCAGCTCCAAAACCGTATGAAGCTATTGTTTCTAATATGCGGGGATTTGCGTTGGCTTTAACTGCATAATGAACTTTATAGCCTGACAAGTCTGATTCTTTCCTTACTGTTGCGCAGGTAGCTTTTAATATGTTGAGATCGTAATAATAAAAAGGGGTTTGAAGATCCCTGAATTTATCTATTGTTTTTTTTTCGAACATTTTTCTAATTAAAAAGATGATTGCTGAGTAATTTGAGAGCTTCTACTTTGTTTTTTGTATCAATCAGTAGCGAAAGGCTGTTTGGGCTGCCTCCATATGAAATCATTTTAAGCGGAATAGTATTCAACGCCTCAAATATTTCGGGGGCTGACCCTGTTCTTTCAGTCCTGAAATCACCAACTATACAGATTATTGACTGGTTGTCCTCAATCTCAACAGTTCCCAGTTCTCTCAGATCTTTAGCTATCTGATTGATATTCTGGGTAAAATCTATGGTAATCGAAACTGAAATCTCTGAAGTGGTTATCATATCGATAGGTGTTTTATATACCTCAAAAATTTCGAATACTTTTCGTAAAAATCCAAAAGCCATAAGCATTCTGTCAGATTTTATTCTCAGAACCGATATTCCGTCCTTAGCAGCAACTGCTTTATAATCCATCAGAACACTTGATCCTGTTATCAGGGTACCCTCGTCAGAAGGTTGCATGGTGTTTTTAAGCCTTACCGGGATGTTCTTAAGTTTAGCCGGGTTTACACTTGAAGGATGAAGAATTTTTGCTCCGAAATAAGCAAGCTCAGCTGCTTCATCAAATGAAAGCTCACGAATTACTTTTGTGTTTTCAACGTACCGTGGATCGTTATTATGAAAACCATTTATGTCTGTCCATATCTGAATCTCAGATACGTTTAGTGCAGCCCCAATGATAGAAGCTGTAAAATCACTTCCCCCACGCTTCAGGTTATCAACCTCTCCATAGGCATTTCTGCATATAAACCCTTGTGTTATAAGCAGGTCATCTGACTTAAAATTCTCAAGTTCCCTCTTAATGTTCTCTTCAATATAAAACATATCGGGCTCTCCATCCTTATCAATACGCATAAAATTCAAAGCAGGAAGAAAAGCTGCTTTAATGTTTTTTTCCTGAAGCATTATGTGGAAAAGGGAAGTTGATATTAATTCACCCTGAGCAAGAATAGATTTTTCCTGAAGTTTCGTGAATACCCTCAATGTAAAATTGGCTATATAACCGAAATGAGAATCAATCAGTTCCTTAGCCTTCATCTTAAAGTTGGCAGTTGTGAACAGGTCTTCAATTACAAGATAATATTTCGACCTCAGTGCATCGATTTTACACGATGCCTCATTTATATTATCGGCATAAAGAAGATCTGTAATCTCAACAAGGCTGTTTGTCGTTCCCGACATTGCTGAGAGAACAACAACTTTTCTTTCATTATCTATTATCAGTGGAATTAAGGCCCTCATTCTTTCGGCATTGCCAACAGAAGTACCACCGAATTTCATAATCTTTACTATGCTCATATTTATTTTTAATTTAAAAAAAAACCTGCAACTTCTTGCAGGTCCGTTTATCTTTTCTGTATATACCAGATGGTTAGGATAAATCAGGACCTGAGATCCAAAGGCTTATTCAACTTATTTGTCTTTTTGTTCATACTAAAATAATCAGGTAGCAAAAATATAATATTTTCAGAATACTATATAAGTTTTGGTATGTTTTTTGCCAATTTGATTAAGATAATTAACAGTTTAAACCAAATTTACTAAAATGAAGAAAACTGTTTACCTTATTATAATGTTTCTGACACTTATTCAGATAAGTGCATCAGGTCAGAAACGGAAAGAAGTCCGTAATGTAAAAGCTGACACCATATCTCTTGATAGCCTTGAATATGAGCTGACTATAATCGACCCTGGTTTCGAGACATGGCTGGTTACACAACCATCAAAAGAATTTCATTCCCAGCTCTTTTATGAACAGAGGAATCATCAATATGTTACCGAATGGAACCAGCGGTATTTGTCCGGAAGGGGAAGAGGCAGCTATGATTCATATATTGATTATCAGTATGGGACTGAATACGGGCTGGATCTTAATTATAAATTGTATTATTATTTCAGGTATTTTGAGCAGACTAATCGTGTCAGGCTCATAAACTCCGGAAGATAGAAGTGTTGTTAATTAATTAGTTAAAAGTATACTTTTATTTA
>JBBRVC010000215.1:0-3590 GCA_038247205.1 Bacteroidales bacterium
AAGAACAATTAAAATATTATACCACCAGGGGAAGCAATATATACCTGATACTACAAAAGCCAAGGTCCCTGGTCTATTTAGAGGCCGACCTGAAATCAGTCTGGAAATAGTAGATGAACAGGCACTTGCAGATGTATGCCCGACAGATGCGATTTTTACAGGTCCTGTCAGGATTGATCTGGGCAGGTGTACCTTCTGTGGAGAATGCTCAACCTTGTTCCCGGGGAAGATCCGTTTTACAACAGATTACCGGTTAGCTTCGAATATCCGTGAGAGATTAATAATTTCTGAAGGGGTGTTGCAGCCTGTCAGACTGGATCCGGATCATATAAGGAAAGAAATTCATAAATACTTCAGTGGGTCACTTAAGCTCAGGCAGGTCTCTGCAGGGGGCGACAACAGCACTGAACTGGAACTTAATGCTGCGGGTAATGTGAATTTTGACATGGGACGTTACGGAATCGAGTTTGTTGCTTCACCCAGGCATGCCGACGGGATTGTTATAACCGGGCCAATAACAAAAAATATGGCCGAACCCCTTAAAATCACATATGATGCCATTCCAACGCCAAAAATCATCATTCTTGCAGGTACAGATGCTATCAGCGGAGGAATTTTTGCAGGAAGTCCGGCAATTGACAGAAGATTCCTTGATGATCATCATATTGATCTTTTTATCCCTGGCAATCCGGTTCACCCACTGACATTCATTAATGGTGTTGTTGATCTGCTGGGAATAGTATGAGAATGCAAAATGCAAAATTCAAAATTCAAAATGCAAAACAATTTCTTCAATATCCCGCTGCCTGACCGTCTTTTCTTGATTCGGAAGCGCCATACCAAACCTTATTCTTCTCATCCCACATTATAGCCTGGTATCCACCATACCCGCCAAGATCCCATTGCACCTTGTGTCCCATGGACAACAGTTTCTGAATCACTTCCCATCGGAACCCGTTTTCAAGAAGCAGAGCCCCTCCATCAGTCATATTTTCACCTGTAGGCTCAGATGACCCCACATGGTGCATCCTCGGAGCATCCCCGGCTTCCTGAAGATTCATTTTGAAATCCACAATATTCACCACAATCTGTACATGTCCCTGTGGCTGCATATCCCCACCCATCACCCCAAAACTTATCCATGGCTTGCCTGCCTTTGTTATGAATGACGGTATAATTGTATGAAACGGTCTTTTTCCGGGAGCATAAATATTCGCATGTCCCTGCTCAAGGCTGAACATCTCACCTCTGTCCTGCAAAACGAAACCAAGACCGGTAGGACACATCCCCGAGCCCATGCCACGATAGTTGCTCTGGATCAGGGATACCATGTTTCCGAATTTATCAGCAACAGTCAGATAGATTGTGTTACCTGCTTCAATTTTACCGGCATCGTAAACATTGGCCGCTTTTGCCAGATTGATATTCTTACGACGTTCTGCGGCATATTTTTTTGATATCAGTTGATTCAGAGGAATGTTACTGAAGCGCGGATCTGCATAATATTTCGCACGATCTTCAAATGCAAGCTTTTTAGCCTCAGTTAGTACATGTAGATATTCTGCTGATCCAAAGCCCATTGAAGCAATATCATAACCTTCAAGTATATTAAGTATCTGCAGAGCTGCAACACCCTGGCCATTTGGAGGGAGTTCCCAGACTTCATAACCGCGGTATGCACTGCTGACTGGTTCAACCCATTCGGAATGGTGGCGTGAGAGATCGTCATATGAGAGAAAACCTCCTTGTTTTTTCATAAACGCGTCAATATCCCTGGCAATACTACCCCGGTAAAATTCATTGCGTCCGCCTTTTACAATTTTCTCAAGAGTGTTTGCAAGAGCCGGATTCCTGAAGATCTCGCCTTTTGCCGGCGCTTTTCCCCCTGTCATATAGATTTCCTTTATGTTGGGGTACTCCTTCAGAAGTTCAGTACCTCGATCGATATAATAAGCAATAACCTCGCTGACAGGAAATCCTTCCCTTGCATAACTTATAGCAGGCTGAAGAATTTCTTTCATAGGAAGCTTTCCAAACATCTCATGCATTTCATACCAGCCATCCACGCATCCGGGTACAGAAACCGGCAGCGGACCATATGCAGGTATAGAAGCTATCCCATTTTCCTTGAAATATTCATATTTTAATGAACGCGGCGACCTGCCGCTGGCATTCAAGCCATATAACTTTCCTTTTTCAGCACTCCAGATAATTGCGAAAAGATCTCCCCCGATACCTGATCCTGTGGGTTCTACAACTCCCAAAATGGCATTTGCTGCTATTGCTGCATCAATTGCGTTTCCCCCTTTTTTCAGAATATCCAGAGCCGCCTGGGTCGCAAGTGGCTGACTTGTGGCAGCCATACCGTTAGCAGCAATTACTTCCGACCTGGTCGCAAAATCATGACCTGTTACCCTGTCCTGGGAGTATGCGAGAACCGGAATTATTAATGCTGCTGCAATCGAAAAAAATAATTTCATTATGGAAGGTGTTTGTTGATCGGACAAAGGTTAAAATAAATATCGATTATTACGAAACAGTTTAAACTATGAAGGACTATTTCGCCATTGCAATGGCTTTAAATTCTGCAGGCATTTTTTCTATCGCATACCTGAGTGACGTTCTTGGCATTGTTGCCTTTTTTGAAACAACATAATCAAATACTTCCTTCTGATAATACTGGCTGGCTGATTTAAGCATCCAGCCATAGCCTTTCTGTACCATATCATCGTTATCAAGATGCAGAATGTCAGCTATTTCGAAAATATCTTTCAGAAACAGCCCTCTGCGAGCAGGAACAATAAGCGAAACAGATGACGCACGCTTTACCCACCTGTTATCCGACGAGGCCCATCTCATTAAACCGGAAATACTTTCCGGGTACATCTCAATGACAGTACCCACAGTATGATTACAAAGAGTATCACAGGTTGCCCAGTTACTTATATATTTGTTTACCCATCTTTCAAATACCTGAAAATCGGCCGGTTCATATTGCTTTTTAACAAAATAGGACCAGTTGCAAGCGACAAACGCCTCTTCCATCATTCCCGATTGCCAGAGATCTTCACACAGAGAAAAAATATTCACCTTTGATTTATCGGCTAACCTGCTATAGTGATCCTTAGCAATTCTTCCTACTGTTGCTGATTTGATGCCATACAAATTAACTTTCTCCTTAAAGAATCTTTCACCCGACAGCTTTGTCTTCTCATCGGCGTTCATGATTAATTCCTTTCTGATATCCTCAATAATCTTTTTCATGTAGTACCTTTAGGATAAAGATATTCAATTCTGCCACATTAACCACAAAGTTAGCTAAGTGAAACCGGAGGAACGCATTTACCCCGACTCCAAGGGACTCCAAGGGGATCGAAGAACCGAGTCTAGCTTGCTGGCGAGCTCGGCGCAGCAAAAATCAATTTACTCCCCTTGGGGCCGGGTAAATCTGTCATGCCGAAACGAAGTGAAGCATCCTATGCTATCGTATTCCAGTTAATTAAATAATGTTATTATTGGAAACGAATTTAAGGATCTTCGGGGCTATTAAACAAAAGAAAAATCGACCTCAGTATTAAAATCAGTATTAA
>JBBRVC010000216.1:0-3562 GCA_038247205.1 Bacteroidales bacterium
AAGAACGGCTCTGAGAGATATCGAATATGTAACATTTGACATTACACCTTCTGATGATGACGTTAAACAGGCTGAGCTATGGATAACTAATACAAAAGAAGAATTTGCTGCAGCAGCTGACCCGGTTCAATTTATAAACCTTTCTGCTGACACACGTAATAATGGTTTTTATGCTTCACTGAATGATATCCCGGAAAATCTCAGGGATTTTGTGAAGAAAGAAAACAAACAGGAAGTATTTGGTCCATATATTGAAGATGGATCATACAAAATAGCAAGGTTACTCGATTATGCCAACAGGCCTGATTCTGTTCATGCCCGTCATATTCTGATCTCTCCGAATGCTGCCCGTAGTTTAACACAGACTAAAGTGGTGGCAGATAGCCTTATCAATGTTATCAAGTCTGGAACACCGTTTGAAATCATTGCCATGACAAGCTCTGATGACCAGGGGTCAGCACAGATCGGTGGTGACCTTGGATGGTTCCCGGAAGGAAGAATGGTAGTACCGTTCAATAACGCCTGTTTCACAGCAAAAAAGGGAGCAATTGTAACAGCTGAAACAACTTTCGGTACTCATATAATTGAAATACTTGACCAGTCAAAGAGTTCAGTAAAATATAATCTAGGGGTTATTGACAGAAAAATAATCCCCGGTTCTGCAACAAACCAGAAAATATACAGCGATGCAAGCCAGTTCGCAGGAACAAATGATACTTATGAAGAGTTTAACAAAACAATAGCCGGGCAGGGACTTACAAAAAGAGTAGCCAACGACATTACACCACAACATAAAACTTTACCTGACCTTGAAACACCAAGAGGTCTTGTAATTTCATTATTCCAGGCTGAAGAAGGTAAGATTATTCTCGATAACAGTCAGCAGGCAGTATTTGAAATTGGTGATAAATATGTGGTAGCTTTCTGCACCAGGGTTCAAGAAGAAGGTATTGCACCTTTGGAATCGGTTGAAAATGAAATCAGATTCAATCTGCTTAAAGATAAAAAAGCAGATATCATTTCTGCTGAATTTAAAAAGAATAACACTGAAGGCAATAATCTTGATGATATTGCAAGAACAATGAATCTAGCTGTCCAGGAAGCAACCCAGATTAATTTCAGGTCTTATTCTGTACCTGGTGTCGGTACAGAACCAGCACTGGTTGCTGCAGCTACTGCCTCGAAGCAGGGTGTTGTTTCGGGACCAATAAAAGGACTTAATGGAGTATTTATGGTGTTTGTCAACAGTGTCACAATCTCTTCAGAGGAAGATACAAAGCTTCTTCAGGAAAGACTTACCTCGACATTTCAGATGAGAGGCAACTATGAAGCGTACGAAGCTCTCAGAAAAGGAGCCAATATCGTTGATAAAAGATATAAATTCTATTAATAGAATAATTTTGAATCGGGCGCACTTGTAATTCTAGTCCTTTGACTTTATTCTGAATTTGCTACTGATTCTATTATTCCGTAAAAATGCCGATAACGTATCTGGCCCCAGTTAGCCGGATACGTTATTTAGCTTTCTGCACCTGGCAGTCACCAGAAACCATTTTCACTCACTTGCCTGAAATGCTGTTCGATGTCTGCTGAGCCCAGGCATCTTCAACAATTTTTTGCAGACTGTCGGCTCTTTGTCTCGAAATCTGAAGTAAGGGATTTGCATTTTCACGATATAGTATTTCACGCAATCCTAGTGATGACTTTCCTGTAAATGCATGGTAGAACGCACAGCCAGCCACATAACTTCCCAAGGTGTTTGCGTGGCTTCCATCGGTCCAGTGCAATTTAAATCCTTGAGAAATGGCAATCTTCCAGGCTTCTCCGACCGGAACAACCAGGCACCCAAGCTCTTTCCCGATTGTACGGTATGCTTCGGTTAACTTTTCCTGATCTGCAGGTCTGCCTTCCCTTGCCCATGTCATGTAAAGGACAGTCTTTGCTCCTGTTTTTGTTATTTTTTCATTGAAAAGTCTGGCAAAATGAAAAAGAGAATCCCGCAGGCTAATTGGCTGCATACTCTGATCCTGAAGCACAACAAAATCCCATTTATGTCCGATGATTTTTTTTAGCGCAATGCCGTCGCGCCAATTTTTATTTAAAGTTGCCCCTCCTGGAGCAACCATCATGTAAACCATTGGAGTTCCCTTTGATGTTACAAATTCCCAAACGATTTCAGGTAAATCGTTCCCATAAGTATAGCTATTGCCGATAAATAGAACATGCAATGTATCCTTTGCTGAAATTTGCCGGGCATTTAAAATATTTCCCCCATTGACGAGGGCAATGCAGAATATGGCAGTTGTAAGAAAGCTTCTCATAATATCTTAGTATCAAAATCAGAACTGATGAAAACTTTGTGAGATAAACGTTAAAACCTCAGGCAATGACTCTCTCCAGTATGTCCACGTGTGTGCTCCATCACGTATCCTGAACTCATGAGGGATTCCCTTTTTGTTCATAGCAGCATGGAGCCTTGAGTTGGTTTCACTTCTTGGATCATCATCGCCGCAATCGATATACCATCGAACCGATTTGACCTGTTCAGGAGGCAGATTATCAACAAGCTCAAAGCCATTTATCTGTCTTGCATAATCATCTATTTGTTTGTCGGAGAGATCAGGGTTAGATCTTTTGAACATCTGCTTGGATGTTTCAAGGTCCTGCAATCCATTTCCGGCACTCAATGGGCATGCTGATGAGAATAATTCCGGATGATGAAGGGCATAAACAATTGTTCCGCCTCCACCCATGGATAGGCCAGCGATTGCACGATATCGTTTCTCTGCACGAACCCTGTAGGTTTTTTCTATATAAGGCATTAATTCACTGAAAAAAAAGTCTTCATACTGAAAATCCCCCTTTGGGCTATTAAAATACCCTCTCCTGCCTGAATTGGCGTCAGGCATTACTATGATCATTGCTGTTGATTTACCTTCATTTATGGATTTGTCCGCAATATGCCTGACCTCTCCGAACTGTACCCAACCAGTCTGATCATCACCTGATCCATGCAGAAGATACAGAACAGGATAGCTCCTTTCCGACCTGTCATAATCAGGGGGAAGATAAATTGCATATTTCCGGTCTCCATTCAGGATCTTGCTGGGCATTGAAAGATTATCCAAAACCTTTCCGGTTTGTGCTGCTGCTGTGCTAACAAAGTAAAAAACCAAAAAAAAAATGAAATAGATATTTTTTCATAGGAAGAATTAATTTTTTAGTAGAAATTTTAAAGATCAATATACCAATTGTTTTTCATTTTTCGTCAAGATGAAACTCAAAACATTTTAAATTGCAGTTGCTGTTTTGACCCTGATCCGGTATTGTTCAATGTATCATGGGTTTTATCGTTGCTTATTTTCCAAATCATGAAGCAAAGTGTGTAAATGTTTTTCATTAGATTCCTTATTCTTTGCACCGAAGGCACCAAGGCACGAGTACCACTAAGTTATTTTCCCAGGGGGTAAAACAAAAAAAAGCCCCTTGATTACTCAAGGGGCCCGTCTTTAAAGGCGGCGACGACCTACTCTCCCACAATTATAGCAGTACCATTGGCGCT
>JBBRVC010000217.1:0-3496 GCA_038247205.1 Bacteroidales bacterium
CAAGGACCACCCTCTGGGGATCATGACCGACCGAAGGGAGGTCGTAATCCCCCTCAAATGCATACTCTCCATTAGTTGCTTTCTGACAGGAACCTTATTTCCATAATTCTTCTGTACATAGCTTTTCTGACCGGTGTAGAATCTGTGGTGGTGTTGTTCATCAAATGAAATCTTCTTTGGTGGTTTCGGAGTTTTAAACAAAGGTTATTTCAGATTTGTTCAGTACCTCGGTTAATGTGTATCCAAACCTGGAAATTGATCAGGGACCAATTATCGTAATGGTAGAAAATTATCGGACAGCATTAATATGTGAGCTCTTCATGTCGTGGAAGGAGATAAAACACGGCTTAGAAATACTTGGCTTTGAAATAGTTGAAAACTAACATCTTGTTGATAACTGCTTTGCCAATCTTATAATAATATAGGTCTTTTTGTTGTCGGAGTGCAAAATTTTAGTATCTTCGCACCGTAAATTTTGAAACTTAACCGATTATCATATTAAAAATCGAAAGTTTTTAAACAAAAAAAGTATTTAAAAAGGTTAAAAAAATGAAGAACAAAGTCTTAATGGGATTAGCTGCTATCGCTATGATTGCTGTCCTTTCTAGTTGTGGTAAAGTACCGCAAGCTGAGATCGATGCCACTAACGCTGCTATTGAAGCTGCAAAAGTTGCTGAAGCTCCTGTTTATGTACCTGCTGAATTTACTGCAGTACAGGATTCTCTGAATGTTATCATGGCTGATATCGAAGTTCAGAATTCCAAACTTTTCAAAAAATTTGGTCCTGCAAAAACTAAACTTGTAGCTACTACAGCTCAGGCTAACCAGGTTGCAGTCAATGCCGGTGTTAAAAAAGATGAAGTAAAGAAAGAAGCTGAGACTTTATTAACAGAAATCAAAGCTGTTATTGAAGAGAATGCAAAACTTATTACAAAAGCACCACGTGGAAAAGACGGAGCTGCTGTTATTGCCCAGATTAAAACTGATATCGCATCAATCGATGCTTCATTAGTTGAAGCTCAGGGTTCATATGATAGCGGAGCATACATGGATGCCCTTAACAAGATCAAAGCAGCAAAAGAAAGAGCTAACGGTATCAATACCGAACTTAAAGATGCAATTGCAAAAGTAAGAAGATAATAACTCAGGTTAAGCTCAATATTTGAAAACCCCCGGGCTTACCCGGGGTTTTTTTTAAGTCAACGATGATTTACATGAAGAATGCAGGAAAAAAATTACTGGTCACCGTCATTACCCTGGCGTTAATTCCATTATTTATTCTGCTTTTAGTAAAAATTACACCAACCCCCCCGGTTGAAGAAATTGAATTTGCCCGGGTATATCTCTCAGACGCCGGAAAAGATAAAGCTGCCATTTATTCCAAAAAGCTTTATAATGAAGCAAAAGTTAACTATGATTCGGCAATGGCCAATTGGAGACGGGAGAATGACCGTTTTATCTTCTCCAGAGATTATGACAGAGTATCTCATTTCGCAAAAATATCAGCCGCCAGAGCCGGGGAGGCAATTGAAAGCTCCAAAACCAATTCTTCAGAACTAAGAAAAAAGGTTAAAGTGAAAATTGAAAACCTGAATTCTATGGTCAGTTCAATTAATAAATTATTCACAACCTATCCTCTGACTTCTGAAATCAGGAACAGGATTTCCAGAGGAAAATTTCTTCTGAAAGAGGCAGAACTTTCCTATAAATCAGGACAGTATGTTCAGGCAAACCTGAAAATCAACGATTCGGAATTTTATCTTAAAGGTTCTTATGAAAACTCTTTATTAAACCTGGAAAAATATTTTGAATCTTATTCCCAATGGGAAAAATGGGTTGCTTCAGCAATAAAAGAATCAAAGCGGAATAAAGAATATTCTGTAATTGTGGATAAAGTCTCACGGAAAGTATATATTTATAAAGATGGATCAAAAAAACACGAATTTGATGCCGAACTTGGAAAAAATTGGGTGGGAGATAAAAGAGCAAGAGGTGATCATGCAACTCCTGAGGGTATGTATAAAGTCACAAAAAAGTTTGATTCAGGAAAAACAAAATATTATAAAGCTCTTCTTTTGAATTATCCAAATGAAGAGGATTTGCGCAATTTTAAAAAAGAAGTTGCAAAAGGTACCCTGCCTTCATCGGCAAAAATCGGGGGACTTATCGAAATCCATGGGAATGGTGGGAAAGGTATTGATTGGACAGAAGGCTGTATAGCACTCACTGACAAGGAAATGGATCTTGTTTATAAAATCGTTAAGGTGGGAACACCTGTAACAATTGTCGGATCAGCAGTTGATCTTCAATCTATACTGAACAGATAAAAATTCTGAAATGGAAAAAGATGAATTAAATGATGAAAATAAGCCGGCCCAAAGTATTATCGGATCTGCTTTTGAAGGAAATAATGAAGTTATAGATGTATTAAAAGCATTTTTCAGGAGGCTTGGTTCAAATGCCGGATTAATGAATGTCCTTTCAAAAACCCTCATAGTTTTTGTAACATTTGTTACAATTATTTTTGTATTTGTTTTCATCCTGTATCTGGCACCTATGATACAGGAAATCTCTTTGGGTGATAAAGCTACATTTGTCCCTTCAGAAGAATTAAAACAGGATCCTGCCTATAAAAAGCAAATTGGCCTGATGACACGCGATGTCCAGAGAATGTCGAGAAAATATAATGCATACACTTCAGGACAGTCCTATATCGTAATAAATACAACAGAGAACCGTTTTCTTCTTTACAGGAATAAAAAGCTTTTAAGAGAAGGATTTTGCAGTTCAGGAAGTTACAAGATGTTGCAGACTGCCGAAGGTAAAAGCTGGACATTCAAAACACCAAAAGGAAAATTCTGGATACACGGTAAGATTTCAAACCCCACATGGAGGAGACCGGACTGGGCATTTGTTGAGGAAGGCCTGGCAATACCATCAGCGAATCACCCTTCAAGATATGAATATGGTGTTCTTGGCGATTATGCACTTGCACTTGGTGACGGTTATCTTATTCATGGGACCATCTATAAACGCTTTCTGGGTATGCCTGTAACACATGGCTGTGTGAGGCTTAATGATGAAGATCTGGAAGTAATTTATAACACATTAAGCATTGGTTCTAAAGTCTATATTTTCTGAATCTGATATCATGGAAGCTGGCGAAAAAATTGTAAAAACCCGGAAAAAAACCGTTCTGATAATTCTGATAGTTTTAATATCTGCACTGTTGGTGTATTATACAGTAATGTTATTATCGGGTCCTGAGAAAAAACTTAATGAGCTAAGCGAAACATTTATTATTAAGCAGGATGGGAAAGCCAAAATAGACGAGCGAATACTCTCGGATTCTGCATATCTTGAATTACTTAAAGAAAAGGCATATCTGCAATCAAGAATTTCAATGGCTGGAACTGACTCAATATACCTGACGATAAATATACCTGACAGCACAATAAATATCGAAATTTCCGGAGTCGTTGTTAATTCCGCAAAA
>JBBRVC010000218.1:0-3391 GCA_038247205.1 Bacteroidales bacterium
TGTGGCGAATGGCATTCGCCACACTTTTCTGTTACTTATCACATTTTTTCCATTTTGAAACCTCTTTGATTCATATTAATCCCTGACGCTTGCAGGCCATATAATCTGGTTATATATTTGCCGGTTCTTATCAAATAAACGAGGAAAAACGAGGAAAACACTGTTAAAATTTAATTTAATGAAACCAATTGATAATAATTCAAACGGAGAAATGACCTGGCAGGAGGTAATAATAAAGTATGCCCGGCCAGATCTCAAAAAAAGCATATGGCAGATAATAAATTCAGTAGTTCCATATATGTTTATGTGGTACATTATGTACCGGAGTCTTGAATATCCGTATTGGGTAACATTGCTTCTTTCTCTTCTTGCAGTAGGATTTCTGATAAGGATATTTATCATTTTTCACGATTGCGGCCACCGCTCATTTTTCAAATCAAGGCATGCTAATAACATTGTTGGCATGATAGCGGGAATAATGGTCTTCACTCCTTATAATAAGTGGCACAGCCAACACAAGATTCACCATGACACCTCTGCAAATCTTGATAAAAGAGGAGTTGGCGATGTATGGACAATGACGGTTGAGGAATATCAGGAAGCTAATCCGTGGCAACGGTTAGTGTACAGGACATTCAGGAATCCATGGATTATGTTTACAATCGGATCGGTTTTTGTTGTATTCCTGCAGAACAGAATGACAAGAAAGAATATGTCTGGTCAGGAAAAAAGGAATACATATTTTACAAATATTATGCTATTGATTATGGCAGTTTCGATAAGTATGGTTATTGGGGTAAAAGCATTCTTATTAATCCAGATACCGATCGTGCTGATCGCTCATAGTATTGGGATATGGTTATTCTATATCCAGCATCAGTTCGATGATGTTGACTGGGAGCGGCAGGATAAATGGGATTATAAGGCATCAGCAGTAAATGGAAGTTCATTTCTTAAGTTGCCAGCTGTTTTCCAATGGTTTACAGGAAATATTGGTTTCCATCATGTTCACCACCTCAGTTCTAAAATTCCAAACTATAATCTTGAACGATGCCATAATGAAAATGCAATTTTCGGAGAAGTTAAACCCCTGTACTTCTTAAAAACCTTCAGGACGTTGAATCTTGGATTGTGGGATGAGGCAAATCGTCAGCTGATTTCATTTAGCAGATTAAAAATGGCTTGATTAAATAAAGTTTCATAATAAAAAGTTGTATCATAAAACTGATACAACTTTTATTTTTTGATCGAGTTACTCTTCAGTAAACCACTTCATCATTCATCATTCCTTATTCTACTTCATATCTCTTCGGAAAAGTAACATGAAGGAAAACATACCGGGGATCCCGAAGAAATAAAATTATGCAAACGCATCCTTAATCTCAAAACAATTTCATGAGGGACTTGTTACTAATCCTATATATCTGTTCAGGGAAAAATCATAAAAATTACTAACTCAAAAAATAAATTATGGCAAACTTAAAAACAAGATATATGGGACTGGAATTAAAAAATCCCATAATTGTTGGAGCAAATAATATGGTAACTAATCCCGACGGTCTGAAAAGAATGGAGGATGCCGGAGCATCTGCAGTAGTTTACAAATCACTATTTGAAGAGCAGATCCAGATGAAAAATCTTGAGGATTATGAACGTACCACAGAGTATGAGGACCGCCATGCCGAGATGATTACACTTTTTCCTGATCCAAAGCCAGATTCAAGTTATCAGGATGAGCATCTGCTTAATTTAAGAAAAGCAAAAGAGTCAGTTTCTATTCCTGTTTTTGGAAGTCTCAACGCCAGGCATAGTGAAACATGGGTTGAATATGCAAAAAAAATTGAAGAGGCAGGAGTTGACGGGATTGAGCTGAATTTTTATACAGTACCTGAAAAATTCAATAATGATGAAAATCATCTCGAAGAAAAACAGACCGAAATTCTAAAACTGGTTAAAAATTCCGTCAAAATACCAGTTGCTGTGAAACTTAGTTCATTCTATTCCAATCCACTGCAAATAATTGCCATGCTGGATAACTCAGGAGCTAACGGTTTTGTTCTCTTTAACAGACTCTTCCAGCCTGATATTGACACAGATACGGAACAAATCAAGTTCCCTTATAATCTGAGCAATGGGGAGGATCACAGGCTGCCATTAAGGTTTGCAGGCCTGTTACACGGGCATACCAAAGGTTCGATGTGTGCAAATACCGGAATATTCAGCGGTAATGATGTAGTTAAAATGATACTTGCGGGTGCTGACTGTGTGCAGGTTGTCAGCACATTGTACCTTAATCAGATTGAAACAATAAGTACAATGTTAACAGATATTGAGAAATGGATGGATAACAGAGGATATAAAAGCCTGAGCGAGTTCAAGGGTAAACTTTCAAGAAAAAACTCAGAAGACAAGAATACCTACCATCGTGCCCAATACCTTGATTTTATACTGAGCACTTCCGAAATATTAAAAAAATATAAAGTAATTAACTAATTCAACTGCATAAAACTACCGATCTGGTAAACGGAAAATGATAATAACCAGGCAACTGCAGAAGTGTAAATCACTACAAATGCAGCCCATTTCCAGCTTCCTGATTCCCTTTTTATAGCAGCCACAACTCCTATGCAAGGGAAATATGTGAGTATAAACAACATAAATGAAAATGCAATAAGCGGAGTAAAAACAATCTTACCGGAGGGATCTTTCTGTTGCTGAATTTTTTCAACAAGAGAATTTCCCTCCTCTTTATTATCTGCCTGATATATGATTCCAAGCGTACTTACAACAACTTCCTTGGCAGCAAGCCCCGAAAGTATACTTACACTCAACCGCCAGTCAAAGCCAAGAGGTTTCATTACCGGCTCAACAGCCCGACCGATCATTCCAATAAATGAGTGACTCTGTTCTTCGCTTTTTTTCTCCATCCGAAGCTTGTTGGCAGCTTCTTCTTTTCGATCCTGAAGAAGACTGAGTGTGGAGGGAGAAGATGAAGCCTGTAATACTTTCTGTGCTTCAAAATCACTATTTAAAACGGATATTTCAGAATCAAAATCTTTTGAGTAATTGACATTTTTGGGAAAATTTGATAAGACCCATACTATTATTGAAGCCAGCAGGATAACCCCTCCAATCTTTTTCAGGTATAACCCTGTTCTGAACCATACATGCTTAAATATGCTCCTGATAGTCGGGAGGCGATATGGGGGCAGCTCCATTACAAACGGAATATCCTCCCTTTTGAAGAAAACCTTTTTCAACAACAGAGCGGAAAGGATTGCAAGAATTGCTCCAAGTATATAAAGCATGAACAATACAGTACCCTGGTTCTTTGCAAAAAATGCACTTATAAACAAAATATATACCGGAAGCCGGGCGCTGCATGACATAA
>JBBRVC010000219.1:0-3343 GCA_038247205.1 Bacteroidales bacterium
ACAATTGCAACGACGCCCAGACAAGGTATCACTGCAAGAATGAATGTTATTATTGCTGTAATCAGGGCAGCGATACCCAATGTTTGACCGCCCGGGTTATTTCTTACTTCTTCCATGATACACAAAGTATTTTGTTAATAATCAGTTTTTAAGGATATTAACCATATCCTGCTCTAAAGACGTCGTCGGATTTTCAATGATGCGTCCCGCCTCAATATTATTTTTATAAATGATAAAAGTCGGTACTCGTTCAATGTTAAGGGTCTCAAATTCACCAACAGGTGAAAGCTTTGCGTTATCAACACCTATAAATGTTATCTTCTCCTCCGGAAACTGCCACAGATCAATTACCCTCAGGAAGCGCGGCACTTCCCTCCTGCTGTCGGGACACCATGTACCAAGAATGATCTTTATCGTCAGAAGATCTTTGTTAATAGTATTCAGCTCTATAATTACATTATTATCAGGATTATATGAATCGAAACCTTTTATAAACCATTCAGAATGAGGCTGGCCGGTCATCCTTGATTTTGTGAAATACCCCAGCACCCATGTTGATTGTTCTGAAAAATCAGTTACAGGCTGTTCAATGATTTTTGGTTCTCCAATTGTAATTAAATATTTCGATTGGGTAACTTCAGTTTCTTTTTTCACAGTTTTACAACCCTCCATCAGGATAAAAGATATAATAAGCAAAAAATAAAATTTTACCATTAGTCGATAGTTAGGAAATACGGAAATACAAATTAAAGGAATTTTTCAGACAGATTAGAAAAATCTGTCTGAATATGATCATACAAGGTTGAAAGGTTAAAGTAAACCGATTTGTTCAGCTTACTGTAACCCTTCTGATAATAATATATTTTACACTGGTGTTATTTGATTTCACACCATCAGTATTTCAAGAATCTGCCTCGCAGCTTTTGATACTGAAGTGCCCGGACCAAAAATTGCAGCCACTCCTGCATCGTATAGAAACTGATAATCCTGCGAGGGAATCACTCCTCCTGCAATAACCAGAATATCTTCTCTTCCCAGGCTTCTCAATTCTTTGATGACTTGAGGAACGAGTGTTTTATGACCCGCAGCAAGACTTGATACTCCAAGTACATGGACATCATTTTCGACAGCCTGCCTTGCAGCTTCAGCCGGGGTCTGGAAGAGTGGCCCGATATCAACATCAAAGCCAATATCAGCATAGCCGGTAGCCACTACTTTGGCGCCGCGATCGTGGCCATCCTGACCCATCTTGGCGATCATTATTCTGGGCTGACGACCCTCTTTTTCTGCAAACCGGGCTACGAGTGCCCTTGCTTCATCATAGTCTTTATCGGATTTGTACTCTGATGAATAAACACCTGTAATTGTTCTTATCACTGCTTTGTACCTCCCTACTATTTTTTCACATGCATATGAAATCTCTCCTAGACTGGCACGTTTTGCTGCAGCATCTATTGCCAGTTCCAAAAGGTTACCCTCTCCTGTCTGAGCCGCCCTGGTAATTGCCTCAAGGGCTCTCTGACATTCGCCTTCGTTTCTTTCTGCCCTGAGTTTCTCAAGACGCTTTATCTGAGAATCCCTTACAGCAGTATTATCTACTTCCAGCGTTGCAAAGGGATCTTCTTTATCAAGCCTGTATTTATTAGTGCCCACAATTGTCTGAACACCAGAATCGATTTTTGCCTGGGTCCTTGCAGCAGCCTCTTCAATTCTCATCTTCGGAACTCCCGATTCAATGGCTTTTGTCATTCCGCCGAGAGATTCAATTTCCATTATATGACTCCAGGCCTTTTCCGCAATCTCCTGAGTAAGGGTTTCAACATAATATGATCCTGCCCAGGGATCAACAGCTTTGCAAACATTTGTCTCTTCCTGGATGTAGATCTGGGTATTTCGCGCAATACGGGCAGAGAAGTCTGTTGGCAATGCCATTGCCTCATCGAGTGCATTGGTGTGCAGGCTCTGGGTATGTCCGAGAACGGCTGCCATAGCTTCAATGCATGTCCTTCCTACATTGTTGTAAGGATCCTGTTCTGTAAGACTCCAGCCGGAGGTCTGACTATGGGTTCTCAATACCAGTGACTTAGGGTTTTTTGGATCGAATTCACTGACGATCTTAGCCCAGAGCATTCTGGCAGCTCTCATCTTGGCTATTTCCATGAAGTGGTTCATTCCAATTGCCCAGAAAAAGGATAACCGGGGTGCGAAGGCATCAATATCCAGGCCGGCCTTAATACCGGTTCTAAGATATTCCATTCCATCGGCCAGAGTATATGCAAGCTCTATGTCGCAGGTAGCTCCTGCCTCCTGCATATGATAACCCGAAATACTTATCGAATTGAATCTGGGCATTTTAACAGAAGTGAATTCGAATATATCGGCAATGATCTTCATCGAGAATTCAGGAGGATATATATAGGTATTCCTCACCATAAATTCCTTAAGAATATCATTCTGAATGGTTCCCGAAAGTTCTTCAAGCCTGGCTCCCTGCTCAAGAGCAGCAACAATATAAAAAGCGAGTACAGGAAGCACTGCACCATTCATTGTCATTGATACCGACATCTTATTTAATGGTATCCCGTCAAATAACAGATTCATGTCAAGAATAGAGTCTACCGCAACGCCAGCTTTTCCAACATCACCCGTAACTCTTTCATGATCAGAATCATACCCCCTGTGAGTTGCCAGATCAAAAGCAATAGATAAACCTTTCTGACCAGCAGCCAGATTCCTTCTGTAAAATGCATTTGATTCCTCAGCGGTAGAGAATCCTGCATATTGCCTGATAGTCCAGGGCATCATGGCATACATGCCGGAATAAGGTCCTCTCAGATACGGAGGAAGTCCTGCGGCATAGTCCAGGTGCTCCATTCCCTCAAGATCATCTTTACTGTAAAAGCCTTTTGCCTTATTCCCTGATGTTTCTGTCTCTCCGGCCGTCCCTCCAGATCTTTTTTCAGATGAAAGGGCTCCGAGGTCACTATATTTGAATTGTGGCTTCATTTCTTTCTTTTTGTATGTCTTCAGTCACTCCCAGGCGGATATTAAACTGCCTTAGTGTTTCAACAACATTAGTCCTGACACTGATAAAATCCTTAATGCCAATAGCTTTAAGATCTCCGGAACAAGGGGGATTGCCCGCAATGACAATGGTACCCTTCTTATTTAACTGAGAATAGATATCGGGAGCAATTACTGCATACTCATCATCAGAACTGCACACTACTATTATATCTGCCTCAGTTTGAAGCGCTGCCTGAACACCTTCATTTACAGTGGTGAAACCTGGGTTATCGATTATTTTATAGCCGGCGCATCCAAAGAAATTTGCCGAAAATTG
>JBBRVC010000220.1:0-3286 GCA_038247205.1 Bacteroidales bacterium
TTATAAGAGCAAGGAAGAGATCTTTGAAGCAGTGGTTCTTCACGAAGCCAATATACTTAGAAATGAGCTTACTACGGCAATAAAGTCTGTCGATTCTCCAATAGAAAAGATGAAGAATTATGTTTTTGTACGAATGAAATCGTTCGAAAAACTTTCAAATTATTATAATGCCATCTTTAACAAGCATCTGGATCATTTTGAATTTATTGAGTCAATACGTGTCAAATATGACAGGGAAGAGCTGGCAATACTCAGGCTTATCCTGTATCACGGTGCGAGAAAAAAGGTTTTCCATGTTCTGAACAGCGAATACACGGCGCTTGCAATACAGACCACATTGAAAGGACTGGAGGTACCTCTCTTCTGGGAGAAGAAAGAACACAACATCCAGAGCCGGCTGGAGGCAATCCTGGATGTGCTTTTTTATGGCATTGTAAGAAAATAGCTTACTTCTTTACTACTGCTTCTTTTATTACAGTTCTTTTATTTCTTTTGATGCTCCAGATCAATCCCGCAAATCCGATCAGTACAAAAGGGATACTCAGCCATTGGCCCATATTGAGCTTCATAGATGCTTCGAACGCTACCTGATCCTCCTTTAAAAATTCAATAAAGAATCTTGCAGTAAATATTAATATACATATAAGGCTTATCAACATCCCCTGTATGTGTTTTCCTTTTTTCACCCAGTATATTCCATAAAGCAGGAAAAATATTAAAAGGTATGCCAGTCCTTCGTAGATCTGTGTAGGATGTTTGGGAGCAACTTCACCATTTCTTAAAAATACAAATCCCCATGGAACAGTTGTTTCAACACCGTAAATTTCAGAATTCATAAGGTTTCCCATTCTTATGAAGAAACCTGATAGAGCAACAACAATTGCAATACGATCGAGTGTCCAGGTATAATCTTTCTTCTCCTTCTTTGAAAAATACCAGATTGCTATAAGTATACCGACAGCAGCTCCGTGACTTGCAAGGCCTCCGTGCCAGATCATTAGTATTTCAAGAGGATTGGCAAGATAATAGGCAGGTTCGTAGAACAGGCAATGACCGAGGCGGGCTCCGGCTATTACTCCAACGGCCATGTATATCGTTAACCTGTCAAGAACTTCATCTTTAAGGTTTTCATTCTTAAAGATCTTATTCATAATGATATAACCAACCACAAAAGAAGAGGCGAACAACAATCCGTACCATCTTATTGCAAAAGGGCCTATCCGGAAGATTTCAGGATCAACATCCCATGGAATAATAAGTAAATGCATAGTATTGAGTTAATTTGAATGTCAAAGATACATTTTTAAAGCAAATTCAGATAAACGCAAGGGCGCAAAGTTTTTGTGCACAATCAAATACCTTCACCGCACTTTTCCTAAAAAGCAGTATGTTTGTAATAAATATCAGAACACGTTAAATGATCAACATCAGACATAAGTTTTTTTATCTGTTAATTCCATTCACTGTGATGATGTGGGGTTGTGCCAAGGTAAGCATTCCAACAGGAGGACCAAAGGATATTACTCCCCCGGTTGCCCTGGGCAGCGTTCCTGAAAATTTCTCCAGGAACTTCAGGGAGAAAAAACTGGTAATTACATTTAATGAAAATGTTACATTGGAGAAGATAAATGAGAAATTTATGGTATCTCCACCAATGGAAACGATGCCTCAAATAATTGTCAGGGGGAAAAATGTAAACGTTACGTTTGAAGATGATCTGAGGGACAGTACCACATATACATTTAATTTTCAGGATGCTATAAGAGATCTGAATGAGAACAATCCCTTAAACAATTATCAGTTTGTTTTTTCAACAGGCAGGGTAATTGATTCACTTTCAGTTTCGGGATATGTCTTCAATGCATTAAATCTCAACGTTCCTGAAAATACACTTGTAATGCTTTACAGTAATTTTCAGGACAGTGCAGTGCAAAAACTTCTTCCCGATTATATCTCCCGGGTTAATCTGAATGGCAGTTTCAGCATAAATAACATTCGCGAAGGAAAATACCGGCTTTATGCATTAATAGATGTTGATAACAGCAAAAATTATAATCAGGTAGAAGAGGAATTTGCGTTCCTCGATTCTCTTGTAGAGGTTACCCCTGAAAGAAACTACTTTCCTCCGATAAAAGATACAATCAGTGTAAAGCCTCGCCAGCCACGAACACAGTCAGGAAAACTGATCGAGAAACCCGGTACCCCCAGGCCCGTTCCGGTAATTACTTCTGATTCTTCGCTCATATTACGAGGGTATGTGCTTAATCTTTTTGCAGGTCAAAAAACTGCTCATTATCTTACATCGTCCAGCCGGGATTTACCTTACAAATTAACGTATACGCTTTCTCTTCCGCCCGACACTCTGAATTTTGATTTCGACATTCCTGATGCAACAAAAGAGTCATATTTCATTGAAAAGTCGCCTAAGAAAGACACGATAAATATCTGGCTAACAGATAGTTCTCTTTATTCCAAACCGCAGATAACAACCCTCGTAAGTTTCCCCTTTACTGATTCGACAGGAGTCGTTACCCTCAATCAGGATACAATTGAAATGAGATTTCTTACCCCAAGGCAAACAAGGGGGAAAGCCAAGCAGGAATCACTGCAGGTAAGAACAAGTTTTGCCAGTGGTGTTATTAAACCGGATCAGCAGATTGTCTTTACAACTACGACTCCTCTTCAATTTCCTGATACGTCACTGATAAGGTTATTTGAAAGTATAAGGGCAGATAGTACCGGTGCAGAAGTTCCTTATATACTTTCACCCGATTCATTAAATTCAGGCAAATATATTATGAATGCCCAACTGGAACAAGGCAAGAAATATTTATTTGTTGCAGATTCGGCAGCCTTCGAAAATATTTACGGTATTGTCTCTGACTCTATCGGTACTAATTTTTCACTTGCTGAAGCAAAATCCTATGGCAGACTATCGTTAAATATTAAAGTTGGTGATACCCCTCTCATAATTCAACTTCTGGACCCGGCAGAAAAACCGGTAAGGGAGCATTATATCAGTCGCAGCGGGAAAGTAGAGTTTCCCTTTCTTGAAAAAGGAATTTATCGTTTGCGGGCAATATTCGACAGGAACAACGACAGAGAATGGACAACAGGTATTTTCATGAAAGGCAGACAACCCGAACCGGTTTCTTATTATCCCAATGAGGTTGAGGTTAGGATTGATTGGGAAGTTGAGAATGACTGGACACCTGAGATTAAGTATTTCAAGGAACAAAAATTCAGGGAGGCTAAAAAATGAAATTCAGAATTGGTAACTTAAAAA
>JBBRVC010000221.1:0-3275 GCA_038247205.1 Bacteroidales bacterium
GTTTCAACATATGTATAAACAGCTTCTGCAGTTATCTGATCCGGTTTTAGCTCTCCCGGCCAGTTTGAGATCTCCACTTCCCTGAAAACAAACCATGTAAAATGTGCTGAGTAAGATTCAGGTGGGCCTCCTTTCATTGTGTATGAATTATCTCCTACCGGTGTCTTGTGAATATATTTTATATCAATGCGGTGCCCCGCCTCCCCTACAATATTTGAAAGATGGACCCAACCTGAAATCTCCTGACCAAAGTCTGCTATGAAATTTCCATTTTCTGTTTTCTTAATACTGACAGGTTTCAGACGTTCCATAACCCTATCAGTATAAGCCATATGCGCTTTCATTTTTCCTTCAGGTGCCTTCCGAATTGCTGCATTTTCCCAATTTCTGTCATCAAATCCTGCAGTGCTCCAGCCGGATTGCTCCTTTCTGGCATCATAATGTTCTCCATCAAAAATAAGATCCATCAAAATTGGTCCTTTAGATGCTTTCCATGTCTGATCGCTGATAACAATATCTTCGGTTCCATCAGTATATTTAAGGTAGATCTGCCCTATGAACCGTGGCGTTCCGTATGATTCAGTCCAGTTTATTGGTGCATTATAAAAACCATTTCCCAAAACTGCACCTAGCACATTCTCTCCTTTTATTAACTGGTCAGTAATATCATAAGAAAGATACATTACAGTGTATTCCTTAAAATCATCAGGTATCGGTATAGGGTTATTCATCAGACCCGGACGTTTGCCGTAGTTTGTCTGATTGGGAATAAGAACATCATCTCCCACCTTTTTCCCGTTGAGGTGAAGCTCAAAATAACCCAATCCCGTAACAAAAGCCCGCGCCGAAACCAGTTCTTTCTTAACTACAAAACTCTTTCTTAACAAAGGAGCCGGCAGTGGTGCTTTTAATGTGGAAATATCGGATGGCACCTGTCCCTGTTTTACCCGTGACGCCGTAAGAGGTCTTTCATTATCCGGAATAGGTGCTTCTCCCTGCCATGGAGCTCCAATCCAGGAAGCTTTCCATTCGGTCGGATTAAGAAGTCCCATTGACCAGAATGCAGGTTCACTCCAGCCTGAGGCTTTACCGTTTTTATCCCATACCCTTACCTGCCACCAGCAGTCCTGCCTGGAGGCAAGAGGTTTCCCCCGGTATTTAATATTTATTGATTCAGACGAGATCACTTTTCCACTATTCCATAAATCCGCCTTCCCCGCATTTAAAAGTTCCTTTGTACCGGCTGCTCTTATTTCCCAGGCGGTCTGGGTTTGGCCTCTTTCATTTTCTTTGGCCAGATTAATCCATGATAACCTTGGATTGAGCACGTCAACAACCTGTGGGTTTTTAAGGTACTCACACGTTAAGCGTGCAGGAGTTAATTCTGCTTTGACCTGTACAGTTAATGCAAAAAGACAAAAGACAAGGATAAGTTTCGTTTTCATGTTATTATATCTTCAGAATGATTCACATAATTATTACTAAGGTACAAATATTGAATATATCCTGGGTATCATATTGAGTTGGTTAACAAGAAATATCTGTATATTCGTAATACCATAAATTATTCATGTCGAATTATGACTGCTGTTAAGGAATTTGCTTCAACTCTGAGCAGGGAAACCAAATGGCACGGTAACCATAATGAAAATTCCAACCAGGTAATTCTTAAGGCCGGAGCCTTGTCAATGATATATGAAAATGGGAACCTCCGTCGTATTTCCATCGGAAAACATGAAATTATAAGAATGATTTATCCCGCTGTGAGAGATCCGCTCTGGCTTACAATACCCCCTGTTATATCGGAAGAAGAGATCATTACTCATCGTGACTCATTCATTATAAGATATTTATGCACCTATGAATTCAATGATATTTACTTCCGGGCCAGGACAAAGATTGAAGGATTCTCGGATAATTCACTGATTTTCAGTTATGACGGCGAAGCTCTGAATACTTTTGAAAAGAACCGTATAGGATTTTGTATACTTCACCCTATTGAAGAATGCTCAGGAAAGGATTGCAAAATAACCCATGCCGATGGAAAAAAAGAGACTCTGAAATTTCCAGAGTGGATAAGTTCGCATCAGCCCTTTTTTGATATTAAATCAATGAATTGGAGTATCGAAGGTCAAAATTGCATTTTCGACTTTTTTGGAGAAATATTCGAAACTGAGGATCAACGTAACTGGACAGATGCTTCATACAAAACTTATTGTACTCCTCTTCACCTACCCAAACCTGTGAAGCTTGGCAAAGGCGACAGAGTATCGCAGATAGTAAACCTAAAGATTGAAGGAACGCTTGCCCCTGAAGCAGTGAACGACAGTCTGATCACAATTACTTCTGATCAAAATCACTCAACCAATTTTCCGGCATTAGGAATTGGACAGTCGACCCGTTCCCAGCCTTTAACCGGTGCAGAGATAAGTATCCTCAAAGATTTGCATTTTGATCATTACAGAGTTGAATTATACCTGTTTGATTCCTCCTGGAAGAAAAAAGCAGAATCAGCATCAGATGAGTCTGAGATGCTTGGTTATAAACTTGAATTTGTTCTGTTTTTCGATCATAATTCAGAAGATCAGTGTTCTGATTTTATAAGTTGGCTGGATTATAAACAGATAAAACCCGGAATCATCACAATTTTGCATAAAACGTTCGAAGCCACCCCGGACATGCTGATTGAAACCGTAGCACCTTATTTAAAAAAAACCTTTCCGGATGTGCTTATCGGTGCTGGTACAAATTCCAATTTCACCCAGCTTAACCGGAACAAACCTACTTCGAATCAAATTGATTATATTTGTTATTCTATTCATCCTCAGGAACATGCATCCGATAATATAACTCTTGTAGAAAATCTTAAAGGGCAGCAATATACAGTGGAGAGTGCCAGGCAGTTTTCAAATGGTAAATGCATCCGGATATCCCCTGTTAATATTCAGCGAAGGTTTAATTCCAATATAGAAAACTATGAGGCTCATACTGAAAACACTTTTCCCTACCAGATAGATAGCCGGTTGATGTCGCTTTTTGGTGCCTTGTGGACACTGGGAAGTTTTAAATATCTCGCTGAAGCAGGTTCGGATGGGGTAACTTATTTTGAGACAGTTGGAGAGAGAGGTATTATGCAGGGCGATTTCGACTCCCGATGGCCTGATGAATTTCCATCCGTAAAGAAAATGCTTTTCCCTGTCTGCTCTGCTTTTAAGTATCTTCTGTCAAACAAGCATTTCAAGGTGATAAAGTGCGAATCCTCCAATCCTTTAAAA
>JBBRVC010000222.1:0-3249 GCA_038247205.1 Bacteroidales bacterium
CTATCAGAAAATATAATCCATAAAATTCCGACAATCAAATAAATTAAAGTTATCCTAAATTCAAATTTTATATTTTTCATCGTTTTATTGGCTCTAGCGATTTATATATTCGATATAATTGATCTGATTCTGTAGTTATTATACTCTTTTGAGTGTTTATATCTGCTAAGGTAATCATTATTTAAAGATCATTAAATTGGGTTTAAAGGCTCATTTGCAGCTTCCGGCTTATGCTGCAAATGTGCCTTTATAACATTCTCATAAATCTCATTGGTTTGATCTTTGCAAGTTCTTTCCGCAAGAGAGCATTCAGGTTTATAATTGAGTTTAATATTTGCGGAATGTGCCTGCAAATGGAAAGATGGCATTCTGAGAAATTGACGACAGAAATTTCTCTCTCGGCTGTTTCTAAAGTGAAAGCTATGCCTGCAAAATAAACATTAGAGATTCGAATGCCATCTATATTGTCGTGCAGTCATGCAGTCGGGCGGTCGTGCGGTCGTTCGGTCGTGCAGTCATACCGTTTATTTATTTGTCAGGTTTGAGGTAGTTCATAAAGCTGCTAATGCCGTTGATTAATCCCTGTATCCTATTCCTTCTTTCTTCAGCAATATCAGAGATTACATATTTTTGATCCTCAGCTATATAGTACATGCTTTTTACTTCTCCTGCCGATCCTTTAGAAATGTTAAGAAATTGCCTGAATTCTGCATCGCCTCTCCTGTTGAAACCTTCAGCAATATTGTTCATTATTGAAATACCAGCTGATGTAATCTGATTCCGGAAGTTAAAATCATTACAATTCCGAAAGTCCGAATATATATGATTAACTAACACCCTCGACAATTTCCATATTTCTAAATCTTCAAAATCTTTTATTGTTGCCATAATTATTATTATAAATCGCAGATACAAATTATCTTTCTTTCTCAGACAGCACGACTGCACGACTGCAAGACCGCAAGACTTTTCATATTCCAAATTGTTTTGAATCTATCCAGTTCATGCCAAGCAGTGACCAGAAATCCAACGCCAGGTTATTCAGCACATAATCATAAGGCATCCATCCATAACCTTTATCACCCCATTCTTTTCCCCATGAGTTCCTGATCAGAAGCGCACCGGTGGTTATTTTGCTGTTATTTGTGTTCTTGATCTTCTTTGCATCATCATAACCGACAGCGACAATTGCATGACCCCATTCTGCTGATTCTCCATCACCCGGATAGGGTATTCCTCCTTTTGTATCTGATTTGTCGAATGAAGGAAATCCCCAGAACCCAAACATAGAAGGGATTCCGGCCTCAAGATATTGTTTAACTGATACAAGTACTTCAGGAAATGGAACCTTTGCTCCTTGCGGATCGTGACTGAAATATTTCAATGCCTGGTAATTATTTGCAACAGAATAAACGAATGCATCAGGTTCAACATCGTAATCATCGACGTTGTAGGGCCAATACTTCTCAGAAGGTACGCCACAGAGAAGAAGTGCTCCCATTGTACATCTTAGCCATCCTCCTTCATCGCCGGTTACCTGCATAAGGTTACGGGTTGTTTTATATAAGAATAGACGAGAGGCCTCTAAATGCTTGTCAAATGCTCTCTTTTCATAATATTCTACTATTCCTACTCCGGCATGTGCAGTACACGAACCAATACTTCCCTGATTTTCGACAGGGGAACACCATTTTCGAAGATCGACCGATGTTGCAGCTTTCATCTTCCCCTCTCCTATCCCAAGCTTTTTATTAAATTCTTTAATCGCCTTCTTGTTCAGTGTATAATCACGAAGATCAGGCTTAGGAGGGAGCCAGCCGGTTCCAACTATTTGGTTTGTTTCAGGTAGAATTAGTTTGCTATATATTGTTTCCATAATTCATACTTTTGCGGTTAATTTTCAGATGGTTGATCAAACATACCACTTAGTCTCAAGAACTTAATGGTTGCTTCTGTTCGGTTTTGAACTTCCAGTTTTGGAAAAATGTGTTGCAGATGCTTCTTAATAGTACATATTTCACAATTAAGTTTAACTGCAACTTCTTTATTATATAATCCAATTGAGACTAAGGCCATAACCTCAAATTCTCTTTCGGAAAGGATATCCTTTATATTCAATGATTCCATGACACATTGGCTTTGATTAACTTTCAGTAAATGACTGTTATTTAACTTCTATTTTCTTAACAGAAGTTATACCATTTGTCATGATGATATCATACAGCTCAGTAACAGTAGCCGGTGCTGCACCTGGAATACCTTTAAGAGCAGACAGATCTGTTACCGCTGTTGCAGTCTTTGAAACCATTGATGTCAGTGCTGAAATAGATTCTGCAATTGCAGGGTCAGAATCAAGACCGAATGTATTAATTGAACCATCAGCCAGCTTTACATCGAGTTTTTTGGAGCCAAGCCCATCTTTCATCGCTATATACTGAGGGTTTTCAAGATCGGGAAGATATAGTATCGTTGCTTTGACAATACTATTGTTAATTACATTCCTTTCTACCAGCAGAAAAGGTTTGACTGTGTAGTACTTTAAACCGGATTTCTTTGTCAAATCTGAATTTGAATAGAACTGGACTGTTGTACAGCCGGTAAAAGCCAGGATAAAAATACCTGAGATAAATTTAAAGAATGCATTTTTCATAGCAAAAACTGGTTTAAGTTAGACATATTTAAAATCAATAAAACCTTGAACTAGCACAAAAAATGAACAAACGACTATTCATTCCGGAAACGCAGCAAATTCTTCAAAAACCAGTGGGTCAAAACAGCTTTCTTCTCTTAAATCCGATCAACCCATAACAGGTTAGCACAATCGTGGAAATAAAATTAAGAAACTATTTATTAATTAACAATACACCTATGTGATTATTTATGTTCTACTTAAGTAGTATTGACTTTTATTGATCGATAACATAATTTCGTTGGTGGAATTTATGTTTCGACCCGTGAAATGTACTAATACCAAAAAGGAAAAGCCCAAGCGGATTATACTGACCAGTATTCTGGTAATACGTTCAGATAACTCCATCATTCATACTCAGATTTCAAATACCGAAAACAATTTCCTTATTCGAGGGAAGCAATTCCTTATTCGCGGGAACGAATTCCTTATTCGAGGGAAACAATTCCATATTCGCGGGAACGAATTCCTTGTCAGAGGGAAGCAATTCCTTATTCGAGGGAACGAATTCCTTATCAGAGGGAGGCAATTCCTTATCAGAGGGAAACAATTCCTTATCA
>JBBRVC010000223.1:0-3209 GCA_038247205.1 Bacteroidales bacterium
ATTAACCTGAATAAGACTGGCGCATCAAACATGTTGTTTTTTACAATGTGCAGATTATCAACAAAATGCATAATTTTGGTCTGACCACCACCCGAGCAATGGACCATTCCATTAATCCTGGGCTTCATTGTCTGAAGAATTTCTTTTATAACCGGAGCATACGTACGTGTGGGAGATAAAACCAGTTTACCTGCATCAATATTCAAACCCTCAATTTTATCGGTGATTTTAAATTTTCCGGTATAAAACAGATCAGAGGAAAGTGAAGGATCGTAACTCTCGGGATATTTCACTGCCAGGTAAGACTCAAACATGTCGTGACGCGCTGAAGTAAGTCCGTTGCTGCCCATACCTCCGTTGTATTCATCTTCATAAGTTGTTCTGCC
Source organism: Bacteroidales bacterium (assembly GCA_038247205.1). GTDB lineage: Bacteria > Bacteroidota > Bacteroidia > Bacteroidales > VadinHA17 > LD21. The sequence goes on from JBBRVC010000223.1 coordinate 387, forward strand.
ATAAGAAGATAAGCCTACAATAACATCGCCCTCACTTATTTTGTGGTTTGACACCACATCAGCCCTTTTCATCCTGACAACAACATTTGAATCAACAATAATTGTTCTTACCAGGTCGCCAACATCAGCAGTTTCACCACCTGTTGAATAAATACCTACACCAAGATTACGCAAATCAGAAAGTACTTCTTCAGTTCCGTTGATTATTGCTGAAATAACCTCACCCGGTATCAGATTTTTGTTTCTGCCTATTGTTGAAGAGAGAAGGATATTATCATAAGCACCAACACATAGTAAATCATCGAGATTCATGACGATCGCATCCTGCGCAACACCTTTCCATACAGACATATCGCCTGTCTCTTTCCAGTAAACGTATGCCAGTGAGGAGTTTGGGCCGGCGCCATCGGCATGCATAATATTGCAAAAATCTTTATCGCCTCCGAGCAGATCGGGTACTATCTTGCAAAACGCTTTTGGGAATAATCCCTTATCGATATTCTTAATTGCCTCATGGACATCCTCTTTTTGATAAGAAACACCTCTTTTGCTATATTTTGATTCGTTTGACATGGGTCAGTTTATCGTTGGCAAATATAAAAAAAGGATGAGGAACTTTAAAGGAAATACATCATGCTTATCTGAAATGATTTTATTCTGAAATCAGAATTTTAATCAGGTCTCTTATCTGTACTGACCCATTCAATAGCCTGTTTTAACAACTTTCTATAATTCGGATTTTCGAATGTGGGAACATCGTGACCGCTCTGCAGTGTAACAATACGTGATTTTCCATAGATCTTCGACCATCCTATTATCCGTGTGCTTGAAGGTTCTTCAGTTGTAAGCAGTGGTGTTACCCCTGGTTCGACATAGTAATCTTTATATGTCTCGTCAAAAATCCGGAAATCGCTAACTCCTTTGGTTACGGGATTTTCAGGATCAGCTATTTTTACACTGAAATGCAAGTCGTGGATATAAGAGGATACCGGATATGTTTTTCCATTTACAGTAGTGGATTTGTGAAAGTATTTACCACCAATAATTTTAATATATTCCGGCCAGTCATCATACGCACAAATGCTATGATGAAGTACTACAACTGGTTTTCCCTGTCTGATACAATCTTCAAAATGTGCAGCCTGCTCCTCAGATATTTTCTGCCACATATGATAAAATACAAGAACATCATATTTACTTCTGTTCTCAGGCAGAAACATATCATAGGCGCCTGGGAGCTCCATAATATTATAGGATATTCCTTCCCCTAGGTTTCCGAGCATTTCATTGAACTTTTCAGTATTGTATTCGTGCCCTCCTGTAACTACAAGTATCCGTATGCTTTTGCCCGGTTGAGTTTTAGCCATCTGAGAAAATAAGGAAAAAAGGAAGAGTACGAGGATAAGCTTTGTTTTCATTTTTGTAGCGTTAGAAGTATCTGATTGTAAATTTAAGATTATTTTCGGACTCAACGAGTTTTACGGAGTAACTCCACCTCATTCAAATAGAAAAAATTTCTGACAGACATCCGTTAGTGGGACTAAGATAATCGAAATGGAGGAGTTATTTCCCGTGCTCGTAATCGGTTCTGAGTACCTTGAATTCTGTACGCCTGTTAATCTGATGAGCAATCTCTTTCTGTTCCTCAGTTTCAAGAGTATTTATGTACTGTTCCGTGAGCGTGGTTCCAATTTTAAGGAAAGGAGCTTGAGCTGCGATGCCGGTATCAACAGTTTTAGCTGATGATTCTCCATAACCTTTTGGAAGTAGTCGCTGAGGGTCAATATCTTTGTCGATAAGATATTGAACAACTGATTGTGCCCTACGCTGAGAAAGCTCGAAGTTATACTGTTCTGTATCGCGTGAGTCAGTATGAGACATAAGTTCGATTGTAACGTTGGGGTTGTCAGTAAGCGTTTCGATAAGCTTGTCAAGTGATACCATTGATTCGGGACGGAGATCAAATTTACCAAAATCATAAAAAATATTCGGAAGTTCGATCGGCATATCAATAGCTGTCAGGAGAATGGTTACCATAAAGTCGCGGCTCTTATCCTGGCCCTTTGTGGTCTCTTTTTCTTTACCGTTCAGGTAGCCTTTTTTTGAGGCAAGGAAGATATAATCCACATCAGGTTTCAGTGAAAATTTGAAGTCGCCGCCATTGCCTGTTTCGGCCTGAAGGTTAGATCCGTCACTGGCGATAAGCTGAACCGTAGAAGCTGGGATTGCCGTTCCAGTTTTTTCATCTTTTACAAGACCTGTGACATTGAATCTGAGAGGAGGCATTTCAAATGAGTAGAGATCATCGTTGCCTCTTCCTTTTCGCGTGGAACTATAAAGGCCCTTTTCATTTCCATCTTCGAAAATGATCCCAAAATCGTCAGCGAAACTGTTTATTGGTGATTTCAGGTTTTGAACAAGCCAGGAGCCGTCGGCCTGAGGGGTTGCTTTGAAAATATCTAGACCTCCCATGCCGATGAGCCCGTCAGAAGAAAAATAAAGGCTTCCGTCTTCCCTTGCATAAGGAAAGAGTTCATCACCCCTTGTATTGATATCAGGTCCGGCATTAGTTGGTTTTGACCATGATTCGTTCGCGCCTGAACGGGTAACCATCCATATATCTTTGCCACCGAACCCTCCGGTCATATCGGAAACAAAATAAAGTATCAGTCCGTCTTTTGAAATTGCAGGATGTGCAGCAACCATGCTATCGGAAAGGATCTCCAGGTTTTTTGGCTCGCTCCATTTATCCCCGCTTCTTTTTGAATACATGATAACACATCCCTTTTTCTCACGTTTACCTGATTCGCAGCGTGTAAAATA
>JBBRVC010000224.1:0-3208 GCA_038247205.1 Bacteroidales bacterium
TGGTCATTTACATCCAATGGATTGCCTTTTTATCAGTATCAAGGTAACCTTCCATTTGGTTTAGAAGAAACAAATGGCACGAAAACTAACTTGCCGAATGATTTTTTGTTGGTCAATTACCGTATGAAGTTAATAACTCACGCAAGTGGTATTTACCAGTTCTTAACAGCACAATAAGCCTACTGCAGCAAGTTTCAGGCTCGTGGATGTAAATGAAGTCAGAGAATTCCTTAAATGGCTCTCTGTTAAAACACTTCCTGAAAAATCAAACTTATACAATCACTTTTACAATCTATATGTTGATCCAGTTCAGATCAAATAGCATTCGGGTGACAGAAGAACTTGAAGAAAAATTGTCAGGTTTTATAAAAAAATCACTTAAAAGATTCAGCAACCGCATCACAAGAGTTGAAGTTCATCTTGAGGATGAGAACAGCAATAAGGGAGGCAAAGATGACAAACGCTGCTCAATTGAGGTACGTCCTGATAACCTCGATCCGATAATTGTTACAAGCAAGTCTGACAATTATATACAGGCAGTCAGGGAAGCTGCTGAAAAATCCAAAGCATCTCTTGATAAAGCCATAAGTCTCTTAAGTGAACGGTAGAATCTTTGGCTTATGAAAGCAAGCTTTCATAAGCGTCGTAAAAACAAAAGCCCGGCACTTTCGTGCCAGGCTTTCTTTTGTCGGGGTGGCAGGATTACCTTGCGGTGATCCTGCTAGGGGGTGACTAAAAAGAAAAAGCCTTTGCCATGCTGCGCATGGCTACGGGCTTTTTTCATTCTTACTCTTATGCCAGCAAGCTGGCAACGATTCAGAATGAAAAAAGCCCTTCCGCTTCGCGGAAAGGCTTTTTCTTTTGTCGGGGTGGCAGGATTCGAACCTGCGACCCTCTGGTCCCAAACCAGATGCGCTAACCGGGCTGCGCTACACCCCGAATTGTGCTGAAAATCGAGTCGCAAAAATATAATTAGTTTTCTAATTATCACACTAAATTATGATGTTATTTATTTTTATTTTTAAATATATATTCAATGAACAGATACTTAGCATTTTAACTCTCCGTCTTCGTTTCTTAATCCCTTCGTCTCTTCGTCTCTTCCTCTCTTCGCGCCTGGTCTCTAGAAACCCACCCTTGATGCTACTGGGAGGGGAACCATGCTTTCTAAGTCTCAAAGTCTCTAAGTCTCTAATTAACTTAGTCACTTTAATTCTCGACTCTTATCACTATACCGCTACTGGGTATCTTTCCTTTTGTGTCAAGGTTTTCAGGCTTTGTGATCTCTTTTTTATCGGCAAAGATCTGAATATAATAAAGTCCCTCTTTTTTGAATTTCAGAGGTATGGTGTATTCTGATCCCTTCTTATAGCTTACAATTTCCCAGGCTGTCATTGTAAGGTATTCTTCCTCAGTGAAGTCAGCATAACTTCCTTTCTTTTTCAGCTGGGCCAAATTCAGGGGTTTTGGAAAATCTTCCCTGTAAACAACCAGGTAGTATGGGAAATACTTACCATCATTTTGAAATATAACACAGCCTACCTCATTAATTTTTAATCGTGAAGGGATGTTCCCAAATATAAAATAACGGTCAATAAACTCTTCATAATATCTGAATTGCTTATCAGAGAGGTAATAACCTATACCCACATAATTATGGGGTTTATCTATAATGTTTTTTTTATGTCCGTCAGCAGGTGCTCTCTCCGACATAAATGAATTATGACCGTTTTTCATTTTTTCAGAAATTGTTGCTGAAGTGACAACATACGATGATGTTGTCCATTCACCAAAGGCATTCTCGGTCACATGATCTTTTCCCCCGGCAAAAGCATACCTGTGGTATGGCTTTTCACCCTTCATATTCCAATGCGATATAAAATTATTATTTGCAGCATCTTTACACATCTTATTTGCTACCCTTGAGGCCAGAATATCAAGTTTAACATTCTCAGCTTTAAATTTGTTACGGCTCTTGTTGATCACATTAAGCTGGATAAGTTTAAGTTTAAGAGCTTCTTCATCATCCTTGTATTCTGCAAGTCTGGTTTCTAGGTCATTCAGTCTTGAATAATAATCAATGTCACTCTTTGAAACGTCAGTGGTCTGACGGGGAAGGATAGAGTGCGGAAGACATACCAAAACGACAATTAACAGGAGAAGATATTTTAGTTGTTTTATAGTCTTTTTGAACATAAATATTGTATTGCTGTTTAAAATGTAAATTTAATTTTTAAAACATGAATATTAAAAACCTGTTGATTCTTTTTTCATTTTTAACGTTTTCTCTGTCCGGGGTGTCGCAGAATTCAAGTTTTCACGACTTCAAAGTTAAAACCCTTGAAGGTGAGGATTTTAATCTTTCATCACTCAAAGGAAAAAAAGTAATGGTTGTAAACACAGCCTCAAAATGTGGATTTACTCCTCAGTTCAAAGATCTTGAAGAACTATATGAACAATACCAGGATAGGCTCGTCATTATAGGATTCCCGGCTAATAATTTTGCCAACCAGGAGCCGGGATCAGCATCTGATATACGCCAGTTCTGTTCAGAAAACTATGGTGTTACATTTCCGATGATGGAAAAAATCTCTGTAAAGGGAGATGACATAGCTCCCCTTTATCGATGGCTTACTTCAAAAGAAAGAAATGGGGTTATGGATTCAGATGTCAAATGGAATTTCCAAAAGTATCTGATAGATGAAAATGGCAAACTTGTAGATGTCTTATCATCAAAAGAAAAACCAGGATCAGAAAAGGTAATAAGCTGGTTGATAAGTAATTAAATGTTTTTTTTGTTTATGTGAATGCCGCAAAGGGGTCAGCACCGATGCGGCAATTTTTTTTTAGGCGTCGGGCATGATAGAACAAAACCCCGAAAGAGGATACTCAAACCATACACCATAATTGAGAAGCATAAGGATAAATATGCTCTCGAAAGAAAAAAAGCGAGGTATCCCATGATATCTCTTGTGCTTAACAGACAGGAACCAGGAAATTAACAGAATGATAATAGTGCCCGCGGCGAGTAGACTCAGATTCATTTGATGCAATTATTTTTCAGAATTTTTCTCATTCGCTATTTTGAGGTAATTATATACTTCCATCTGGGAACGAATACCTGTTTTACCGCGTTTAACAAAATGATTCGAAAGGGAAGGATCCAGTTTTCTGGCTTTGATGTTATCGCTCCACTGGATTTCAAAAA
>JBBRVC010000225.1:0-3208 GCA_038247205.1 Bacteroidales bacterium
AAAATATGGCAGAACTACGATTTAGTGCATTAAAAGAGGTTTTCAACAGAGAACCAGTTGAAATTGAAACACCTTCAAAAATTGTTTCCGAATATTATGGTGTGAATGTATTTGATCTATCAAAGATGGAGCAGTATCTTTCTAAAGAAGCCTACAAGAAAGTGAAACGCGCAATTGATGAAGGTAGATCTCTCGACCGTCCTACAGCCGATCAGGTTGCTACAGGATTGAAAGCCTGGGCTACAGACCGTGGAGCTACTCATTATACTCACTGGTTTCATCCATTAACAGATGGCACAGCTGAGAAGCATGATGGTTTTGTTGAATTTGGAGACAATGGAAAGATCGTTGAAAATTTTTCAGGCGCTGTCCTTGTTCAATCCGAACCTGATGCATCCAGTTTTCCAAGCGGGGGAATCCGAAACACATTTGAAGCACGCGGTTACACTGCATGGGATGTTTCTTCACCGGTATTTATAGTTGGGACCACACTTTGTATTCCTACAATATTTGTTTCATATACCGGTGAAGCACTAGATTATAAAGCGCCTCTTCTTAAGGCCCTTTCAGAGCTTAATGAAGCTGCTGTTGATGTATGCCAGTATTTTGATAAGGATGTAAACAAGGTAATCCCGACATTGGGTATAGAACAGGAATATTTTCTGATTGATGAAGCTCTTTATTATGCCCGCCCCGATATCGTACTCGCTGAAAGAACTCTTATGGGACACCAGTCTTCAAAAGATCAGCAGCTTTCCGATCATTATTTTGGTTCAATTCCTGAACGTGTTATGTGCTTCATCAAAGATTTTGAATGCGAAGCCTATAAGCTTGGTATTCCGGTGAAAACACGTCATAATGAGGTTGCTCCGAATCAGTTTGAATGTGCGCCTATTTTTGAAGAAGTAAACATGGCGGTTGATCACAACCAGCTTCTTATGGATATCATGAGAAGAGTTTCACGTAAGCATAAATTCAGAGTTCTGTTCCATGAAAAGCCTTTTGCAGGAATTAATGGTTCAGGAAAACATAACAACTGGTCGATGGCAACAAATACCGGTGTAAATCTTTTATCACCCGGGAAAAATCCAAAAACCAATCTTCAGTTTCTTACCTTCCTGGTGAATGTTGTTAAAGCTGTACATGACAGCAATGATCTAATCAGGGCATCGGTAATGAATGAATCAAATTCATACAGGCTCGGAGGTCATGAGGCTCCACCTGCTATAATATCAGTATTCCTGGGCACCTACCTGACTAATATGCTTGGAAATATAACCCAGAAGGTAACTGATAAGAAAATGACGCCTGCACAGAAGACCGAGCTTAAACTTGGGATAGGAAAAATTCCGGAAATACTTTTGGATAATACTGATCGTAACCGTACATCGCCATTTGCTTTTACCGGAAACAGATTTGAATTCAGGGCAGTAGGTTCTTCAGCAAATTGCAGTCAGGCAATGATTGCTGTGAATGCAGCTGTTGCCTATCAGCTCAGGAAATTTAAAATTGAAGTGGACCAGGTGATCAAAAAAGGCAGGAACAAGGATGAAGCAATCTTCCAGATTCTGAAAAAATACATTCTTGACTCGGAAAATGTTTTGTTTGAAGGTGATGGTTATAGCAAGGAATGGCATAAGGAAGCAGTTAAAAGAAAACTTTCAAACATTGAAAGCGTACCAGATTCTGTAAAACTATTTCTGACTCAGAACTCAAGAGATGTGCTTGTAAGTTCGGGCATACTATCTGATAAAGAACTTGAAAGCCGCGTTGAAGTGGAATATGAAAAATTCACAAAAAAAGTTCAGATTGAAGCAAGAGTTCTTGGCGATCTTGCCATAAATCATATAGTTCCTACAGCAATTCGTTATATGACTTTACTCATTGAGAATGTAAGAGGTTTGAAGGAAGTATTTAATGAGCTCGAATTTGAAAGGCTTGCGGGTGCAAGAAAAGAAGTTATAGTTACAATTTCAGACCATATTTCCATGATCAAGAAACTTGTAAATGATATGATTGAAGAGCGTAAAAAGGCTAATGTAATTGAGGATTCTTACAAGAAGGCACTGGCGTATGAGAATAAGGTAAAACCTTACCTTGATGAAATACGCGTTCATATCGACAAACTTGAGCTGATTGTTGATAACGAAATGTGGCCACTTCCGAAATACCGCGAGTTGCTTTTTACCCGTTAAGATTGAGGTTAGTTGGTTTTTCATAAATGAAGAGGGGATTGCTTACATGCAATCTCCTCTTTCTATAATAAAATTACTTACAGGACGTTAATAATGCAATGAGAATGACTTAAATTTATTACTTTTATACTCGAATTGAAAGTGGAGATATGAATCGTTTTTTGTTTTTTATTATCCTGTTGATAATGGCTTCTGCACAGGAAGTCACGGCACAGAAACGTAAAGCCGAGAGAGCCTATTCTTCATTTGCAGCAGGAGAATATTTTGATGCAATCGATCTTTTTAAAGATACTTATTCCAAAACACGGAAAACTGATAAGGCAACCCGTAATGATCTGGTTTTTATGATAGCTGAATGCTACAGGCTGGTTAACGATCCGAAAAATTCAGAAACCTGGTACAAACTTGCAGTAAAATCAACATACTCCAAACCGGAAGCACAATACCGTCTGGCTGAATCACTTAAGAAAAATGGCAAGTACCAACTTGCAATTGATGAATTAAAAAAGTATAAACAGTCTGCTCCGTCAGATTCAAGAGCTGACCAGGAAATCAGAGCCTGTGAACTTGCACTCGACTGGCAAAAAAACCCGGAAGCTTATAGAGTAGAAGAGATTAAAGATATCAATTCAAGGGAATCAGACTTCAGTCCTGCCTATGGGCGTGATGATTTTGGGGTAATCTATTTTACTTCATCAAGAGATGATGCTGCAGGAAATAAAACTCATGGAGCAACGGGGCAGAACTACTCAGATATTTTTGAAACCCGTTTAGACAAAAAATCAAAGTGGAGTAATCCAATACCGGTAGAAACTATCAACAGCGAATTTGAGGATGGAACACCCAGCTTTACTTCGGGATATAACGAAATTTATTTTACACGCTGCGAATCAGGTAAACGTGAGAAAAAGGGATGTGTTATCATGTATTCAAAAAGAAGCGGGGATAAATGGAGCGAGCCAAAAAACCTGGAGATCCTTTCCGATAGCATGGTTGCTGCACATCCTGCAATT
>JBBRVC010000226.1:0-3207 GCA_038247205.1 Bacteroidales bacterium
AAAGGAAGCTGTTATAAAAACCGACCGGGAAAAAATCTACGCCATATTAATCAACCTGGTTAAAAATGCCATTAAATATACAAATGAAGGGGCTATAGAATTTGGTTATAAATTAAAAACTGAAAATAGCTTTCCCGTATTGGAATTTTTTATAAAAGACACAGGTATCGGTGTTCCAATTGATCGGCAGGAAGCTATTTTTGAACGATTTATTCAGGCTGATATTTCTGATAAGATGGCTCTTCAGGGCGCCGGGTTGGGCTTATCCATTTCCAAAGCATATGTTGAAATGCTCGGCGGAAATATCCGGGTTGAAAGCGAGCCGGGAAAAGGTTCGGCCTTTTATTTTACGATCCCATATACGAGTGAATTGAAGGAAAAAAAAGTGCTTTATTAACAGGTAGTCTATTAAATTTTCAATTATTTCACAATTCATTAACCTTTTGAGATTACCTCAATAACCCGCAGTAACTTCCAGCGACTTATTAGTCCGGTCAGATCTTCCACATGTAAAATCCGTTGATCAAGGCCGGCATACTCCTGCTCCTCCTGCTCTTTAGCTGGTGTTGTCATGACGACAATAACTTCAGCAGGTTTTACTTCAACTATCTCAGACGAGCCTAAGGCTTCATTTTCAGCAAAAAATGATTTTTTCATAGTTATATGGTTTAGTACATCCCGAAACCTGATTTTAATTTCATATTATATCCGTTACTTCCAAAAAAAGACAATAAATCAACTACAAAGTTTAAGCTGTGTATCGTGAACAGCAGGTCATAACCGCGTTATCTGAAATATCCCCATGCACAGGTCATTTATCCTGAGATTTGTAACTCAACATTCCTGACAATAAACCGGGCAACTTTGAGAGCTAATTTACGAACAATGGATCAGATAAATCGCTTACTTACGGATATAACCGGATACAACCGGATATTATCGGTTAAATCCGGTTATATATATCGCACTGACAATGAATAATATAAGTAATTCAATTCAGGCAAGAAAATGGCTTAATAGTATATTTATGTTCCGGCTAATCCAATTTATAGCAAATCAGCTGTTGCAGATAACGAAGATATAACCTGCCATTGGCAACAACCGGGACAGTCCATGCAGGATTTTTCACGTCCTCAATCGCGGACATCTTCTTGCCGGAAATTTTGAAACCCGAGGGATCGGGATGGACCAGAAAGAGATTCCCTTTTATATCCTGGCATATAAGATGACCATCAACAAATGTTGTCGATCCCTGACCCACAAGATCGGTACTCCACATCTCTTTACCTGTCAATAATTCAATGCATTTAAACTTCCCGGCATTCCTGACACTTTCTCCGGAATATCCGTAAATATAACCATCGATAAGTATAGGATCCGAATGCTGTGCCTCCATCACACTGCTCTTCCAAAGAACAGAATACCCGTTTTTTGAAACCTTTAGTGCTTCACAACCCATCTTATAGGCCGAAGTATGGAATATAATGTCCTTATCTACTATCGGGGTAGTGGCATTTACACTGTATTCCGTAGGCCATGGAACTGTCCATAGTTTTCTGCCGTCAGAAGGCATGATGCAGGAAAGACCATTGCCATGATAGACAAGAATCACAACTTCATTCTCCAGATTCATACTTATTATGGCAGCATACCCGGCACCACCTGTCATTGATTTCCAGAGAACATCACCTGTCAGCTTATCATAGGCAATCACCAGTGAATTTCCACCACCCTGGACAATCACCTTATTATCCAAAACGAGTGGGGTTGTCGAAAAGCCCCAGGTAGGCTCAACGCCACCTGAATCTTTTACGTTTCTTCTCCACAAGAGTTTACCGTCTTCAAGTTGCCAGCATACAAGATCACCACTACGACCAAATGTGTAAATCCGATCTTCGTTAATAAAAGGTGTGGCGCGTGAACCCGGGCCATGACTTGTTTCAGAAGGAGCCTCGTAGGACCCTAACCAGATCAGTTCACCAGTATCGGCATTAATGCAAAATAACAGATCATTTTTATCATCCCTTCCCGGAACAACCAATCGGTTGCCCTGCACAACAGGAGATGACCAGGAAGCTGTGGACGTATTCTGACACAAATAGCTGATGTGCCATAGTTTTTCCAGTCCATCTGCCCAATCATGCTTTATTCCTGTGGTTGCGCTCTTCCCTTCAAAATTGGTTCCTCTCCAGTTAGTCCAGTCGGCAGCACCTTTTGTGATTGGTGGAATAGCGACCATTCGTGTCGGAATATTTTCCTGTTTCCCCGACAATGGTTCACTTCCGGTAATTATTTTGTAGATCTGATAACCGTAATAAACACCAAATATCAATGCAATTGCAACAATTACAAGTAAAATTTTTACATATCGTTTCATGATAATAACTGATTTAATCCCTTATACAAGAGATAATTGTTGAAGTTTTATGATATCCGTATTGCAAATATACATTATTCCATTATAAGAATAATAATTTAGTTCTTCAATACATCCTTTGTTAATGGTCAGCATTGAAATTTGTGCGGATTCAGAATCAGTGATCATTAAATAATTGAAATGGAATGTATCAAATACATTATATCATGGCAAAAAATATGAATTAAAACTAATTTTGCAGGGCAATGAAAAAATCAGTCCAACTCGTAGACTCTATCAGAACCTGGCGTTTGAAGCACCTCAATGAACGTGAGATATTGCTGATACTTAGCCTTCTGGTAGGACTACTAAGCGGATTTGCCGCAATTATTCTCAAAAACCTGATTCACTTCCTGGGAAGAATTCTAACACAAAATTTCACCTCTTACGCCGAGAATTACCAATACCTGGCGTATCCCGGCATCGGGATTCTGATTACTTTTCTGTATATCAAGTGGTTTGTTAAGGATGATATCGCACATGGGATTACTAAAGTGTTGGAATCGATTGCCAATAAAAAAGGGGTCCTTCGTGCTCATAACATGTTCACTTCGATCATCTCAAGTACAATCACCATTGGTTTTGGAGGATCAGTGGGTGCAGAAGCGCCCGTTGTACTTACCGGTTCCTCGATAGGATCAAATATCGCACGATCGTTTCACCTGAGTTACCGGACAATGACCGTTCTTATTGGTTGTGGTGCAGCAGGAGCAATTGCAGGAATTTTTAAAGCTCCTTTAGCCGGAATGCTTTTTGCCATCGAGGTGCTCATGCTTGATATGACTATGGCC
>JBBRVC010000227.1:0-3098 GCA_038247205.1 Bacteroidales bacterium
AAAGGATTGTTGAATGCCATTCAGATCAGGACGATTGAAGGGAAAAAAGCCTGGGATTTATGCCTGGTTATGAAAGAAAATGGCATTCTCGCCAAACCCACTCATGAACATACGATCCGCTTCACTCCGCCACTGATTATCACTGAAGAACAAATGCGTGAAGCAATAGGATTAATTCAACAATCGATGAAGGAGTTTATATAAAATTCCCATCTGAAATACAACAGAAAGGCTGTCTCAAAAGTTATTTTACTTTTTCGGGACGGCCTTCTGTTTTCCGGTTCTGCTGCAATAGCCGGATTACTTTGCTCCTCTCCCATCAGTTCAAATCGGCAATGAAATTACTTTCCACTTATCAGACATTAGATAACCTGGTGCTCAAGCATGTTTCATTTTAATATCATTTGATTACTTTCACCTCTGTAAACAATTCAACATTTCATGAGATACATTGGGATTAAGACACTCAATATTAAAAGCATAGAGCTGATTATTTATATTGTGAGCTGGATGACTATATTTTCCATCCCCTTTTTTAATCATCGGCTCAATAACTCCGTGGACTGGAACAGGGTGTTTGGAGAATGGATACGTATATTTTCGTATCTGATTATTTTCTCCGTCAACATCTATCTGTTGGTTCCAAATTTACTATTCAAAAAAAAATACCGGTCTTATATCGGTATAACCTTAATTATAACACTCTTAATGATTGGGGTGAGTATTTCCATGGGATTATTAGTGAACCCTGCTCAACCGATGACTATGCCGCCTATGGATTTTGGTCCGGGAATGCCTCCGATGGAATTAGGTTTAGGTATGCCTGCCCCGATGGGATACAGACCTGTCACGCTACCTGAACAAAAGTCGATTTATATGATAATAACTGACGAGCTGCTGATTTCATTGCTCGTGGTGGGAGCCGGAACCTCAATCAAAATGGTGTCTCAGTGGCTCAACGAAGAAAACAGGCGCAAAGATTTGGAGAAAGAACAGCTAAAAACAGAACTCGCTTTTTTAAGGCATCAGGTTAGCCCGCATTTTTTCATGAACACCCTAAACAATATCCACGCCTTGATCGATATCAATAAGGAAGATGCAAAAAATACCATCATAGAATTATCGACCATGATGCGTTATCTGCTCTACGATACGGCCCAGGGAAATACTACTTTAAAAAAGGAGATAAATTTTATTGAGAGTTATATCGCCTTAATGCAATTGCGGTTTCCGAAAAAAGTAAAAGTCACTTTAGAAGTTCCTCAGAATATTTATGATATCCAGATACCGCCAATGCTCTTTCTTTCTTTTCTGGAAAATGCTTTTAAACATGGAGTGAGTTATCAGTCAGAATCGTTTGTTTCGTTCAAATTGGAACAGACGCATAACCGGCTAAATTGTACGATCAACAACAGCAAACACAAAAATCAGGACAACCCTGATAAAAGCTATTCAGGCATTGGCTTAACGAACATTAAACAGAGCCTTAAACTGCTCTTTGGAAATGATTATCTTTTAAATATCCAGGAGAATGAAAAAGAATTTGAAGTTCAATTAACTATCCCCGTCTATGAAAATAAAGTGCCTGGCTATTGATGATGAACCTCTTGCCTTACAGCAGATTGGTGCCTATATTGAGAAAACACCTTTCCTTGAAGCAGTCGCGCTATGTTCCAGCGCTTTTGATGCATTGGAATATCTTGCCAACCATGAAGCTGATCTTTTGTTTGTGGATATTAATATGCGGGATCTTAATGGCATGGATTTCGTAAAATCACTGACAACGAAGCCAAAGGTTATTTTTACAACGGCTTACAGTGAATATGCCATGGAAGGATTTCAGGTAGATGCACTGGATTACATCCTGAAGCCCATCAGCTATGCTGTTTTTCTTAAGTCGGCCATTAAGGCAAAGACGTGGTTTGAGTTCCTTCCAAAACAAATCCAGACTGTACAAGCTACGAAAGATTGCATTTTCGTAAAGTCTGAATACAAACTGATACGAATTCTCTTGTCAGAAATCAACTACATCGAAAGCTCAAATGAATATATTCAGATTCACCTGGTTAATGATCAACCAATAACTACACTTATCAGGCTGAAAGTCATCGAAGAACAACTTCCAAAAGATAAATTTATGCGGGTTCACCGGTCATTTATTGTCAATCTCGACAAAGTAAAGGTGATCGACCGGAACAGAATTGTTTTCGATCATAATACTTTCATACCGGTTAGTGACCAGTACAAGGATAGATTTCAGGAATTTATCGATAAAACATTCCTGATATAAGGTTACCGGACAAACAATAACCGGATCAGCCCGAATTCAAAAGGTATCTGCTTTTGTTGATTTCTAATGAATCAATTGAGTAAATCAGCCTTTCCACTTATCAGAACGACCATTTTGCTGATTTCATTAGATTCAGTGTAGTACGTAATCTAACTTCACAGTCAATTCAACAAGAACAATCAGCGCCTGTTAATAATTTAAATCTAAAACACCGCCAATGAGACTTAAAAAGAATATTGCAACAAGTGAAGAGGGATTTATTTTTAATCCCGGTACCGGAGATTCTTTTTCGACCAACACTATTGGAACTGAAATTATCTCGATGCTCAAAGATGAGAAACCGCATCAATTTATCATCGGGACGATCTGCACAAAATATGATGTTGATCAGAACCAGTTCGAAATAGATCTTGATGATTATTTATCCCAACTGAAAGATTATACGATTTTAGAATAACCTGATGGGAAATCAATTAAACAACCCCGGGGAATCCTCCGGAAGGAAAATAGTCATTGCTGTCACCGCCCTTAACGCGATTGATAGTCCGGGGCCCGGAGTCGCGGTTATACGGGCGATTCGCGAATGTCCTGATTTCGAGGCACGAATCATTGGCCTTGCCTATGAATCGCTCGAGCCAGGATTGTATATGCAGGATCTAGTTGATAAAACTTACCAGATACCTTATCCTTCTTCGGGAACGGATACCTTGTGGGGACGGCTGATGCATATTCATGAAATCGAACATATTGATTTAATTATTCCGAATTTCGATGCCGAACTTTTCAATTTTATTAAGTTAAGGGATAA
>JBBRVC010000228.1:0-3093 GCA_038247205.1 Bacteroidales bacterium
GAAAGAAGTATTAGTTGGTGGTGCAATAGGATTATCAATAAGTCTAATAACATTATATATAGAAGGATATTTATAAAAAACAGAAAACTAGCCGCGAACCAATGGTAATAATAAATTGCGGGAGCAGCGGTTTTTGCGGGTTTTGTACTCGCGTAAAAATTCGCTAATATTGACAGGAAATTAACCCGTAAATCCGCCACATTGTTATACCATCAATCGTTGGCATTCATGCTAAAAAATCCGTACAATCAAGGAATTACTAACCAAAAGTGGATATTTCAGTCATGTTGACCCCTCAAAACGGCGATGCTGACCCCCTTGTAGGTTTTATCTCAAAGAACAGATGGTAACTGACAATATTACCGTTTTTTTCTCAATGTTTCTCCCTTTAATTCGATCCTATATGCTGAATGTACTAATCTGTCTATAATGGCATCAGCAATGCTTGTTTCACTTATCACGTCAAACCAATTCGCCACAGGTAACTGGCTTACAATCATAGTTGATGTCTTACCATGGCGGTCTTCAATGATCTCCATCAGGTCAAACTGTTGCTGCTGTTCCATCCTGGTCAGACCAAAATCATCCAGTATTAAAAGGGATGCTTTTGCAATTTTATCAAAATATTTCAATATACTCCCATCCGACCGGGCCATTTTTGTACGGAGCATAAACTTTTGGGTGTTAAAGTAAATCACGCTGTATCCATGCAGGCAAGCCTGATGACCAAGCGCTGATGCTAAAAAACTTTTTCCACAACCTGTAGCTCCGGTTATTAAAACAGATTCCCCTCTGGCAATGTAGCCACAAGTAGCAAGATCGCTGATCAATGCCTTGTTGAGGCCACGGGATGGTTCATAACTTAGTTCCTCCAGACTTGCCTGATAACGGAACCTGGCTCCATTGATGAGCCGGTTAAAACGATTGTTCTTTCGCTCTTCCTCCTCTCTTTCTATGAGGATTTCCAACCCTTCACTGAAGGATAGTTCAAACACTTGCTTCGTTTCATTCAATGCCTGCCAGCCACGAGCCATACCGGAAAGACGCATCTGGCGGAGTTTAAGATCAATTTGTTGTACCATAAAATAAATTTTAAAGGTTTAAATTAAGTTGAGTATAATAGTCCCGTCCCCTGATGTTTTCGTGAGTGGGCAAAGGGATAGATGTTTCTGTTTCCGGCAGACCATATTTTTGAAGGGTTTCCACCGTTTTTAGAATATACTTATATGAATAGCACCTGAACTCAATAGCTTTGAGACAGGCATTATTAAATATTTCCGGGGTAGTTTTGCGGTATATACTGAACAGTCCATCGCAGGTACGGTAGTTTTGTTCCGGAGGTCTGCCACCGTCAAACAGACATTGGATTATCTTTAAGAGTGGCCCGGATATCTTTTCTGCCCTTTGCATGTAATATGACGGGCTTCTTTCCAAATAATGCTGATGATGTGAGCATAAATGTTCGATAATGGTTGAATAACCACCTGGTGTATAATCTCTTGGATGGATGGCGACCATTTCTCCACGGACGTAGATACGTACCATAGAACGGCTATAAATCACCTTTACTTTTTCCCCTGTCCATTTGAACGGCACACTGTAATAATGCTTATCTATGGTCAGGTAAATATGGTTATTTTGGGCAACCTTCAGTTCCCTGTAATATTTAATCTCGTATCCTTCTGAGGGCAATGGACCGAGCTGCTTTTTCTCCACTGAAAGAAAGCGTTCTTCACGACAATATGGCTTTTTCTGCATCCTTGTCTGATTGTGCTTTCTGACCTTTTCCAGTACTGCTTCATTAAGAGAAGAAAGGTCAAAAAACTGTTGTTTCCGAAGCTGAGCATATACCCGGTTATAGATTAATTTAACCTGGTTTTCTACCAATGCCTTGTCCCTGGGTCTTGCAACACGGGCCGGCAATACGGTCATTTTGTAATGGTTGCAAAAATCATCCAGTGCACGGGTTAAATCAGGTTCATAACGATTTGCCCTGACTATGGCCGATTTAAAATTATCTGGTACCAATATCACTGGACAGCCACCAATAAATTCCAGACAACGTTTAAGGGCATAAATAAAATCATCAATGCATTGGCTCCTAACAACTATTGCAAACGCATAATCAGAGAATGGAAGGCAGGCCACAAAAACCGGACAGTAGATTAATTCACCGGTTTCGCGGTCTATATAGGGCAACTTCTTTCCTGCAAAGTCAACAAATAATTTCTCCCCAGGCTCATGAGGTACTATCATTGTTGGATTGCGGGCTAACAGTTGCTGTTTAAGATGAAAACAAAACTGGGTCAACCCATAACCGGAAGGGACCTCTTCGAGATACTCCTCCCACAAGAGTTTGCGTGTAACTCCCTTTTGCTTTAACTGCTGCTGATAATAATCAAGTTGTGATTTTATATACTCGAACCTTTCATCCTTATAGGCAGGGTTCCCATTGGAGAACAGCAGCTCCAATGCAGGATCTTCCAGGGATAACATGTGTTCCAGGGAAAGTTTCAACTCCACGGTCTTTGATAAATAGGATTTAACCGTGTTCTTGCTCATTCTCAGAGAACGAGCTATAAACTTAATTTTCTTACTCTGCCCGTGCAATAATAATAACTGTTTAATCTGACTCATAGGTTTTATTTTTCCTGCCATCTGTCGTGTATTAGAGTTTTAAACCTCTAAATAATAAAACCTGCTTATAATCAAATAACCAAGGGGGTCAGAATGCTCCGAAAAGCAATCAGAGATCAGCGGAAATCCTGGCGAAAGGGGTCAACATGCTCCGAAAAGTTCAACGCGCTTGCGCGCTTGCCCCTTCCTAAAACAAAAATCCCCCTTCTGATTATGAAAAAGGGGTCAGAATCTGCCGTAATGACATGCGAAATCCAGCAAAAAATACCATTATTTAATCCGTTTTCAGGGGGTCAATATCCTCCGAAATATCCAGTAGGTATGTCAGCGGCGTTTATTACAATATTTTTAATTCCAAGATAGTTTAATTCCCTATGGATTTTATAACCACAAAAACCTGCTTCATAAGCACTGCTGTAGTTGCCTCCGGGAAACATCCTTCGGAGATAATTATTC
>JBBRVC010000229.1:0-3088 GCA_038247205.1 Bacteroidales bacterium
GAAAGTGATAATCCGGAGTACTCAGGTGCCAGGTATTACAAGAACTATGATAAATGGCGTCATATAAGAATTAAAGGATTCAAAGGCCATCTTGTTGTACTTCATATAGAAAGCACCGGGACACTATTGTTGTCGTACGACGGACCACTACCCCTTTATTTCAAGGGGAGGGATATAATAGCCTGCAGGCCATATCTTCTTGACCGTGGTGTAAATATTAAAGGTCAGGGCATTGAGCCTATTTATTATTCGAAAATTTACAAAAAGTTCGTTTCAAGGAAATTCCCTGAAAAGATTATTTATGAGGGAAGGGAGATTGAATATCTTTTCAAAAACTCTGCAAATGGTCTGAGGAAAATGAATTTCAGGGTTGAGTCGGGTAACCTTGTTGGAATTATGGGGGGAAGTGGCGTTGGTAAAACAACGATGATAAACCTTCTGCATGGAAAGATAGCACCTACATCGGGCAACCTTTTCATTAATGGATATGATATACATTCAGATGCTGAGGAGCTGAAAGGATTGATTGGCTATGTTCCTCAGGATGACATGCTTATTGAAGAACTGACAGTTTATCAAAACCTTTATTACAATGCCCGGCTCTGCTTTGGAGACTATAATGAGGATCAACTAAAGGCTACTGTCGATAAAGTGCTTTTTGATCTGGATTTGTATGACATTAAAGATCTGCAGGTTGGGGATCCACTTAATAAAAAGGTGAGCGGCGGTCAGAGAAAAAGGCTTAATATAGGTCTTGAGCTGATGCGCGAACCGGTTGTATTGTTCATTGATGAGCCTACTTCCGGATTATCCTCTTTCGACTCCGAAAAGGTAATGGCTCTTCTTCGCAACCAGGCGCTTAGCGGGAAGCTGGTTTTTGCCATTATTCATCAGCCTTCATCGGATATCATAAAGATGTTCGATAAACTCTGGATCCTTGACAAAGGTGGTTATATGATCTATGATGGCGACCCTGTTGAGGCGCTGGTTTATTTCAAGACGGAAACATCGCAGGCCAATGCAGCTGAGAGTGAATGTCCGAATTGTGGAAACGTTGAAGCAGATAATATACTTCATATAATCGAGGTAAAGGTCATCGATAATAATGGGCTTCCCGGAAAAGACCGTCAGATAAGTCCTCTGGACTGGCATGAGAAATACAAGAAAAAGATGATGCCTTCTTTCGTGAGTGAGACGGTAAAATCAAATGTTCCGCCAAGTAATTTCAGGGTTCCCCCAAAGATTGATCAGATCAAGACATTCATCAGGAGAAATGTAACCCGCAAGCTGGCCGATCAGCAATATATGTTCATTAATTTGCTTGAAGCACCACTTCTGGCATTTATCCTTGCTTATATTTCAAAATTCAGCGAAAACGGAGGATATAATTTTGCGTCAAATAAGAATTATCCTGTATTCCTTTTTATGTCAGTTATTGTTGCTCTGTTTATGGGACTGACAGTGAGCGCAGAAGAGATATTCAGGGACCGGAAAATTCTTGAAAGGGAAAAGTTTCTGAACTTAAGCAGACTGAGCTATCTTTTATCGAAAGTAAGTTTCCTGTTTGCTTTGTCAGCTGTTCAGTCGTTAACTTTTGTCCTAATAGCAGACTGGATACTTGAAGTGAGAGGCATGGTTCCTCAGAACTGGTTAATTCTCTTTTCAACAGCTTGCTTCGGAAATATGCTGGGATTGAACATATCGGCCGGTATGCGCTCAGCAGTAAGTATTTACATCCTTATACCCCTGTTGCTTGTTCCACAACTAATACTTGGAGGGGCAATGATAAGATATGATGATCTTCACCATACTTTCAGCAAGAAGATCTACGTTCCTCTCATTGGTGATATAATGGTTACCCGATGGGCGTATGAAGCGCTGAGTGTTGAGCAGTTCCGTGTCAATGATTTTGAAAAACCTTTTTTCAAATTTGACATGGGTATAAGCCAGACCGACTGGGAAGTAACATTTCTTATTCCCACTCTTAAGGTAAAAGCCGATGAGTGCCTGACAGCCGGAAAGAATCCTGAATTCAGGGAATACTCTGAAGAGAATCTCAGAAAGCTTAATCTTCATCTGAATGAACTCTCATCCAGAACTGGCGTTAAATCCGGGAGCTGGATTACACGGCTTAATTATACCCAATACAATGATTTCATTGCAAGCGAAGCAAAGGCAACACTCGATAGTATGAGGACGGCTATCAGATCAGAGAATAGAATGATAACTCAAAAGCGCGACTCTCTCTATAATCAGATCTCGGGGAGGTTAGGCGAAGAGGGCTTTGTAAGATTGCGAGAAAGGAACCATAATGAGAGCCTGAATAATATTTTGCTTAATAGGATGAATACCAATAAAATTTATGATTCTCCGGAAAGACTGATACAAAAATCTGATCCGGTTTTTATGAAACCTGGTTCAAAATATGGAAGGGCACACTTCTTTGCACCATATAAACTTCTAGGCAACGTAAAAATAGGGACTCTTCTTTTTAACATCGTTGCAATTTGGCTTATGGTTTTCATATTGTTTATAACTCTGTATTACAATGTTCTTAAACGGCTTGTCGCATTCCTTGAGTCGCTAAAATTACCAATCTGGAGAAAGTTCGGAAGGGAATTTCTTCCCGATTGGAGATAATGATTTCACAGGAAATAATGCTTGAAAAATATTTAAAATGGGTAGGGTACAACCGAAAAAGAATCTGGGACAGCATTTCCTGAAAGATCAGGAAATTGCAATGAAAATAGCCGGAACACTTACTGGCAACGGATATGAATCCGTGCTGGAAATTGGTCCGGGCATGGGAATACTGACTAAATATCTGATGGAGAGGAGTTTTCCCGATTTCAGGGTGATTGAAATAGATCATGAATCAGTACATTTTCTAAGAGAAAACTTTTCCGGACTTAAAGAAATAATCAGAGGTGATTTCCTGACAATGGATATCGACTCTCATTATGAAAACAAGTTTGCTATCATCGGTAACTTCCCTTATAACATTTCAACTCAGATACTATTCAGGGTTTTGCAAAACCGTGAAAAAATTGTCGAAGTATGCGGAATGCTTCAGAAGGAAGTTGCTGAA
>JBBRVC010000230.1:0-3040 GCA_038247205.1 Bacteroidales bacterium
CAGCATCTTCTTCATTACCAAGAATAATATCGCAACCTGCAACCAGGTCAGGCATAACCTCTGATGCTTTTTTGCCCCATTTCCATAGGTTTTTTCTGAAGTTAAGATCGGTTGAAACTGTAATTCCTTTTTTATTGGCAAACTCGATAGCTTCTTTACATGCAAGAGCTGCACCTTCAGAAATTGCAGGTGTAATTCCAGTCCAATGAAACCAGGTGACACCTTCAAAAACTGAATCCCAGTTTACCATGCCCGGTTTAATTTCCGCAATAGCTGAATTCGCACGGTCATAGATTACCTTACTGGGACGTGCAACAGCTCCGGCTTCAAGAAAATAAATACCTACCCGGTCGCCTCCAAAAATAATTTTATCTGTTCCGACATTATATCTTCTCAGATCCATTATGCATGATTCTGCAATGTCATTTTTTGGAAGACGTGTTACAAAGTCTGCCTTAAGTCCATAATTTGCCAATGAAACAGCAACATTAGCCTCTCCGCCACCGAATGATGCATTGAACTGACGCGCCTGGCTAAACCGGTCAAATCCCTGTGGAACCAACCTTAGCATTATTTCTCCGAATGTTACAATTTTACTCATACAATTTCTTTTTTGTGAATTAATAATTTCCAATCTCAGTCACAACACAAATTATTACTGAGATCGTGCAATTTTATTTATAATTTGTAGGCCTGTCGTGCAAGCAACTTCCATTTTCCTTTTTGCTTTTGCCAGACCAGCATGTTTCCGATCTTCAATGAACCAGGTTTACCGTTAGTTATGGTTTCAGCTGCATAAATATGACGTACAATAGCTGTATTACCAGCAACTTTTATAGTCTGATCAGTTATATCAACCTTCACATAATCAATTGCCTGCTTACTTAAGATTTCCTCTATAAACTCAGACTGGTTCTGTACCTTCCCGCTTGAATGGCCATAAACCAGTTCAGGGGCAGTAATACTCTCAAGAATTGATTTATCGGCATCAACAATACCTTTTTTAAAAACCTCTATAGCAGCTGCTACCTCAGTTTCTGACGATTTCTGACAATTAGCCCATCCTGCAAGAACAAAGACCAAAACTACCAATGTTAAAAGTTTCTTCATCGCTATACTAATTTTTTGGTGCAGTTTCAGGAACTATCTTTTTATCTTTTGGTGGCTTCCCCTGCCAGTAGTTTGCAAGAATTGAGCCTACCACATTCATTACCGATCCCCAGACCAATGGTCCAAGTCCGACAGACGCGATTTTACCCATCTGCATTGCCAATCCTGAACCCAAACCGCCGTTTGGCATACCGGTTTCAAATGCAAGTACTCTGCAGTCCTGCTCTGGTAATTTGAATATCCGGCCTACTGTATACCCGAATAAGAATCCACTGGTAATATGGAAAACACTTAACAAAAGCATCAGCATTCCGATACTTAGCAGCGCATCGCGCCCC
The DNA here is from genome assembly GCA_038247205.1 of Bacteroidales bacterium. Taxonomy (GTDB): domain Bacteria; phylum Bacteroidota; class Bacteroidia; order Bacteroidales; family VadinHA17; genus LD21. The sequence continues at coordinate 1,449 of JBBRVC010000230.1, forward strand.
GGAGCCGCAGTTACTGCAAGAATCAATACAATTCCAAATTTCGAGATCAATGCAAGTATTTCACTCATTGCTTTCTTATCACCCTTCATGTAATATCTGAATATTTCTGCAATAATAATTGGAAGAATAAAGAACAAGCCAATGGATTTCGCCATTACCAGCATAAATCTTGCAAAATTATAATCACGGTAAATCATCGTTAATATACTGGCAATCAGAATGACGGAGAAGAATCCCATCATCTGCATTATTTTTACACGCTTGGTTTCCTTGTTTTCATTGAATAGATTAAAGATAAATCCGGCAATAATCGGAAGGATCATCATATCAAAGATATCAAGCATCATCTTCAAAAGGTCAACTTTAATGTATTGTCCACCAATAACTTTCATAAGTAAAGGAGTAACAAGCGGGGAGATTATAGTTGTTGTGGCTCCAATTGTTACAGCCAGCGCCAGGTTGGCTTTGGCTATAAACGCCATAACATTTGAAGCCAATCCACTAGGAGTACATCCAATCAGAATAATACCTGCGGCTATTTCGGGAGGAAATTTGAAAACTACTGTGATAAGGAAGGCCATCAATGGCATGTAGATAAAGTGGGATGACACCCCCAGAATTACACCTTTAGGCATTTTCAATACTCCGGTGAAATCGTTCAGACTCATCTGTGATCCCATGCCAAACATAATTATCTGTAAAAGAGGCACGACAAGCAAAGTCATCTTAAAATCACCAATTGAAATAAATGGCTGAGGAAAAAACATGGCTGCAGTAACTCCTGCAAAAACCCATGCTGTATAGGTATAACCCTTTACAACTTCATATCCTTTTACGCCAAATGATAATAAAACGAAAAATGCTATAAGAAATGGTCCGCCTTTAGCTGCGTTACCAGTAATAAGCATGATCAGAAAAACTAATAGAAAAATGACAGCAATACCCATCACTATTCTGTAAAATTTGGTCTTTTCCATATAGGTTATTATGATTCGATTAATTAATAATATTTGTTAAATTTTCCTGTCAGAACAAGTAATCCAATCCGGAAGAATTAAATTCCAGAGATTTATCCTCAAATCTCTGGCCCTAAATAGTATTCCGGGTTATAAAACCTAATTTATTGCTTAGGGGGGAACAAAGGTTCCTTCCACTGCATCTGTGTTGCAATATTATCACCTGCTTTGTATGCTATTATATGGTCATCAGGGTTTTTTCCACCAATAATATCGATTTTACTGCGGTCTGTAGTTCCAAGTCCATCAGCAGCGCAATAATTAAGATAGCCAACATTTTCGAGAGGAATACCCATCATTTTTGCACAGAGACTGTCAACGGCAATGGCATCCTGACCTGCAAGTGCAATACGATGATCAACAGGAAATCCGTTAACCGGACCATTACCCTGCATACCTTCCACACCATCGATTATTGTAAAATCAGCGCGCACCTGTCTTGCAACCAGGAACATATTGTAATGCAGCCAGCGTGGTCCGCCTGAATGCATGCTTCTTTTATAACTAACTGCAGGTTTGCCATCGCTTTCAGGAACAATGATAGGGGCAGCCATAACCATATTCTTAATACCTGCC
>JBBRVC010000231.1:0-2992 GCA_038247205.1 Bacteroidales bacterium
CGCTAGGTAAATCAACTGCTTCAAAATTCATATTATGAGTACCTGCCTGCAATGTACCCTGAGCAACTACCTTTACAAGTTCACCTAAAGAATTGTAAACTGAAAGAGTAATATTCGATTCAACCGGCAATCCAAAACTTAGAGTTGTGGATGGGTTGAATGGATTAGGATAATTCTGTGCTAATGAGAATACCTGTGGAACAGAGAATTCAACCTCAATTACCTGTGAATATTCATACGCACCATTATAATCAACTTGTTTTAAGCGATAGTAATATTTTCCTTCATTAAGCCCTTTATCGATAAATGAGTATGAAGATTTTTCAGTTGTTGTTCCTCTTCCGTTAACGAAACCAACAATTGTGAAGTTCTGGCTATCATTACTTCTTTCGATTTCAAAACGATGATTATTAATTTCTGTGGCTGTTTCCCAATTAAGTTGTACGCCATCTCTGGTTCCTATTGCAGCAAATGAAGTCAGTTCAACAGGTACAATTCCTGAAACGGTAATTGAATTATTTTCACTGAGAGAGTAATAGGTCGGATCCGTAAAATCAAGAGCTGCGTCAGATACAAAGTAACTCAAGTTGAAATTACCCTGTGTTATACCCGGTGTCATCTTAACATAAAGATTTACAGTATCGGTGCTTACTAATGTTAAGTGCGGGGTAGATGACTCATAAACTACCCATTGCATATCGGCGCCGCTTGGGAACCTGGCTTCAAGAGAATCAGTCCAGTAATCAACTTGCCCGCCTGGTTCACTGTCTGAAGAATCAGGATGTAAAAATGTACAGTAGTCATTATAAGCTCCTGTAAACCACACTGAATCAACCTGCCAGCTATTTGGAAGTTTTAATCCAACTATCGCATAATGTGGAGTTGCATCAGATTGACCGGCCACTTCAACACTTAATGAAGCTGTGAATTGTTCCAGTCCCATTACTGATGAAGGCTGTGATACCGAAAGAATAACAAAACATCCTGCAATAACCAATGCAGCTAAACCAGCGATACCGAGAAAAGATAATTTTGCAAATTTGCTTTTCATGTTACTAGCTCCTTTTTTAGTTAAAGATTGTTATTAAAAAAATATGATCCAAAGTACAAAGTATAAAAAACTCCTCCTTTCATAGCTGATTATTTATTTAATGATTTAATTAATATATCTGAAAACTCTCCGGGCTTTAAACTTAAAGTGATTACATTCTCTCTCACTTCCAGATCCTGTGTTTTATTTCCAAGTAAATCTATTCCCTCGGCATTGAAATTAGTAAACAACTTACTTTCTATTTTAGCAGTTTGATTTTTCTCGCTGTCTGTATTCAATAATCTGAGAATAATTCCCTGTTCACTTGATTTAAGATTAAGCAGAACAACATTTGGATTTTCTATTGATAAATATTCTTCGGAAGAAGGTAAAGCTCGGAACCAGCTTTTTCTAACAAGCAAGGGTTCATTAAGTTCGTATCCAAACATCGATGTTTTGGCTGGATCAAAACTTCCTTCCGCTGAGCCAAAAGCATAACGGAAATCAATTTTGCCTGTCATATTCTCATGTCTGTTCCAGTCAGCAGGAAAATTGTTAACCAAATTTGAAATTATAACTGGTTCACTAATCACACTATCTACTCTAATACGGATTACCCTTGCATCAGCTGTTGACCAGATAATATTTTCGCTGTCATTAAAAATTGATACTGATCTTCTTAATGATACACCATCATGATCAATTCCCGGTAATCTGTCTTTATCCTGTTCAATGAATCCACCTATTATCTCCGATTTGACTTTTGCATTATTCAGATTAAAACTAAAAGGTAATCCATATTCTTCAAGTATTTTAGTCGGTTTCAATGATTCAAGATTTACATTGGCATTAACAAATACTTTATCAATTCCATCAAGCAATGAATAATCTACAATTTCAATTACATCATTTTCTCTTTTGATCCTAAAAATAAGTCTTACTGGTCTCTCATCCATAATTTCGTAACTGGTCTTGCTACCTGATATGGATGAATGCTTCTGATTCAACTGAAATTTTTCTATTGTCGGAAATGCCAATCCAAAACCATTATTATTATTTATTAATTCTTTGCCAGTCTTTTTATCAATAAGACTTGTAACCGATGGATTGTTTGTATCAAATGTAATTTTATAAAATTGATTTTGTATCGAGTTATCTGTCTTTACAAGTCCACTCGGAAATTCTTTTGATACTGACTTCGGTTTAAGCAGATACTTTTTATATCCAAATGAAGGTACATCTATGGCCACAAAATATTGTTTATGATTCTTTCTGAAACTCGGAATTATTTCATTAGTTCCCGCATCAATAACATCATACTCCGGTGAAGTATCAAATGGATATTGAATTTCCACAAGATCATTTCTCCTCCAGGAAAGAGTATTGAACACAAATAATCCCTCAGAATCTAAACTTTCTTCTGGTTTTGAAATTTGATATAATGCTTTTAATAAAACTGATTCCGATCCTAAATAAGCATTATCTATATAATTCTGACGATAGTCCATCGTAAGCCTATTCTCTTCAGGTGAGCCGTAACCATATTCCAATCCGCTGCCGTGACCGCTGAACTGCAATAAACTTCGATACGCCTGGCTGATTTCCGGATTCATAGGTCGTTTTGAATTATCCAATAAGCTGCTTAAGGTCGATAGTTTTTCAGCAGCTAATAGCTGATTCTGACTCAATCTGGCTTTTTTATGCCGCTCAAACTCACCTTGATAAAAGATGTCCCAGTTGGATGTCCAGTCGCCTTTTAATACGGGCAGTAAATCGTATGCTTCGGAATTAATCATTGCAGATGAAAATTTATTAACATCGCTGCTGATAAATTTAGGATACTCATACTGTTCATTCCATTTCATTGCAAGGAGATATTGATGACCTGCAAGTATACTGTTATCACTGAATGAAGTATTGATCAAAATAATATCCGACTGATAGTCTCTTGCTTCAAGTTTA
>JBBRVC010000232.1:0-2974 GCA_038247205.1 Bacteroidales bacterium
AAAAGAACCAGCTTTCCTGAAGAAAAATTTCCTCCCGGTCTTGTTCCATACCTCTTCAATTAATCCTCCAGTGACATCAGCTTCCAGAATTTTTACATTTTTAAGTGAGCCTGCCTGAGCTATAACTTCAGGTGGATGAACGATGTCTATCAGAACAATCTCCTGAGATATCTCAGACATCTCGGCCAATGGCAGATCAAGCAGCCATCCGCTTCCTAGAATTGTAACTTTCGATGGCTTATAATAATTAACAGCCTTCAGAATGAAATTCCTGCAATGTTCCAGGTGGGAATCCCATCCTCCCTCCTGATTAATATGGCGATGGATCAGACCGAGCTGATAATCATAATAGCCCATCCTGGCAAGTATATGCTTATATTTATCGGAATAGGCCATTCTACACTATTCTTAAATCATTAAGAACCGGAATCATTAATGCCCTGAGCTTAACTGCAAGCTCCTCAGGATCAGTGGTTTCAAACGAATCAGGATACACCGGTTCCAGTATTTTAATATTGATCTTATGCCCTCCGCTGAAAATCAAACCATGTTTGGGCAGAACTCCTCCGGTGCCATCAATCACAATTGGCAGGATGGGAATCCGCGCACTGATTGCCAGTTGAAATGCTCCCCGCTTAAAGAAGGCTATCTGTTTATCTGGAGATCTTGTTCCCTCAGGAAAAATCATTAATGAAGTGCCATCCTTAAGGCAACTGTATGATTTCATAAGCATCTCTTCCTTGCTCTCACTATTACCGCGGTCAACAGTAATATAATCTGCCATCCTCAGATACCAGCCAATAAACGGCACTTTGGTGGTTTCGATCTTCGAGATCCATTTAAATCTCATTTTCAGCTCATTAAGGAATAATATATCCATCATTGACTGATGATTTGAAATGATTACGAAGGTTTTATTTTTAATGGTATTTTCCCTTCCTTCAAACCTGACTTTCCATATCGGAACCAGTCGTGTAAGGATAATTGATTCATATACAAGCACCCAGTGAATTACAACCCTTTTTTTATCAAATGGCAGAGCTATGATCCAGATAATAAAAGTCACCGGAAACATAATAGTGAGGAATGCTATCCCTATCAGCCACACTACTATTGAAAGAAGAATATTCATGTATTACTTTTTTTATCCGCAAGACTACTACGTTTTTTTCTTGCCTTCCAAACCCACCCCTCGCCCCTCCGAGGAGCTCCGAGGAGGGGATTTATTACTGCTAACTCTTTGAACATCTATGCCTTCTCTGTCTTCTCTGTGTAAGTTTTTGATTATACATTATTTGTTGAGATGATTGGTTGCTTGATTTTATGATTAAAGGAGCTCATCAAAACATCTGAAATATCTCGTCATCACCAATCGCAACACCACCCTGTCTTAAAATATTCAGCATATCTTCCGGCATATGCCTTATTCCAATCAGGTTTTTTTCAACTGAATATAACCGATCTCCACCCTCAAATTTACAACTCAGGATTAATCCATCTTTTACTGATAATATGCACTCATAATTTTTGTCCTCAATCTGAACCAAATTTGTGAACATATATTCCGGTCCATAGCCATAATTCCATTCCCAGGTTCTGTACCTCGAACGTGCAAGAGCCTCTGTATCTGCCACATCAGCAGCAGTAAGGCTATATATCCCGGCATCGGAAAAATTGTGAAGAAACCAATTCAACATTTCTGACCTGAGTTGCTTTACGTCCTTTATATTATTCATTTTATCTTTCAGGTTCATTACCGACGATGGGTTTGAACCGACCGCTCTCGATGTATAATTACCCTGTTCTTTCCTTAACGAATTTCTCAGATTTTCAAGCGAAGAATCGAAAAGAAGAGTTCCATGGTGCAGCACTCTGTCACGATGTACATGTTCTGCATTACCTGAGATCTTCAATCCCCCGACTTTAAGGTCATTTTTGCCTTCAAATTTCGCCTCCACGCCAAATTCTGACAGAAACCTTAAAACGGGTAAGGTGTATTTTACAAAATCAATCTGCTTACCATGCTCACTTTGCATTATCATCGAGAAATTGAGATTGCCCAGGTCATGATAGACTGTCCCGCCCCCGGTAATTCTCCGTATTACGGGAATAATATTTTCTGAAACAAAGCGTGTATTGGTTTCCCTGTGTGATAACTGATGTTTTCCTGTAACTACTACAGGCTCATTGATTCCGAGGACAAGAAAATTTCCCTTCCGGTTTTTGAGCAACACCTCGTCAAGTGCAAGGTTAAAAAAAGGATCGTGTGATTCAAGGTTTATGCAAAACATACTATTTCCTGATACTCAAAATCTGAATTTTGCTCTAAGCCGCTGTTTTTGACGGGTTATAAAAATACGAACTATTTTGAAGTATCTTATTATCGGTCAATAAATAAAGCTTGTAGCAACCCCACCCGATTGTTGCACCCAGAAGTGCGCCACAGATTACATCCCCGGGGTAATGTACGCCAAGGTACACTCTGCTGTAACAGATTACTATCGCCCAGAGAATTATACTGATGGTATACCATCGCTTTTTAATAAACAAAAGTGACAGAAGGGCTATATTGAATGAATTTGAGGCATGAGATGAAACAAAACCGTACTGACCGCCGCATTCCCCGTTATAGAGATGTAGTAAGCCCTGCAGAGCCGGTTCGTGACAAGGACGCAAACGCATAAAAGTATTTTTAAAAAGCTGAACAGAAATCTGATCGGCAAGAGTTACTGCCAGAATAATAAACAAGAGAATTACAAGGAATTTTCTCTTGTATCTTATTGCCAGATAAACAATTATGATCAGATAAATGGGTGCCCAAATCAGTTTTCCACTAAGATTGTGCATCAGCTGATCCCAGAATGGAGTGTTATGAGAGTTTATTAGAAGAAGGAGTTTCTGATCAAGTTCCTGCATACATTTAAGATCATGAGTTCAAAACTTTCCAGATCATATCTTTCAGATCAACAATACC
>JBBRVC010000233.1:0-2917 GCA_038247205.1 Bacteroidales bacterium
ACTATATTCTTTTGCTATAATTATTTCAAAGAAAATCTTATCAATCTCTGTTGCTGTATCCTCATCAATGGGAACATTTGTAACTATAACACCTCCGAAAGCAGACACCGGATCGCACGCCAGCGCATCGCGCCATGCCTCCACTCCTGTTGCCCTGGTTGCTACCCCACATGCATTATTATGCTTAATAATTACAAATGTCGGGTTTGTAAATTCGTCTATCAGGCTGAGAGCCGCTTCAAGGTCAAGCAGGTTATTGTATGAAATCTCTTTGCCATGAAGCCGGCTGAACATTTCATCTGTATTTCCAAAAAAGATGCCCTTCTGATGAGGGTTTTCACCATACCTTAAAGGATATGCTTCATTAATGCTCTCCCTGAATACCGGTATTCCTGCTTCTTTATTAAAATATCTGAAAATCGCTGTGTCATAATGTGATGACGTTTTAAAAGCTTCGGCTGCATAAAACCTTCTTTCGCTTAAGGAAGTAATTCCTTTCTTAAGGTCAAGAAGTTCAAAAAGACCCTGATATTGATCCCTTGAGGAAATAATTACCACGTCGTTAAAATTTTTAGCTGCAGCCCTGATCAGAGAAATGCCTCCTATATCTATCTTTTCAATTATTTCTTCCTCATCAGTAACAGTACTGACAGTTTGTTCGAAAGGATAAAGATCAACAATTATTAAATCAATTTCAGGAATTCCGTATTGCGTTAACTGCTCACGGTCATTCTGATTGTCTCTTCGTGCCAGAATACCCCCAAAAACCGATGGATGAAGCGTTTTTACCCGTCCTCCGAGTATTGATGGATAAGTAGTGAGATCTTCAACTTTAGTAGCATCGATCCCCAGGTCTTTTATAAAACTGTATGTGCCCCCGGTCGAATAAATTTTTACTTTCAGGTCACGGAGCTTCTCTGCTATTTCTTTAAGACCATCTTTATAAAAAACAGAAATTAACGCACTGCGTATTGGTTTGTCACTCATTAACTGATAATTATGATTCCATTCTAATGATCCATTAGGGCGTGTAAAAATAGATATTTTTTATTAACATGCATATTAAATAATTGTGAATATCAAAACTTTAAATTAAGATTTTAATATCTGCCCTATTTATGATTTTACTATATTTGACGCTCTGTATTCAATTCAATTGATAAAAATGTTTTTAAGATTACTTAAAGAAGGGTTCCTTTTCGCTATTAACTCAATAATAGTCAATAAATTAAGAACATTTCTTTCTTTATTCGGGATTACAATTGGTATTTTTTCAATAATTTCTGTCTTCACAGTGCTCGACTGGATGGCTAATTCCATTCGTGAAAGCATTTCCACACTGGGAGATAACGTGGTATACGTACAAAAATTTCCATGGTCATTTGATCCTGGCCTTGCCTGGTGGGATATTATAAAATGGCCGGCCGTTTCAGTTGGTGATCTTGAAGCTATACAGAAAAGATCAACAAAAGCAGAATCTGTATGCCTGATGGTTTCTCAAAGGAAACAAGTCAAATATCTTAAGAATGCAGCCAGCGATGTAACGATTGGAGCTGTTACCAATGAGTTTGAAAGTGTAAGATCTTTTGATATTGAAAACGGAAGATTTTTTTCTCCCTTTGAAGCCTCAACCGGTAAAAATGTTGCAATTCTTGGAGCTGAGATTGCAGAAAAGCTTTTTGAAAAAGCCAACCCTGTTGGAAAAACAATCTCAATTGACGGCTTCAAATCAACAGTAATTGGCGTTTTTAAAAAAGAGGGGAAAGGCGGCATCGGCGACAGCGGAATGGATCAGGTTACGCTGATACCTCTGAATTTCGGAAAAACATTCATTAATCTGAAGAACAATAACATTGAGTCACAACTTATAATCAAAGCGAGGCCTGAAGTAATGATCCAGGAACTAAGTGATGAAACAACGATGATCCTTCGGGCTGCCAGGAGACTGCAACCCCAGGAAGTGTCGAATTTTTCAGTTAATAAGGCCAGTCTTCTGACTCAGGGATTTGATGCTGTATTTGCCGGTATAAATGCCGGTGGATGGCTGATCGGAGGTTTTGCAATACTCGTTGGTGGCTTCGGAATAGCTAACATTATGTTTGTTTCCGTCAGGGAGAGAACAAATATTATTGGTATTCAGAAAGCTCTGGGAGCTAAAAGATTTTTTATACTCCAGCAGTTCCTTGTTGAATCGGTACTGCTTTCAATTATCGGCGGATTACTTGGTCTGCTTATGATTTTTATAGCAACCCTGATAATCAACTACCTCTGGGACCTGGGAATGTATCTGACATTGGGAAATGCCTTTCTTGCCATTTTTATTTCAGGTTTAATTGGGATAGTAGCCGGTTATGCTCCGGCATACTCGGCATCAAAAATGAATCCTGTGGAAGCTATCGGATTCTCATTCTGATTCCACCATGTTTTCCTGTATCCATCTGGTCATTTCAACAAACTGATCCACAGACATTTGCTCAGGTCTTAAATGGAATTCTTTGTAATCATCCCTCTTCAACTCAAAGGCTGACCTGATTGAGTTTTTCAAAGTTTTCCTGCGCTGGTTAAAACCTGCTTTTACAACTCTGGTGAACAGACTTTCATCACAATCAAGACTTTTTACATCATTCCTTATAAGCCTGATGACCCCCGACTTTACTCTTGGAGGCGGAGAAAAAACATGCTCTGGTACAGTGAAGAGATATTCTGTAGAATAATATGCCTGTAGCAGAACACTTAATATGCCATATGTCCTTGAACCCGGATTTCCACAAATTCTTTCAGCAACTTCCTTCTGAAGCATTCCGCATACTTCGACAATTTTTTCACGGTTTTGCAAAACCCTGAATAGTATCTGAGTTGAAATGTTATAAGGGAAGTTACCGATGATAGCAAACTTGTTTTCATAATGAGAGTCGAT
>JBBRVC010000234.1:0-2840 GCA_038247205.1 Bacteroidales bacterium
AGAAATCAAAATATCAGCAATAAGCCTCGAATGTCGTCCATTCCCATTTGGAAATACATGAATTTTAACGAGACGGTGGCTAGATCGGATCGCAATTTCATCAGGGTTATAGGCCTCGTCGAACATTTTCTTATGTAGAAGTAAAAGGAAGCTCTCAGATAGGATTTCATCCCTTTGAAACTTATTCTTCAAAGTCCATTCAATTGCCTGTTGAATATTAGCTTGTTCAAATTCATCGAGGTCACCTCTTGTAGAAATTGTTTTAATAAGCAAACCCTCCTTTTCATCCTCATCAAGGGGCGTCTGTCCTTCAATATATTCAATTTTTAGTCCCATAAATATTTTGGCATTTCTGCTTTAATCTCCTGAGTTTTTTCTTTTATAACTTTTTGAAGCCTTTTTGGATTGTTTTCCTGATCCTCCAACTTCATGCTCATGGAAGTCCTGTTTACTATTTCTTTTACCAGCTCTCTCGCACGATTTTCAATTATCTCTTCAAGACTCTCATATTTTGGGACAAATCCATAAACTAATTTCATATCCAAACTTTTACCAAATTGTCTTAATACATTTAAAGAAATACTTCCGCTTTTTTCCCGTTCTTCAATTTCTTTGACACTCTGGGGAGTAATCCCCATCCTTTTACCTAACTGTATTAAAGACAAACCCAGCGTACACTTTCCTTATTAGTAGAATGGTCAGTATCAGCGACCCCGGGTTCGGCTTGCGAACAACCTAAGCCTTTACTTTAGTATAAAACTATTAAATTTTAATTGTATATTTAAGCATTTGATCTTTAATTAAACAGAAAAACACAATAATTGGATAACAAAACGTAATTCACGACTAATTATGAATACAATGAAGAAAGGCTTAATAATTCTTTCCATTTTTCTCGGCGTAAATTCAAATGCTCAGACAATTGTGGTCAGGTCTCCTGATTATAAAACTGAAGTAACCGTAACTAACACTGAAAAGCTCTCTTACTCTGTAACTTATAATGGAAGAACCATCATTAATTCTTCACGGCTTGGATTTGAGTTTAAAGACGAGCCAGCAATGACAGGCAACTTCTCAATTGTTGATCAGTCTGTTAAGAATTTCAATGAGACATGGAAACCGGTAGTGAAATCAAAGCATGCAGAAATAGTGAATAATTATAACGAACTGCAACTGTTACTGAAAGAGAAATCTGATCCAATGAGGCAGATGGAGTTCATTGTTCGTGTATACAATGATGGTACCGCTTTCCGTTATAAGCTTTCCAGAAGCGGTAAAATTGGTGACAGACAGATAACTAAAGAACTGACCACTTTCGATATTCCCGGAGACCCAAAAGCTTGGGTTGTTGAATATGGAGGTTATTCCTCGTCAAATGAATCAGAGTTTTTTGAACATCCGTTAAGCTATCTGAATGAGAAGACTATAGCAGGTATGCCATTCCTGATGGACTATGGCAATAATTGCTGGGTTGCAATTACTGAAGCAAAAATAGAAAACTATGCTGCCTTTTATATTGGAACAAATGGAAATAGAAATCAGCTGACAACAAAACTGGTGCCGGTTCCAGGGGAACCGGAGACTGGTGTAAAAGTCAGGTTCTCCGATGAAGTTTATACTCCATGGCGCGTTCTGATGATCGGAGAAACTCCTGGCAGGTTAATCGAATCGGAAATCATCCAGAATCTTAATGATCCTTGCGCCATTAAAGATCCTTCATGGATCAAACCGGGAATGAGCGCCTGGGATCATTGGTGGAGCGGTGAGGTGAAAATGGAGATGCCGGTTATTAAGCAGTACATTGATCTTGCGTCAGAGATGGGATGGCCATACATGCTTGTCGACTGGCAGTGGTACGGCAAATTCAATTCTCCCGAAGCTGATATTACCAAATGGGCTCCTCAGATAAACATGCCTCAGATTATTGAATACGCCATGACAAAAAATGTTAAAATCATCGTCTGGCTCTACTCAAGTGATGTAAACAGGAATTCAGCTTATAAAAAAGCATTCCCTTTATATGAGAAATGGGGAGTTGCCGGAATTAAAATTGATTTTATGGATCGTGATGATCAGCAAATGGTAAACTGGTACCACGACATAATCAAATGCGCAGCAGATAATCATCTTTTGGTCGATTTTCACGGAGCTTACAAACCTGATGGGATAATCAGGACATGGCCCAATATGATAACACGTGAAGGTGTAATGGGCAACGAATACTACAAATTCTCGAATAAAATGAGTCCCGAACATAATGTCAAGCTTGCATTCACCAGAATGCTGGCAGGACAGATGGATTATACTCCGGGCGCGTTTTTGAATGTTACAAAAGTACAATACAAAAATCAGACACCTGCCATTGTATGGAATACCAGGGCCGCAGAGTTATCAAAATTTGTAATTTATGAGAGTCCGCTGACAGTTGTATGCGACCATCCTGATAATATTCTTAATCAGCCGGGCTCTGACTTTCTGAAGATTGTTCCAACTACCTGGGATGATATCAAATTCATCGGGGGCTATCCCGGTGATTACGTGGCAATCGCTAAAAGAAGTGGAGATACATGGTTCATTGGGGTTATGAATAACAGCATTGGAAAAAAAATTGAACTGAATCTGTCTTTCTTACCGGCTGGTAAATATGAAGCTGAGAGCTGGGCCGACACCAAAAATTCAGATAAGGATCCAAAGGATTTAAAGAAATCCATTATGTCAATAGAATCTCCGGGAACGCTTAAGGTTACAATGGCTGATAACGGGGGATTTGTTGCTGTATTCAAAAGAAAATGATCAATTAAGTAGATTCTTAAATATGAACATATTGCGTTCACTAGGTA
>JBBRVC010000235.1:0-2821 GCA_038247205.1 Bacteroidales bacterium
CTTTGTACAAATTGGGCTTACTTTATATTTCTACCGATATTTCATCCCTAACGGGATTGTCCCGTAGGGACAAAATATTGGTAGTAAAATAGTTAGGGAATAACCCAAAGTCCCGTTAGGGACGATATATTATTTTACCGGACAACAGTGTAAAAAATTATAATCTGAGGCTAAATTCGATTGTTCATTTTTTTTCTGGAAGAAATTTTTTTCTGGAATTTTTTTTAAGAATGAAATAGTTGATATACAGCACACTAAAAAATAAGTTTTTAAAAACAAACCACCTCCAACATACTATATGAAGGAGGTGTTATTGTCTTGAAAGTTCATAATGAATTCATAAAGTTTTGTAACTCATTGCAAATCAATCATTGATGGTCGGGGTGAGAAGACTCGAACTTCCGGCCCCTACGTCCCGAACGTAGTACGCTACCAACTGCGCCACACCCCGAGTATGGATAGCAAAAATAACAATTTTGCATTGATTTTTAATATTTATCTCTTTGAAATGTTTTCGGTAGTGTTCTCTTGATCAATTCTTCTAACCCTGAATTTTTCTTACTTTTATCGCCAAACTGATCTGCCGCAAATGACAAATTATAACCGCATCTCTTCTATCGACATTATGAGAGGAATAACCCTCCTGCTAATGCTGTTTGTTAATGATTTGTACATGAGGGTGGCGCCTGCCTGGCTGGGACATAGCCCGGAAACTGCCGATAGCATGGGACTTGCCGACTGGGTATTCCCCGGATTCCTGTTTATAGCAGGACTGGCTGTTCCATTTGCTCTTTCCAAACGATTCTCTGCCGGAGAAAACACTCATGACATAAGCCGGCATATTATAATACGTTTTATAAGCCTGATTATAATTGGTGTCCTTATGCTCAACTCCGGCAGGATTGATGCAGAGCTCACAGGTCTGAGCGCAATCATCTGGACTTTAATGATGTACGCTGGCATTTTCATGATATGGAATGATTACCGCGATAAAGAAAACAGGTTCTTTACAGTTACCGGATTCAGGCTTTTCGGAATGGCAGTCCTTGCATTCCTCGTCTTTAAATTCAATTCCGGAGAACCTGAGAACAATGGCTCACTGATAACCGGCTGGTGGGGCTACCTGGGATTGTTAGGCTGGGGATACCTGGTATCCGCTTTTGCCTATCTGCTCTTTAGGGATTCAATCTTGAAAACAGCTCTCCTCACAGGGTTCTTTATGGCTCTGAATATAATTTGGAGTCTGGATATGATAAAATTACCTGAAATTATCACAACTGTTTTTGGCACACTTATTCAGGGGAATGTTCCCTTCATGGTACTCACAGGATTAATTGCCGGATTGATCATCAAAAAGTTTCAAATAAATGATTTCCGTAAGGTTATCATTTCCATAGCAGGATTAGGGATATCCTTCCTGGCAGCCGGATTTGTTCTGAGAAACTGGTTTATCATCTCAAAGATAAATGGAACTCCAAGCTGGGTAATGATCTGCAGTGGAATAAATCTACTGGTTTTTGTCATTCTTTACCGGATCACCGATGTGAAGAAGCTCACAGGGTGGGCAAACTTCCTGAGACCTGCAGTAGAAAATTCCCTGACAGCCTACCTTTCTGCTGATGTCATCTATTACCTTATTCTAAGCACCGGAATACCGCTGTTAATCTATAAACAATCTGATAGCCAATTAATTGTAATTGCCGGATCCCTGATGTGGGCATTTCTGATTGTGAGACTAACTGCCCTGCTGCAACGATTGGATATCAGGCTTAAAATATAATAGTTATATCTAAAATACTATTTCAATGCAGGTAATATATACTCCCACACAAGATCCAGTTCAGGCTGTGTAGGATTGATATTGGCTGTTAATGCTATAACAGCATCTTTATCAGGAAGCACAATTATAAACTGGCCATTGGCTCCATCTGCCCTGTAGCCATTATTACGGCATCGCCACATCTGATAGCAGTATCCCTGCAGGTAGTCGCTGTCTTCAGGTTTGGTACCGGCTTTTACCCACACCGCCGGTTGATTGATTCTCGCTGTCACAGCCTCATCAATCCAGCTTTCAGGTAAAAGCTGCTTGCCTTCCCATTTACCTTTCTGCAGGTAAAATTGCCCAAACTTTGCCATGTCTTCGGTTTTAATGTACAGCCCCCACCCTCCTGCATTAATACCCGTTGGACTTTCACTCCACACTGCACCAGAGATACCAAGAGGCTGGAATAATCTTGGCTTTAAATAATCCATAAGCTTTTCACCGGTAACCTTCTGTATAATAGCTGAAAGCATATAGGTAGCGAGACTGTTATAAACAAATTTTTCACCCGGCTTATTCTCGATTGGCTTTGCAAGAAAAAGACGTTCCCAGCTGCCGGTACTGGCTCGGATATCAGAGGTCGGGTCGACATTATGTCCGACTGTCATTGTCAGAAGATCCCGTATTTCCAGATCTGCGAGGTTAGCAGAAACTTCAGCGGGCAGATCCTTTGGAAAGAAAGAAATAACTTTATCGCTTACCTTAATAAGGTTTTCGGTAACTGCAAATCCAATTGCGGTTGATGTGAAGGTCTTGCTTACCGAGTGCATGACATGATTAATATCGGGAGCATTATCGCCAAACCAATATTCAGCTACAACTTTCCCATGTCTTAAGATCATGATGCTATGCAGTTCCTGGTTGTTCTTTTTCACAGCTTCAAGATAACTGCTTATTCCCCGGACAGAAACATTTTCATTCTCAGGTGTACTGCGTAAAAGAGTCTTTGTAACAGGTAATTGTTGGGAATGTGCTCCAAAAATTGACAAGCATAGTAAC
>JBBRVC010000236.1:0-2815 GCA_038247205.1 Bacteroidales bacterium
GGAAATGTAATTGAGCCTAATGTAATCAATTGGGAGGAAAAGATAGATGCTGAAGAGGAAACAACTGCAGCAACTCTTGAGGAAATGTATTATCCTGTTGAAGAAAGGTTCAATGGGAAAAAGCAAATCGATATCAGGAAGCTGAACTATTCATATTTCTGGGTTGATTATCAGCAGGCTGCAAAATCAAAGTATGTGTATGATTATCAGACCAATACAGGAAGGTATGAAGGACAGGTAACAAACGCTGACGGAACCCGGTCAGATATAACAAACCGTTCTTCTTTCATAAAACATGACATTCTTAATATTTATCCTGATACGCTTTGCTGGATCAGAGATTTCACATATTCTTTTAATGATCCGCAGGCTTCACTTTATTTCTGGCATCCATCATTTGATGACTATCCGGTTGTAGGTGTAACATGGCTTCAGGCAAAAGCATTCAGTATCTGGAGAACTGAATTTATGAATACGGCTCTCAGAAAACAAGGTATTCCTGATGTTCAGTCATATGAGTTGCCTCTTGAAACCCAATGGGAGTACGCAGCCAGGGGTGGTCTCGACCTGTCAATGTATCCATGGGGAGGTCCTTACACACGTAACAATACCGGATGCTTTCTTGCCAACTTTAAACCTTTGCGTGGAAACTATATTGACGACGGTAACGTATATGCTGGAAAAGTAGGTTCATATGAACCGAACGAATATGGGTTATATGATATGTCGGGTAACGTTTCAGAATGGACCCGTGGTGCATATCATCCTTCAGCTTATATTTTTCAGCACGACCTTCAACCCAATTATGAATATAATGCAACTCCACAGGACCCTCCGATAATGAAACGTAAAGTCATCAGGGGTGGTTCATGGAAAGATATTGCATATTATCTCCAAACAGGATCGAGGGATTATGAATATCAGGATTCGACTAAACCTTTTATTGGATTCCGGAACGTAAGATCTTATATTGGAGTAAATTAACAAAATTTGAAATAAACCCTTAAATTATCAGGTATATGAGCCTAGCAGAATTAGTACAAAGCAGCGGGTGGAAGAACTTCATCTCAAAATTATATGGTTTAGGTGCTTCCGTTGTTATTATTGGTGCATTGTTTAAAATACAACACTGGCCACTGGCAGGAACCATGCTTACGATTGGTTTGCTTACAGAAGCACTTATTTTCTTCTTTTCCGCTTTCGAACCACTTCACGAAGAGATTGATTGGTCACTTGTTTACCCGGAACTTGCCGGGATTCCTGAAGATGATGCAGCAGGGCTTCCTTCACATGGTAAATATCAGGGTGTTGTTGCCGGAGCAGTAGGTGGTGGCGCTGGTTCACTCGCTCTGGCTAAATTTGATGAAATGCTCGAAAAAGCTGAAATCACCCCCGATCTTTTCCAGAAACTTGGGGTTGGTATGAAAAAACTTGGAGAGACAACCGCAAACATGAATTCTATGGGTGATGTTTCTGCCGCTTCAACCAAGTATATGAACACTATCCAGGGTGCTGACGCATCTCTTGGAAAATTATCAGAGTCATACCAATCAACTACTAAATTGATCAATGATTCAAGTGCTACATATCGTAAAATGTCGGACTCACTTTCTGTTATTGAAGTAGGAGGCAAATCCTATCAGCAACAACTCGAATCTCTGAATAAAAATCTCTCAGCCCTCAATGCAGTATATGAGTTGCAGCGCAAGGGAGCTGATGATCACATAAGAGAATCGGAAACACTCTTTAAAGGAGTACAAGGCCTGGTTAAAGATCTTTCGGATTCAGCCGGTGATGCTAAAAAGTACCGTGAGCAAATATCAAAGCTTAACGACAATCTGTCAGCGTTAAACAATGTGTATGGAAATATGCTTGCTGCGATGAATGTAAAATAGCATGACCTTTTACTTACCTAACTAAACTAACAGAAAAAATGGCTCACGAAAGGCTATCACCGCGGCAAAAGATGATCGGTATGATGTATCTGGTGCTTACCGCCATGCTTGCACTTAACGTATCAAAAGAGGCCGTAGAAGCATTTAAAAAAGTTGATAAGGGACTAACTCTGACAATTGCCAATTACGCCTTAAAAAATAATCTCATCTACGAACAATTTGACAGGGCTGCCGCTGAAAATCCGGAGAAAGCCGGGAAGTATAAAACCACTGCATATGAGGTTAAGGCCCGGGCAAATGAAGTATTTGACTTCATTCAGGACCTTAAAATTGAAATCATTACAACAGCTGAAGGTCCTGAGACTCCGGCAGTGAATGGCAGGGAAGTCATAATTGAAAAGGTTCAGAAAATTGATGATAATAATGTTCCATCAGAAATCCTTATCGGGGCAAATGAGAACGGTAAGGCAAATGCGATGAAAGCTCTGCTGAATGAATATCGTGAATTTCTTATAACAACTCTCGACGGAAAAAATCCAACAGCTGAAAATGCCTTAAGATCAAGCCTCAATACAGATGACAGTAAAAATGAAGATGGCGAAACTGAAAGATGGGAGAATTTAACATTCCAGACACTTCCGCTTGTTGCAGTAATAACCATTATGTCGAAATTCCAGGTTGACGTAAGAAATGCTGAAACCGAGGTGCTTAATCACCTCTACACCCAGATTGATGCCGCCTCATTCAAATTCAATAAGTTAAGTGCTATAGTTATACCAAGTTCAAACTATATTCAACAGGGAAGTGAATACACGGCTCAGGTTTTCATTTCAGCTACAGATACAACACAGAAACCTGAAATTCTCGTTGGCGATCAAAAACTGCCTATCGATGAATCAGGTAAAGGAGTTTATACCGCC
>JBBRVC010000237.1:0-2806 GCA_038247205.1 Bacteroidales bacterium
CGCCGTGAATATTTTTTATATTCAGTGCAGGATCATCTGAAAGAAACTTCCGGAGTTTTGTTATATACACATCCATGCTGCGCGCAGTAAAATAATCATCTGATCCCCATATCTTCTTTAATGCGATCTCTCTGCTGATCAGAGCATTTGGATTAATAGCCAGAAGTTCAAGCAGTTGAGCCTCCTTTGGAGAAAGTTTCTTTTCATCATCGCCATTAGTAAGAGTGCGGAGTTTGGAATTGAAGACAAATTTACCTATTTCAAAAATATCGCGGGTACCACTCTGAAAATCGCGTCTTGCCATTATAGCCTTGATTTTTGCCAGGAGAATTTCAGTGTCAAATGGCTTTGTAACATAATCGTCACCTCCGACGCCGTATCCTTTCAAAACATCTTCTTTCAGTTTCTTTGCTGTCAGAAATATTATAGGGACAACAGTATTTATCTTTCTGATTTCTGCAGCAATGGTAAATCCATCGACGTGGGGAAGCATGATATCGAGAATACATATATCAAATACCCCCTTTCTGAAATGCTCTACGGCATATTTACCATCATCAACCCACTCAACGATAAAGTCGTTTAGTTCCAGGTATGACTTAAGGACGGAACCAAAACTAAGGTCGTCCTCAACAAGAAAAATCTTTGCGCTTTTTGATTGCATTTTATCAGTTCTCCCAGTTAAAAGGTAAAAATATCTCGAACCTGCTGCCTTTTCCAGGTTCGCTTGAAACACTTATTGTGCCCCTGTGGGCATCAATAATAGCTCGCACATAGTTCAAGCCCAAGCCAAATCCTTTGACATCGTGAACATTACCTGAATTCTGGCGGTAGAATCTTTCAAATATCTTACTCTGAACACTCTTACTCATTCCAATTCCTTTATCTTCAACAGTCAGAAGAACTCCCTTATCATTATTTTTTGTTGTCACAATTACTTCCGGAGCATCAGGGGAATATTTGATAGCATTGTCCAACAGGTTATTAACCAGATTACCAAGGTGCTCACAATCTCCATATATAACAGGTTCATATGCATCAAGGTTCAAAGCTATATTACCTTTTTTCTGCTGGACCTGGATCTCGATAGCATCAACAACTTTTTCTATAATGGTGTGGATAGAATGGTTTTCAAAAGAAAAATCAATCTCCTTTTTATCAAGGGAAGCGATCTGCAGGATAGTCTCTACCTTCTTGTTCATCCGGCTGTTTTCTTTCTTTATCATGCTGATGAAATGCCTTATACTATCCTCATTCTTAATTACTTTCGGATTGGTTATTGTATCTGCGGCGAGTGAGATGGTGGCTATCGGAGTTTTAAACTCATGCGTCATATTATTGATAAAATCGGATTTAATCTCCGAGATTTTCTTCTGCCTGATAATGAAATACAGACTCAGTGCAAAAGTTGCAAGAATTATAAGTGAAAAAAGCATTGACCCTCCAAGAATCCAGGCCATTGAGCCAAGAACATAGTTAGTCCGTGATGGAAAGATTATTGAAATCAGAAGGTTTTGTCTTATTATGTTGTCAGGGAAAAGGCTTACAAGATATGTACTTTTCAGAAAATCGTTCTTGTCAGCTTTTTTAAAATTCCCATCTGTGACAATGCCATCCCTTATAATTGCATATTCAAAAGGAGTTTGTATTCCCGCATACAGAAGTGATTGCTTCATAGCATATTCAACTTCGTTTTTATCAAGTTCGAGCGTCTTTTCCCAATGATAAACCTCTGATATCATCTGGTCGCTCATGTTCTGAAATTCGGTTGACCTCTTTCTGACCCAATTCAGAAATTCACTCTTTTTTACGTTAATGTCGCTCGAATATACTGAATCAGATGTAATTGTTGTATCGTGGGTGACTATCTGTGGTTTCTGGCCGGGAACCTGGCTTATCTCCTGGCTGGTAATTCTGACGCTGAAGTTGGACTGAGGATCAGAACTTCCTATGCTAATGTAACCTGAAAATTCATCCTGTAATGTACCTGATAGTGGGTCGGTTATAAGATAGTCATTAAAAAAATCCATCTTTCTGGAAGTCTCAATAGCATTTGCCGCATTCCCAAGACTTGCATTTACTGCATAATCAAAGCTTTCATTTCTTATCCCTATAGCATTTTTAATCCATATTATCTGAACCCAAATAATTCCGATAATGGAAAATAACATCATGAAAATAAGCCAGGCAAACTTCTTTTTGTTCATGATACAAAATTAACATATATGGTTACAACTCAAATGGTTTTAACTTATCGTTAACTCAAATTAACCGGATTTTATCTATATAACCAATCTTCTATACCTCTGAATACTTGAAGTGTGACCAGATATCCCCTTCAGGAAAATCTGCAGTAATTGAAATTTTCTCTTTACTGACCGGATGAATAAACTCAATACGGCGGGCTAGTAAACTTATACTCGCATCATCGTTTGATCGTGAATAACCATACTTCATGTCACCTTTTATAGGGCATCCAATATTGGCGAGTTGTGCCCTTATCTGATGGTGTCTGCCTGAATGAAGTTCAATTTCAAGAAGATAGTATTTCTCCGATCTGCCTACCATACGATATGTAAGTTTTGCTTCCTTGGATCCCTTTACTTCTTTGTTATATACATATGACTTATTCTGTATTTCATTCTTCTTCAGGTAGTTAACAAGAAAGCCCTCATCTTCAGGAGGTCTTTCCTTTACTATTGCCAGATAAAACTTCTTTACATCTTTGGTCCTGAACATTTCATTCAGCCGGCTTAGCGCTTTTGAAGTTCGTGCATACAGGATCACCCCGCTGACAGGCCTGTCA
>JBBRVC010000238.1:0-2778 GCA_038247205.1 Bacteroidales bacterium
GATGATAAAATATTTTCATGGGCAAGACCTGTTTCAATTGAGATTAGAGAGTTACTTAATGAGGGAGGGAATCGGTTTCGAGTAATTGGGCTAAACGCGTACGTTGAAAATCCCGGATTTATACTTCGGCTTAAAATTAAATATAAATCTGAAGAAACAATTGTTATAAATACAGACGAAAGTTGGACAGGATCGATCGAAACAAATGAAAAAGATTTAATTAATGCTGAAGTAATTGCATTAGCTGGAGATAAACCCTGGCGGCTGCCTCAATCAGATTTGTCTTTTAATCCGGCAGCTTATTTTAGGAAATCATTTAATACATCAAAAAGAATCGATCGCGCATTTATTTATTGCTCGGCACTGGGATTATATAACCTTCAGATAAATGGTAAACAGGTAAGTGAAAATAGACTTACACCTGGCTGGAGTGACTTCCACATTCGAGTGAACTATAATGCATATGATGTTACATCAATTCTGAATTTATCAAGTGAACATATTGTTAATATAATTCTGGCTGATGGATATTATTCTGGATATTGCGGTTGGGAAAAGGGAAGAGGCTATTATGGCAAATTTCCGGCTGTAAAACTTCAGTTGATTATTTCTTATGATGATGGTACTGATGAAATCATTTGCACAAATGAAAACTGGGTTTCTTCAGAAGGACCGATCCGTGAAGCTGATATATTGATGGGCGAGTTTTATAATTCAAATATTGAATCGAAAATAAATGGATGGGATTCATATAACTTTGATGAGAGTAATTTCAAAAAAGTTATTGTAATTGCAGATATTAATCCCGAATTAACTTCATATAAAGCTGAATCTGTAAAGCAGAGATTTGAATTCAAACCACAATCAATAACAAGATTAGGTGATCAGAAATTTATTATTGATTTTGGACAAAACTTTGCCGGCTTTGCAAGATTAGTTTTAAGGAATATCGGCGAACAGAAAATCATATTGCGTTTTGCAGAAATGCTGAATGAAGACGGCTCACTATATACCGAGAACATAAGAATGGCCAGAGCACAGGACACATACATATCTAAAGGAAATAGTGAAGAGATTTGGGAACCTTTATTTACTTATCACGGATTCAGATATGTTGAAGTATCAGGACTTGAAAAGATTGATGGGCAGACAATACTCGGAATATCAATAAATTCGTTACCTGAACAGACATCATATTTTATTTCTTCTAATTCAAAATTAAATAAACTATACGAATGCATTCTTTGGAATCAGAAATCAAATTATTTAGATATCCCGACTGATTGCCCGCAGCGCGATGAAAGATTTGGCTGGACAGGGGATGCAGTAAGTTTTTTTAGAACTGCTGCTTTCAATTTCGATGTATCTTCATTTTATCACAATTGGTTTGAGAATCTTTTTGATGCGCAGAGAATAGATGGGGCACTTCCTCCATTCGCACCCCTTGCAGACATGGGTGTAGGTCCCGTTTACTTTAACTCTGCCGGCTGGGCTGATGCCGGTATAATTACCCCATATTCGTTTTATGAGTTTTATAAGGATATAAGCTTACTTGAAAAATATTATGAGCAAATGAAAATTTTCATTAAGTCTCTTGAGATACAAAGTAATAATCTTATACTACCTGATTATGGTTACGGTGATTGGCTTTGCATCGGTGAGGCAACATCAAAAAGTTTTATTGCAACTGCTTATTTTGCATATGATTGTGCAGTAATGAAAAAGACTGCATCCTTACTTGGGCACAGTAATGATGCAGTTTATTATGATGAACTGTTTCAAAAGATTAAACAATCATTCAGAAAGAAATTTTTAAATGCGAATGGTTCTCTGACCCAATTAACACAAACATCTGCTGTCTTATCCATTCATTTTGATTTATTAGATGCGGATGAAGTAGAGAAAGTCAAATCATTTCTTATTAAAGACATAACTGAGAAAAATTATCATATTACAACGGGTTTTCTAGGTTTATCTTTTTTAATGTCTGTATTATCATCTCTGAACAGAAACGATATAGCATGGAAGGTGCTTACTAATAATGAATTTCCTGGCTGGTTTTTTATGATAGACAACGGGGCAACAACACTGTGGGAGCGTTGGGATAGCTTTCATCCCGATAAAGGGTTTTATGATCCAACAATGAATTCATTTAATCATTGTTCGCTTGGGTGTGTCGGCGAATGGATATTCACCGGAATAGCAGGTATTAATATAATTGATCCAGAATTCAAGAAATTTATGATTAAGCCATTTATTCCTGATGAATTGATATATGCAAAATCATCATTCAAGACTAATTACGGTGTGATAAAATCTGAATGGAAAAAGGATGAAGAAAATTTAATAATAAAAATACAAGTACCTTTTAATAACACCGCGATAATTGTTATTCCCGCTAAACCATATGAGTTATCCAAGACTCACAGTATTCTTAGAAAAGAAAATAACAGTACTTACATAGAAGTTGGATCAGGCAGTTATGAAATTACTTGCAATCTTGAATAATTAAATTATCAGTTCTGTTTCTGCATCAAAAAAATTCAACTTAGACAAATCAAAATAAAGTTTTTTCATACTGCCAGGGGCAGGAAGATCATGTGTAGTCTTACGGCAGATAAACTGTTCGTTGTCGACTTGAAAATATAGAAATATCTCATTACCCATAGGTTCAATAACATCTATT
Organism: Bacteroidales bacterium; assembly: GCA_038247205.1. Taxonomy (GTDB): domain Bacteria; phylum Bacteroidota; class Bacteroidia; order Bacteroidales; family VadinHA17; genus LD21. The sequence goes on from JBBRVC010000238.1 coordinate 2,687, forward strand.
CTCACTTCAGCTTCTGTAGAAGTATTGGAGATCGGGGAATCGCTTATATTTTCAGGTCTGATTCCAAGAAATATAGACTTGTTTTGATAAGC
>JBBRVC010000239.1:0-2731 GCA_038247205.1 Bacteroidales bacterium
GATTCTCTGAGTAAACGGTTTGAAACCCATCAGAATCTTGAGTATAAGGATTTTTACGATACCAGGTTGTATATCGAAAGGAACTACAGACCTGCAATTTCAGCCCCTGATACAACAAAATCTAAATCACTGTTTTTCAATCCAAAAAAATTGTTCGACTCCCTTCCCCTGATCGACAAAAAGTCGGTACTTTCAAGAGCTATTATGAACCTGAACAACGGCAGCAGCTTCCTGACAGAGAAAGAGGAAATGCTCAATATGGAATTAAAATACATAATAAGATACGAGGTTGAGCTTAACAAAAAACTAACCATCTCATTCGCATGCCTTGTATTCTTTTTTATCGGAGCTCCATTGGGAGCCATCATCAGAAAAGGCGGACTTGGAACTCCTGCCGTTATCTCCATCCTGTTCTTCGTAATTTGGTATGTTTTGTCACTCTCGGGAGAAAAACTTGCTGAAGCCAACCATCTGGGTACAGTGGCGGGAATGTGGGCTTCATCATACATACTGTTCCCGATTGGGGTATTCCTGACTTATAAAGCCTCGAATGACTCAGTCATTATGAACATTGATACATATCTTGCATTCCTGAAAAAGATAATTGATTACGTTTATACCAAAATAATAACCGGAACCAGAAGAATCCCGGACCTTAAGAGAAAAACTAAATAAAAATGGACAATATTAAGCTAAATACTATTGAAGAGGCAATTGACGAGATTAAAAAAGGGAAGCTCATTATTGTCGTAGATGATGAAGATCGTGAGAATGAGGGAGATTTTATCTGCTCCGCAGAACTTATTACACCGGAGATTGTCAACTTTATGGCAACATATGGCCGTGGTCTTATCTGTGCAGCGCTTCCTGAAGAAAGATGCGTGGAACTCGATCTTGATCTTATGGTCGGAACCAACACCTCAATACATGAGACTCAATTTACTGTCACTGTCGACCTTTTGAGTGAATTAACATCAACCGGTGTATCTGCCACTGACCGAGCTCTTACTATTAAAGCTCTGGTTGACCCTCTTACAAAACCCTCTGATCTGGGAAGGCCCGGTCACATATTTCCCCTTAAGGCAAAATCAAGAGGTGTCCTTAGAAGAGCAGGCCATACAGAAGCCGTGGTTGACCTTACAAGGATGGCTGGCTTGCTTCCCGGAGGAGCACTGGTTGAAATAATGAATGATGACGGGTCGATGGCACGGTTGCCTGATCTGATACTAATCAGGGACAAACATGGCATAAAAATTATTTCTATCAAGGATCTTATCAGATATAAGCTGGAGAGAGAATCAATTATTGAAAGAGGAGACCGTGTTAAGCTGCCTACCGAAAGAGGCGAGTTTGAATTCATCCCTTTTAGGCAGAAGAGTAACGGTATCGAACATGCTGCGCTGATTAAGGGAACTTGGACAAAAGATGAGCCGGTTCTTGTAAGATTGCATTCATCTTGCTTTACCGGAGATATATTCGGTTCAATGCGTTGCGATTGCGGAACACAGTTGCATAAAGCCATGGAGATGGTTGAAGCCGCAGGAAAAGGTGTTGTTATTTACCTGAGTCAGGAAGGCAGAGGCATTGGTCTTGTAAACAAAATTAAGGCATATAAGCTTCAGGACGAAGGAATGGACACTGTTCAGGCTAATATAAAACTGGGCTTTGGTGAAGACGAGCGTGATTATGGAGTTGGTGCGAGCATTATGAGGGAACTGGGGCTTGGGAAAGTAAGTCTTATTTCAAACAACCCTGTAAAAAGGGCAGGGCTCGAAGGTTATGGAATTACGATAGTTGAAACCATTCCGCTCGTAATTGCATCCAATCCCCATAATCAGTTTTATCTTGAAACAAAGGCTAATAAAATGGGCCATGATCTCTCGTGTTACAAGCATATTGTCAAGGAATAATATGCGGTTAATGATACTTAAGCAAAGTCATCACTCATGAAAAACCTCAGGATAGTCTTTATGGGAACTCCTGAATTTGCTGTCGCAACCCTTGGCAGCCTTCTGATCAATGGCTTTAATGTTGTAGCAGTTGTTACTGCCCCTGATAAGCCGGCTGGCAGAGGGAGAATGATAAGTCAATCAGCCGTTAAGGAATTTGCCGAGATAAGCAAACTTCCGGTTATACAACCTATAAACCTAAAAGACCATGGGTTTATAGATGAACTAAAGTCACTCAGTGCTGATCTGTTTATAGTTGTTGCTTTCCGGATGCTGCCTGAATCAGTCTGGAGAATGCCGTCTATCGGCACAATTAACCTGCATGCATCTTTACTACCTGATTATCGTGGCGCTGCCCCGATTAATCACGTGATAATAAACGGGGAGACAAAAACAGGGATAACAACTTTTTTTATTGACGATAAGATCGACACCGGAAATATTTTGTTGAGGGAAGAGATTCAGATATTTCCATTTGAAAATGCAGGAGATTTGCATGACAGACTAATGAAACATGGTGCCAGACTTGTAATAAGAACCATTGAATCACTGAAAAAAGGGGATCTCAAACCATTAAGCCAGTCTGATTTTTTTTCACCCGGAAATATTCCAAAAAAAGCGCCAAAAATATTTCCTCAGAATTGTATAATTAACTGGAAAAAAGATCAGAACGAAATTCATAATCTGATAAGAGGACTTGCCCCCTACCCCGGTGCTCGTTCTTACTTAAAGAAAGAGAATGAGACTCTCTCATTCAAAATATTCGAAAGCCAGCCTGAAAA
>JBBRVC010000240.1:0-2722 GCA_038247205.1 Bacteroidales bacterium
CTGAATGGACGGAAGGGTTGCTATGATTGCTGAAATTACTCCAGTAAAGATCCCTGCAGTTAGTATGACAAGCATTTCTGAAAAAAGAGATTTTCTGATCTTCTTTATAGAGAAACCGGTTGCAGATAATAATGCAAATTCCTGCTTCCTCAGATTATAATTCCTCAGAAGAATAAATCCCAATCCAAAAACACCAAGAATCATTCCGAAAGCTCCCAGTACCGTAAACACGGTTAAATAGGTATTGGTTACCCTGTAAAAAGAAGCCAGCCTTTCATGGGTAGGTTCGACCAGGATTCCGTAATTGACAAATCTATTCTCAAGCACACTTTTATATGTTTCAGATAATGCCCGGTTTCCCTCAATAAGAAATACAGAGTTGCCCGAAACTGAAGGAAAATATTTTCGAAGATTTACTGCGCCTACCAGTACATTTCCCTGAAAGATTGATGTCTTTAATCCTGCTGCAATGATGATATTTACGGGTTGACCGGTCTCAGCCCTCATGATTATGGTATCTCCAACCTTAATTTTCAGTCCCCAGTCCAGAACTGTCTGATCTGCAATTCCATATATAGTATTGTTACCTTGGACATTGAGTGATTCCCATGGATTTTTATCCCTGAAATCTGATATAACTGAAACGAATGAAAAGGCATTTTTGTCGAGAAACTCCGCCGGCTCAATACCCAGTAGCGGAGGTACAGCAATATAGTTCAGATTAAGACAACTGGCATCATTTCCATCCTTCCGTGCAAACTGCAAAATCGTCATCTCTTTAAAAATATCTTCATCTAATCCAAATTGACCTTTTCCTTCAGCAGTTGTCAAGTCCTCTTTTACAGGAACATTGGTTTCGGTCCATAAAAGATATCCTCCTGTTCCCCCCGAACGATCCAAAGCCTGCTGATCAAAATTCATGCGGTTCAGACTGGTTATAAACAGTGCAAATATTCCTGCAGCAATAAAGATCACTGGTGCAATTGCATGAGCGGAATTATGCCTGTAATACTTTCCCGTCATCCCGGAAAAGCTTTGCGTTCTTTTATTTGAAAAATTCAGTCCGCCAAGATAGTAGTGACGCAGAATGAATAGTGATGCGAGAAAAAATCCTACACCCGCTATAAAGGATAACTGGGGAATAAACTTGTCCTGAATAACTGAAACTGTAAAGGTTACCAACGCTAATATTGAAATTGTAATCAATAAGACTGAATTTGTTTTCAGTGAAGGAGTTTTGAAAACACCTTCCTTCTTTTCTTTAAGACTTTTCAGAAAAAGTACAGTCTTTACCTGAAAAAATATAATAGTAATAAACAATGATGAAATGAATCCTGTGAACAGCGGAGTCAAGCCTGCGGAAGCTGAAAGAGTGCTTGTCTGCACAGCACCCTGCCATACAGTATTCAATGACTTAATGATCTGATTATTACCAAGCAAGCCTAACAGTATTCCAAAACCCGAACCGGAAAAGGATATTACAACCGCTTCAAGTAAAAATGATTTCCGGATAAACCTGTCAGTGAAACCCAATGCAAACAATGTGGTTATATTCTGCTTTTTTGAATTAAAGTATTCTGAAACTGAAAGTGATAACAGCAAAAATGATGAAAATATGATAAAGAACGCAAGGCTCAGGAAAAGTGTTCCAAAATCAACACTCTCACCGGCAGCTCTAATGGCTTCTTCACGAAGATCGGTAACAAAAAAACCTGAAACATCGGGAGTAAATGTTCCTGAGAGTGTTTCTTCAATTTCCTGAACCGAAAAATTCCCTGGAAATCTTATTGCTGTAGCCGGACCAAAATTATTAGCCCACAACTCCTTCCCCTTATCGTAAGAGATAAATGCTTTTGGAGTTCCTTTAAAATCATTCCAGTAATCTTCATCCTTATCTCTTATCCTGTCAGTCTTTATCGGAACACCTGCATCCCAGTCGGAGCAGGATTCGCTTCCTGATATTCCCGGAAACTCAGGCATCAGAGTTCTATCTCCCCATATCGAATCCATTTCAACGATATTACTGATTGTAAACGTTCCGGACTTCTCTATGAGCTGATTTATTGAATCCGGTGAAAACCATGATATTCTGACAGTATCGCCTGATTCTGCATTCAGGTCTGATGCCATCCAGCTGTTAATGGTTACCTCGTTTCCTATTTCTATTCCTGGATACAATTCTGAAGGTAATGCAGATATAAAAGAATAGGGTGTCTCACTGTTACCGTGTTTGATGCTGTTAGCCATGTATGTAATTACCGGTTCAGCTTCGGGAAAAGGATTTTTTATGTGATCAATGACAATCTGATCGATAAATATCCTGTCTGAAATGATTTCGCTCTCTCCTGTGCTTTCAACCTTTCTGACACTCAGCCCAATATCTGATAAATCAATTGTTCTGTTTAGTACCGAACTGAAGAACCCGATATCCTCATTGTTAATATTCCCGGCAATAATTCTGTTTACCCTTTTTTTCTTATCTGTGGAAGTCTTAAGATCATCAAGATTAATGAATATGTTCAACGGTGCTATCTGACTGATTCCCAGGGCAAAATCTCCACCTTCTTCAGAACTTAGAATTTTCCCAACCTTCATTACCATCGACATGCTCTCATCCTCTACAGTTGAAAATGGTGCGTTAGCGGGTATATCACTGATTTCTTTGAACCGTACAATAATCTCTTCTCCCTTACTTACACCAATTTGATCGGCGAGCTTTTTA
>JBBRVC010000241.1:0-2716 GCA_038247205.1 Bacteroidales bacterium
ATATCATCGGCGATTATGGTAAGTTCACGTATATGTTTTTCACCCAGAACACGAAAAGCCTCGAGGGTTTCTGATTTACCTGCACCGGTATCACCCATAAGAAGTATAGTTGCTTCTTTGTCACCCTGAAGAAGGATCTTTACCATGGCACCATGAAACGGCATGTTTCCGGATTTCATAACGATCGAGTTATGAAGTGTAAGGATCATCTTTTTAAGGTAGCCAAAATATCCGAATTCGGGTCTGCCCGGGATTGCTCCGATGAACATTCCATTTTCATCATCATCGTAAAATACAGTCGAGAACTCTGCAAGTCCGTCGAGTGCATTTCCCGGAGCTCCATAAATAAAAAGTGCATCAGGTTTTTTCTTAAGATCCGCATTTTCAGCGAGCTGGAAGAGGTTACACATAGAGAATCCCAACTCAAAAAATTCTATATGGAAATATACCATAATCAGCAATTTACCAACTTTTGCAGGGTAGCAGATCCAGTCATTTGGATTTAATTCAATTAGATCAATCGGGTTTTGATTGATCTTTTTGAATTGGCCGGTCCTTTTATTTATAGGCTGCTGTATAACAAGAGGTGGGTATATCAGCATTTGTCTGATGACAGGTACCGAATTAAGCTTAAGATATTTTTCATTCGGGTAAGGTATTTCTTTTGGCAGAGAAATAACTGCCATTTCGGCACCTGCAGGGACTTGCCTATAGACATTAGGATGGCTCCCGGTAATATTTTCCTGAATATGCCGGTAGGCAGTTCTGATAAGATGCGTTAAACGCTCTATTGTTTCATTGAATGTCCGGTATGGTCTTTTGTCAAGCCTGTCTCCATCAGAGTCATTAACAATAAAACGATCAAAATGCCTCCAATAATCATAAAGATATTCAACAAAGCTGTTAAGTAGATTGTTATCTCTGAGGAAGGGTTTAGATTTTGCAAAGATGTGTGGTACAACATTCAGCTCATATTTAATAAGCAGTGTTAATGTCTTTACGAAGTCATTAACTTCTTCAGGTTCAATATTACAATTGCCCTTTTCAAATATTTTTAACAAGGGCGAGTTCTTTGAGCATAGATGGTTAAGACAATTATCCAGAACGGATCTGAACTTCTCGCTTGCGAGCAGTTCATCTTCTGTTTCGCACATCCGCTCGCGGATATTTAAAACAACTTTATTGCCAATTATTCGTAAAGTGCTTTTTTCTGTCATCTGATTAACAATTCTGCATAAAATTATGACATTAATCAATCATTTTCGAATTTTTGCTTTATTTTTTCTTGAAAAATTTAATTATTTTAGTAATTTACAATTTGCGCACTTTTACTGACAATAGAATTATTTCGTAAATTTACACTACATACATTTGTGATGGACCAGGAAATCGATCTATTCGACATACTACCAAGTGATAAAATTCCGGGAAAGGGCAAGATCCTGATATCAGAGCCATTTCTGCCTGATACGTTTTTCAACCGTAGCATAGTATATCTTACTGATCATACTCCGGAGGGATCAGTAGGTTTCATTCTTAACAAGAATCTAAGCATTAACGTAAGTGATGCCGTAAACGGTTTTGAAGAGTGGAATGAAAGCTTGTGTATGGGAGGTCCTGTTTCTCCCGATACTCTGCATTATCTGCATTGCCTTGGCGACATTATCCCGAAAAGTGTTTGGATTGATGAAAATATCTTCTGGGGAGGGGACATAGAAACCATCAGATTATTAATAAGGGAGAAACTTATCAAAAAGAACCAGATAAGATTTTTTCTGGGCTATTCGGGGTGGGCGGCAGGCCAGCTTGAAAAGGAACTTAATGAAAATTCATGGGTGATTGCAAAAATAAAATCAGACATAGTTCTCAATAACCAGTTTGATGATGCCTGGAAAAGAGTCCTGAGAGGCTTTAAAAACAAATACAGAATCTGGGCCGATTTTCCCGAATCACCCGACATGAATTAAATAGTATCCCTAACACCTCAATATATTACATTGTAAGGAATTTGGCAAATGTACCTTATAGATTAAATGTGTAATATTTTGAATGTTAGCTCCTTAAGAAGGTCGCCAGGTTCGCTGCTGGTATCTCCGAAACCTTTTGACTTCATATCGTATATCCTAAGCAGACTTATTATATGCACAACCCTTGAGACATTAAACTTTATAGCTGCAGTTTCATAGTCCTTAACAAAAAATGGATTTACTTTCAGGATAGCTGCAGCATTATTCTTTGACTTATCGGTCAGATAATGATAAGTCAGAAGCTTGCAGAAAAAACTAAAGAGTGAAGAAAGAGTAAGCGTTAGTGGATTGTCTTTTGGATTCTGGTCAAAATACCTCACAATCATATTTGCCTTGAAGACGTTTTTTTCGCCAATTGCCTTCTGCAGCTCAAAATTGTTGTATTCCTTGCTGATACCAATATTCTTCTCAATTAATGCGGATGTTATAAAAGGTTTTCCTTCGGGGAGTGTTATGATGAGCTTATCAAGCTCGTTTGATATTTTGTGCAGATCGGTACCCAGATATTCCGTTAGCATTGCACTTGATGCCGGATCGATCTTTACACCTTTTGTCATCAGATATCTTTCTATCCATGCCGGAATCTGATAATCACGCAGCTTTGCCGATTCAAAATAAACAGCTTTTTGTTCAAGTGTTTTGTGGAGTTTAGTCCTCTTGTCTATAACCTTGTATTTATAATTGAAAAC
>JBBRVC010000242.1:0-2686 GCA_038247205.1 Bacteroidales bacterium
CTTTCTCCGGAGTAGTACTTTTCAATCAATCTTTTTAAATCCTCTTCTTTCATGCTGATATTTGGTAAATTCTTCTCTAATCAGTTTTCTTGCTCTTGATATTGTTACTCTCAATGTATTAACATTCTGATCTGTCTTTATAGCTATTTCTTCGTACGTAAACCCTTCTATATCTTTTAGTTTGATCATATCTCTGAATGCAACAGGAAGATGATCAATTATGGTATGAATAATCGCCTCTGATTCATTTATCTCCATCTGTTCATGAGGTGATTGAACTGTGAGGTTATTATGTTGATCAAAATGGTCTTCCCTCTTAATGTGTTTCTGCTTTCTGATCTGGTCAATGCAAAAGTTCCTTATCATTGTTGTAGCCAATGCTTGCGGACTACTATATGCGTCTAGTTTATCTCCCATATTCCACAGCTTGACGAAAACATCCTGAACAGCATCTTCCGCCTCCTCCTGATTGCGGAGTATGCGAAAGGCAAAGCCGTATAGCTTTCGGCTAAGCAGCCTCACAAGGTCATCAAAACCACTTTTGGTCATTCCGTTTTAATCAATATTCAGTTTTTATAAAGATAATTACAATAAGTAATTACCTGTGATCATAATTAAGGTCCAAACCGTGGTTTTTCTTTATATTCTGTGACAATTTCCTTGCTTCTCCAAAGGTTATGTTTCCTTTTATCTGGATCAGTACATTATCTTCCCCTGCTGCAACCAGTAAAAACTCTTTGAATTTATTTCCCTCAGCTCTCACCAGCATTCTAAGATCCTGATCTGACTCTTTTACTCTCATAAACTCTTCATAATCATTAAGATTTAATCCTTTAATAACATGATCGTAAAAATTTTCAACTTTAACATAATCATTATCCTGGGCAAGTATCCTGATTTCGGTAATATCTGCCGGGAATGAATCATCATCATTCCTGTAAATACCAGCCAGTTTTAAAATATTCCCGTTTATTGTAACTGTCGTAAATCCTTCTTTTTCTGCATATCTGTCAAATAATGCATCGATCGATTTTTGACCGTGAACAATTGTCACTGTTGTAATCAGTGCGGCAAAGAGAATAAACTTTTTCATATCGTCATTTATTAATTGATTTTAATACATGACGTATGAATTCAACTTTCATTACAAGAAAATTTCCAGATTTATTTACATGTGAGTCATCCGGTATACAGATGCCTATTTTACAGGCGATTGGGGTTCTTTGGACATCTCATAATAGTAAACCCGGTCGACCAGGCTTGGCAGGATTCTCTGAAATAATGCCGTAAACCTTCCTTCCCAGGTAAGGATCTTATTCCTTTTCTTTTTCTTTATTCCTTTTAAGACCCATTTTGCTACGTATTCAGGAGGTTTGAGTGAACGCTCATTCCTTGGTGATTCACCCTGGGGGGTTCCATCTGCAGTTAGTGCACGCCTTCTTATATCTGTAGATGTGAATCCCGGAGCGATAATCATTACATGCAATCCTTTTTTCAGATTTTCAATGCGGATAGTTTCAAGAAAACCATGCAATGCGAATTTTGAAGCCGAATAGCCGGTTCTTCCGGGAAGACCATGAAAGCCTGCAACTGATGATACTCCAACAAGAGATCCTTTCTGCGCAATCAGATATGGCAAGGCATATTTTGTGCAGTAAACTGTTCCCCAGAAGTTTACATCCATGAGCCTATGTAATACCTTCATATCAACTTCAGGAAAAGAAGCTCTCATTGATATCCCGGCATTATTAACAAGGATGTCTAATGTTCCGTATTTTTCAACAGTTTTCTCGATGAGCAATTTGCAGTCTTCTTCAATACTGACGTCACCAAGCACATAAGAGGCTTCATAATTAAGTGCCTTTAACTCATTGACTATTTTAATAAGCTTATCTTCTGAACGAGCAGAGAGGACAACTTTACTTCCTTTATGGGCGAATTCTCTGGCTATAGCTTCCCCGATGCCGGATGATGCTCCGGTAACAATAACTATTTTGTCTTTAAAAAGGTCTTTCATATCCGGATTTTAGATAACCGTTATGCTAAAATATGGTTTTATATTGATATTGTCTTAACCCCCTATATAATTTGGACATTTTTTTCAAAAGAATAGGCTCCTTGAAGTGCCTGAATCGCTTTTAATTTGATAATGTCTCCCTTGCCAGGAATTACATATATACGCTGGTCTTTTGCTCCCATTGCGGCATACATATCCGCTGGTTTGGTACTAATGAGCCTTGATAAACCGTTTGCTCTTGGGAAACTACGGCTATTAATTTTTGAAAACATTTCCATAAGCCCACCTTTGATAGAAAGAAATTAATAAGTAAGCTAAAGACTTCATATTTATTTTGTTTTGAATTTTTTATCGTTTGACATTTTGTTTTGCAAAAGGCTTGGAGGCAATTTACCTATACCCAATTATGGTGTGTTATTATTTTCATTTTTTGTTACAGAAAATGGAATTCTCAAGTTTAATGCAATATTTCTTCCGGGATTAAATAACCCGACTTCATTTAAAGTCGATAAATGGTCAATGTATTTCCTGTCAAAAATGTTATTTGCACTTATACTGACAGACATAAGTTGGTTTTGAAATTTTATATTTCCACCGATGCTTAAGTCTAATAGAGTATAACCTGATGTAGCTGTTTCGTCAGGAGCAGGTTTGTTCTGATCAAAAGCA
>JBBRVC010000243.1:0-2682 GCA_038247205.1 Bacteroidales bacterium
AATATGAGTATATTTAATAAAAAAAGCGAGACGCCAACCACAGCAAAATCTCGCTATTTATTAACCAAAAAAACGTTCTTTAATATGAGTAAAATTACATCAATCAAACCTGTTTTCAAAAGAAATGGGATTAAAAATAGTTTTCAGACTAATTTTCTATCTTTCAGATAGCCTTCCATTTCGATCTGCATCTCCAAGGCTTTTTCTCCTGCAACTTTGTCGAAATCCTGGCTGTTATCGGCAAAAATTATTCCACGCGATGAATTAACAAGTAAACCGCATTGATTGGTCATTCCATATTTTGCCACCTCTGAAAGGCTTCCACCCTGCGCTCCAACACCCGGCACCAGCAGAAAATGATCCGGGACAATCTGCCTTATTTCTTTTAGTTTTTCAGCCCTTGTTGCACCAATCACATACATCAGGTTATCAGTCGATCCCCACTTTTGAGAGACAGTAAGAACTCTTTCAAAGAGTTTTATGCCATCTTCATTGTGATACTGAAAATCATCAGCTCCCTTATTTGATGTAAGGGCAAGCAATACAACCCATTTATCCTTGTAAGTAAGGAAAGGAGAGACAGAATCCTCGCCCATATAGGGTGCAACTGTTATTGCATCAAAAGGCATACTTTCCAGAAAAGCTTTCGCATACATTTTTGATGTATTGCCAATATCGCCTCTTTTTGCATCAGCAATTACAAAGATCTCCGGATAGCTCGATTTTATATAGTTTACTGTTGCCTCCAGCGACTGCCATCCTTTAGCACCATTATATTCATAGAATGCAACATTGGGTTTATACGCAACCGTATATTTATGCGTGGCATCAATGATCCTTTTATTGAACTCGAAAACAGGGTCAGTTTCTTTCAACAGAAAAGCCGGGATCTTTTCAATTTCCGAATCAAGACCTACACAAAGAAAAGATCTTTTCTTTGTGATGTTCTCAAATAACTGCGAATGGGTCATGAGCTATATTTTTAAATATTGCTTTCTTTCAGGCGTTCTGTATTTTCGGCCATCTGAAGTTTGTTAAGAACTTCCTGGATATTACCATCCAGTATTGATGGAAGGTTATAGACTGTATAGGTGATCCTGTGGTCAGTCATTCTTCCCTGCGGATAATTATATGTACGGATCTTGGCTGACCTGTCGCCTGTGGAAACCATTGTCTTCCTTCGGGCCGAAACCTCATCAAGATACTTTTGATATTCAAGATTATAAAGCCTTGTTCTCAGTTCTTTCAAAGCTTTATCGTAGTTTTTAAGCTGCGACTTCTCATCCTGGCATGTAACAACAATGCCCGATGGTATGTGTGTAAGGCGGATAGCCGAATATGTGGTATTAACTGACTGACCTCCGGGGCCTGAAGAGCAATAGGTATCTTTGCGGATATCCTCGGTGCGGAGATCAACATCAAATTCATCAGCCTCGGGAAGAACAACAACTGATGCCGCGGAAGTATGTACACGTCCCTGGGTTTCAGTTTGTGGTACCCTCTGTACCCTGTGAACTCCCGATTCATATTTAAGGATTCCGTAAACTCCGTTGCCGGAGACGCTTACAACGATTTCCTTATATCCTCCGGCTGTACCTTCAGAATAACTGTTTACCTCAGCTTTCCAGCCTCTTTGCTCAAAATACTTGCTGTACATTCTGAACAGGTCGCCCGCAAATATACTTGCCTCGTCACCGCCTGTTCCTGCCCTTATTTCCATAACTGCATTCTTGTCATCTTCAGGATCGGATGGTATAATAAGCATTTTGATCTCTTCTTCCATATCGGGAATGCTGTTATTAAGCTCTTCAAATTCAGCTTTAGCCATTTCCCTCATCTCTTCATCCTTCTCAACCGACAGTAATTCTTTAGTACTGGTTATATTTAAAAGAGCCATTCTGTAGCGCTCATATGCTTCAATAACCGGCTGCAATTCCTTGTATTCCTTGTTAAGCTTAATATAACGCTTCATATCTGAAAGCACCTCCTGCTGTGTAAGGAGATCACCAACTTCAATGAACCGTTGTTTCACTCCTTCAAGCTTTTCGAGTATCATATTATTTGCCATAGTGAAAAAATTTTCAGGCGCAAAGTTAATAATAAATGAGGAAGATTAATTTAATTCTTTTGTCAGGAATAAGCCGGAACTTAATACTCGAACGTCCCGAATTCAGATGTAATTGTAAGCCGGGGCTTCTCTGAGGCTTCGCAATAACCAATAATTTTTGCTTCCAGGTTGAAACCGACAGCGATCCTGATAATTTCAGAAGCACTGCTTCTGTCTGTAAAGATCTCAAACCGGTGACCCATATTGAAAACTCTGTACATATCTTTCCATGGAGTGCCTGACTGTTCCTGGATTAACCTGAATAAGACTGGCGCATCAAACATGTTGTTTTTTACAATGTGCAGATTATCAACAAAATGCATAACTTTGGTCTGACCGCCACCCGAGCAATGGACCATTCCATTAATCCTGGGCTTCATTGTCTGAAGAATTTCTTTTATTACCGGAGCATACGTACGTGTGGGAGATAAAACCAGTTTACCTGCATCAATATTTAAACCCTCAATATTATCGGTGATTTTAAATTTTCCGGTATAAAACAGATCAGAGGAAAGTGAAGGATCGTAACTCTCGGGATATTTCACTGCCAGGTAAGACTCAAACATGTCGTGACG
>JBBRVC010000244.1:0-2660 GCA_038247205.1 Bacteroidales bacterium
AGTTCCGATATGACAATGCAAACCCACTAATTCAAGGTTTTCGGAATTAATAATCCGTGTTATGGCATTCCAGGCCTGACCATTTTCAAAATTAAACCCGAAACGATCCCATTTTGGATGGATACCTGTATCCATATTTACGCGGATTGCCACGCGTGGCTTGAGGTTATTTTCCTCGCTCAACCTTATCAGCGTATACAATTCGTCGTAATGATCGATGTGAATCAATGAATTTTTGCGTGCAGCCTCAATAAGTTGTTTGTCAGTTTTAAATGGACCATTGAAAATGATTTTGTTTCCGGGTACTCCATTCCCAATGGCCTTATCATATTCGAAACCTGATACCACCTCTGCCCAGGCCCCTTCCTGGTGAAATACCTGGCAAACTGCATTCATATAATTGGTCTTGTATGGCCAGGCAAACTGCACTTTTGGATACCGGGTTTTAAAGATCCGTGTCGCATTCTGATAATTACGCCTGATCTGTTTCTCCGAAATTACAAACAGCGGAGATCCGTATTGATTGATAAGGCTTTTTACCGGTACGCTTTCGATATGTGTCACAGGTTCAAACGCCGTCCGGGTGCCGAATTTATTCATTAATCCCGTATTCATTTTCTGAATTATCGGCCTTTCATATCTTATTCTTTCCATAGTGATATTCATTAATTTGTAATGATTAATAAGTAAAGACAGGGCAGAAGTCCAAAGCCACTTCGTGATCCTGTTTCAATAACCTATGCTTTATAAATCAGTTATAGTTCACCGGTTCCTGAAATCTTTTGAAATTGGCGGATGTCAGTAATCAAATCCCAGGAATACCGGATAAATATTTTTCCAATTTCATACTCTTTAAATGGGGTTACTTTTTCACCAAGGGCCATTTTGACCAGTGCTGCAGGTTGGTTTTGTCCTGCTGCTGCAGTCAGATAGATCCAGGCTGGAAAACGGGGATTAACTTCCATGATATATGATTTTCCATCAGCTGTCAGCATAATTTCGAGTTCGCATCCCCCTCTCCATTTCGTAACATGCACAAATTTTCGCGCAAGTTCAATAAACGAATCATCATCAATTGTTATTCCCGCCCAGGCTTTACCCTTATCTGTTATGTAGAGTTTACGCATCGGAATCACACTGATGGCATTTCCTTCGCCATCGCCCAAAGCCGCAATATTGATTTCAGTGCCATTAATAAATTCCTGAACGATAATCGGGAGACCCCATTTAGCCTGAATTTTATAGAAAGCCTTTTGAGCCTGTTCAAGTGTATTTGCAATAACTGCATCGTAAAACTTTCCTTTCACGACAAGCGGATAGCCCAGGTGTTCTGCCGTTTCGGCCAAATCTTTGACCTGGTAAAGTATTTTGTCTTTCGGAATAGTCAGTTTGTGTTTTTTCCCGAATTCATACAATTTTATTTTGTCGCGCGATTCAAATTGATCCAGTTCAGGCAAGAAAGTCGATATACCCACTTCTTTGAGTTTATCCCTTAACTTAATAAAATTGAAAAGTTCGGCATCGAAATTCGGAATAATTAAATCAATATGTTCGATTTCATGAATATGCATCAGCCGTCCCCACAAGGTATCCGTTCCCGAAGATGGATAGGGTATCTGGTAAGTTTTATCAACAAGATCCTGCATATACAATCCTGGCTCGAGCGATTCATAGGCAAGGCCAATGATTCGTACCTCGAAATCAGGACATTCGCGAATCGCACGTATTACCGCGACTCCGGGCCCCGGACTATCAATCGCATTAAGGGCGGTGACAGCAATCACTATTTTCCTTCCGGAGGATTCCCTGGGGTTGTTTAATTGATTTCCCATAAGGTTATTCTAAAATCGTATAATCTTTCAGTTGGGATAAATAATCATCAAGATCTATTTCGAACTGGTTCTGATCAACATCGTATTTTGTGCAAATCGTCCCGATGATAAATTGATGCGGTTTCTCATCTTTGAGCATCGAAATAATTTCTGTTCCAATAGTGTTGGTCGAAAAAGAATCTCCGGTGCCGGGATTAAAGATAAATCCCTCTTCACTTGTTGCAATATTCTTTTTAAGTTTCATTGGCGGTGTATTAGATTTAAATTATTGACAGGCGCTGATTGTTCTTGTTGAATTGACAGTGAAGTTAGATTACGTACTTCACTGAATCTAATGAAATCTGCAAAATGGTCGTTCTGATAAGTGGAAAGGCGGATTTACTCAATTGATTCATTAGAAATCACCAAAAGCAGATACATGTTTGAGTTCGGGCTGACCCGGTTTATTGTTTGTCCGGTAATCTTATACCAGGAATGTTTTATCAATAAATTCCTGAAATCTATCCTTGTACTGGTCACTAACCGGTATGAATGTATTATGATCGAAAACAATTCTGTTCCGGTCGATCACCTTTACTTTGTCGAGATTGACAATAAATGACCGGTGAACCCGCATAAATTTATCTTTTGGAAGTTGTTCTTCGATGACTTTCAGCCTGATAAGTGTAGTTATAGGTTGATCAATAACCAGATGAATCTGAATATATTCATTTGAGCTTTCGATGTATTTGATTTCTGACAAGAGAATTCGTACCAGTTTGTATTCCGACTTTACGAAAATGCAATCTTTCGTAGCTTGTACTGTCTGAATTTGTTTTGGAAGGAACT
>JBBRVC010000245.1:0-2643 GCA_038247205.1 Bacteroidales bacterium
CAAATGACAGCGAAGCAAAATAGGTCATTCAATTGTCATTCAATTGTCATTCAATTGTCATTCAATTGTCATTCGATGGTCATTCGATGGTCATTAAGTGGTCATTCAATTGCTTGATTAACAATGACAACCGAATGACGGCCGAAGGCCAAATGACGCGCGAAGCGCAAATGACAGCGAAGCGAATGACAACCGAATGACGGCGAAGGCCAAATGACAGCGAAGCAGGTTTATGTTACATTACCAGTGAGTCAGACATAAGGCAAAATGACAAAAGACAATTGAAAATCCACATAAGTTGTGTTTATGATGATTAGAATTAATATATTTGTGTAAATATAAAATGCAACTTTAATATTGCACAAGGTGAATTATCTGACAAGAAACATTGAGAAGGAGGCATTGGATCTTGCTGCTAACTATCCGGTATTAACAATTACCGGACCACGGCAATCAGGTAAAACTACTCTTGCACGGCATTTGTTTAATAAGCTGCCCTATTTTAGTTTCGAGAATCCTGATTTAAGGAGTCTTGTAATTAATGATCCCCGGAAGTTTCTTTCCCAGCTCCCCATGGGCGCAATCCTCGATGAAGTACAGAATGTTCCGGATATCATTTCATATCTTCAGGAGCTTGCAGACGATAAAAATAATAAAGTTCTGTTCGTCATAACCGGAAGTAACCATTTTGCTGTTATGCAAAAAGTTACTCAATCACTTGCAGGCAGAACAGGAATACTGAAACTTCTTCCATTCAGCCTTACTGAAGCACGATATGGTAAATCGGTGAGTACAGATAAGATACTGTTTGATGGATTCTATCCTGAAGTCTTAAAAAACAAACTTTCTTCTCATAAAATATATAGGAATTATTATGAAACATATCTTCAGAAAGATGTACGGCAATTAATACAGCTAAAGGATCTGAATATTTTCGATAAGTTTGTCCGCATTTGTGCAGGTCGAATCGGTAATCTGTTGAATACTGCTAATATAGCAAATGAGACAGGTCTTTCTGTTCCAACAATCAAATCGTGGTTATCAGTTCTTGAAGCTTCTTATATAATAATGCTTTTGCCTCCTTTTTATGAAAACATAAACAAACGTCTGATAAAATCTCCAAAATTGTATTTCTATGACGTTGGGCTTGCTTCATACCTCTTAGGGATAAGTGATACGGAACTAATGAGTCGCGACCCTTTACGTGGCGCATTATTTGAGAATATGGTCGTTATGGAGGTAGTCAAGCACCGATATAATTCCGGACTAGATCATCAATTGAATTTTTTCAGGGACAGTCATCATAACGAGGTAGATTTAGTATTCCGAAAGGGCAGACAATTAGTTGCGATTGAAATAAAATCGTCTCAGACATTCCATCCTGATTTTCTGAAAGGGTTGGCACATTTTGATTCGATTTTCGATAAAAGAGTCACTCAGAAAATCCTGGTATATGATGGATTATTGGAACAAACAGGCGAGATATCAATCTCAAATTACAGGAGCTTTTCAAATAAAATTGCTGATTATATTTAATGGGGAAGGCAACAGGCAACAGAAATGCCGGAGAAACAATTCAATGATTAAGACTATTAATATTATGTAATCTGATGATATGAATTATACAAAAGAAGTAATGGAAAATAACATACGCCGCGAAAATTCCTTAATAAATTTTATTTCACATGAGATTAGAAGCCGTATAAATGCAATAACCGGTTTCTCTCAGCTTCTGGCAGAGGCTGATCAGTCAGACGAAAACCGGAAGAAATTCGCAAGAATTATTCAGGAGTGTTCTGATAACCTGGTACTAATTATCAACAATATATGGGAGATCTCGAATATTGAAACCGGAGGGGTTAAAATCGCTGAAAATGAGGTTGACCTTCACCAGATTTGCATCGATATTTCAGAAAAATTCAGAGAGGAAGCATTTCATAAAAAGTTAATTTTTAAATCTGAAGTAGATGTTGTAGTTACTGATTCAATAGTTCTTTCCGATAAAGAGCGACTGGTACAGATAATATCTTCATTATTAATTAATTCATTCCATAATACATTTACCGGTAGTATAGTTTTCGGATGTTTTGTCAGGGACGGTTTTGTTGAATTCTATGTAACTGATACCGGTACAGGAATTCCTGAAAAAGATAAACCGGAAATCTTTAACAAATTCTATAAGACCGGCAATGCAATTTTAAAAACATACCCCGGAGCGGGTTTGGGATTAACTTTATGTAAATCGCTTGTTGAGGCAATGAGAGGTGAGATTTGGTTTACGTCAACTGAAGGTTCAGGATCAGATTTCCGTTTTAAAATTCCTCATAAACGGGCCCTGATAGCTCAGGATTCTGAACCTATCCAGGATTCCGGGGTCAGTGTTCAGAAAAACAGAAAAAAAGTTGTCCTGGTTGCCGAAGATGATAACCTGAATTATTCGCTGATAAAAACCTATCTCTCAAAACTTGATATTATTCTTATCAGGGCAGAAAACGGACAAGTGGCTGTGGACTTATGTAACTCAAATAATGTTGATCTTGTTCTGATGGACATCAGGATGCCGGAAATGGATGGCTTCACTGCCACCCGGATTATAAAAAGCACAAAACCAGATCTGCAGATTATTGCTCAGACAGCTTTTAC
>JBBRVC010000246.1:0-2636 GCA_038247205.1 Bacteroidales bacterium
GGCGGATCAGAGAAGATGCCGGGAGGTGAGTTCGTGCACCTCCTGTTAATTGCTGCCCTAATATTTTGTCGCTGTAAATCGAACAAAACAACCTTTCTGTCGGTTATAATCAACAGTAACAAGAATTCTTCAGGAAAATTTCGATTCATTTATTAGTTTTCAACAATTATTTGTGATATTTATGGCAATGGACAACAATAGCCAGCATAATATTTTGAAAGGTTATAACATGCTTTTGTATTTTGCAGGCAGCATGATAATGTACGAGCCTTCAGAGGAGTGTGTGGTTGACTTTTGGAATAATGGCATTCTGAAGAATCTTCCTGTTACCAGTACAAACCCTACCTTCATCAAGGCTGCTTCACAACTGAGAGAATCTTGTTATGACAAAACAACAACCGGGAAAATAATAAGGGAAGATTATTTCAGACTTTTTGCCCGGCAGGAACAACCTCTGGCCCCTGCCTTTGAATCGGTTTACAAAGGAAATGGACATGCTCCCGGCTTCAAAATGGAACAAGTGACTGAATTCTATAATGCTTACGGCTGGGATGCCCGAATGCGGAATAAGATCAAGGATGACCATCTTGGACTGGAGTTGCTGTTTCTAACAACCATGGTCGAAAAGTATCTTGAATTTGATGATGATGCATGCCGTAAAGAAATGAGCAGTGAAATACGCAGGTTTATTGATAATCACATCTTTTCATGGATCCACAAATGGAACAATAAGATTCAGAATGAATCCAACACATTGTGCTACAAAGGAATAGGAACTCTTATTCTTGCCTGTTCAGAAGATATATTTTCAATATTAAACGGACAAACAGCCTCCCCTGCTTCCGATAAAATCAAAAATTAGGATTATAGAAATCCGTTATCGCTCCGATATAATAATCCCTCCATCCTTCAGCAATACCATCAAATTCTTCATCAGGAATATTAGTGTGTTCAATAGTTACTTTAGAATTTTCCCTGTCAGGTTCAATAGTAATGGTAACAATGGACTTTTCAGGCTGATCGCCGAAATACCACTCCTGCACAACTTTTTTATCCTGGACAAATTCAATGTTTCTTCCTGTAATATCGCCCTCCCATAAAGAAAATTCACTTCCCGGTTCGGTGCTCATTTCCGCTTGATAACCCGACCAAAGCTCAATTGTATATGGATTTGTAAGAGCAGAATAAATATCAGAAGGTTCTGCATTTACCCTGAATATCTTTTTGAATGTCTTCATCCTGAGTTAATTATTGAACAGTTGAAACAGGTAAAAGAATATGCTTAAGCTCCGACAGATACCTTTCCGCATCGATAGCTGCCATGCATCCTGATCCGGCAGCTGTTACAGCCTGCCTGTAGTGAGGATCCTGAACATCTCCCGCAGCAAAAACTCCGGGAACATTCGTTTTGGTTGTCCCGGGTACAGTCTTTATATAGCCCACCGGATCCAGTTCGAGGTAAGATTTAAAAATTGCAGAATTGGGAGTGTGTCCGATAGCGAGGAAAAATCCGTCAATAGGGATCTTTATAATCACTTCTTCCTTAGTTCCCTTTTTCTTAACAAGAGTTAGTCCTTCTACTCCGTTTTCACCAAAAAGATCAATAGCCTGGTGTTCCCATAATATTTCAATATTCTTTGTATTGAAAACTTTTTCCTGCATAATTTTTGATGCCCTGAGCTCATCCCTTCTTACAATCATGTACACTTTTCTGGCCAATCCGGCAAGATAAGTTGCCTCTTCGGCAGCTGTATCACCACCACCTACTACAGCTACATCTTTCCCTCTGTAAAAAAATCCATCGCATGTGGCACATGCTGAGACGCCCATTCCCGAATATTTAATTTCTGATTCAATTCCAAGATACTTCGCAGTTGCGCCTGTGGCAATAATTACTGCATCTGCCTCAATACGAGTACTTTCATCAATAATCACCTTATGCGTCCTGCCTGAAAAATCGACTGAGGATGCAATTCCAAACCTCACATCTGTGCCAAACCGTTCGGCTTGTTTCTTAAAATCATCCATCATCACCGGCCCGGTGACTCCATCAGGATATCCCGGATAATTATGAACTTCTGTAGTGGTTGTCAGCTGCCCACCCATTTCAAGTCCCGTATAAAGAACAGGATTAAGATTAGCCCTTGAAGCATAAATGGCCGCTGTAAACCCGGCTGGTCCTGATCCGATTATAAGACATTTGACTCTTTCAGTTTTCACTATGTGACGCAGCTTGCTTTTTTCCAGCTCAAGAGATTTGAATAATTCCATTTTGACCACTTATTTTTAAGTTACAAATATAACAGAACTTTGTTGTACACTCCAAACTTCAGTATTAAACCATTACTAATTATTCATTTTAAACTACTCCCCATTCTTAGGACCACTATTTGACTTTTCTTAATTGATTAAAATCACTCTTATGATGATGTAAATACGTGTTAATTAACTGGAAATAACTCGCAGAGTTATTCTGGTTATTAACACCTTTTCTTTTTTGCCTACTTTTTTCTTTTGTTAATAAATTCATTTTCTGTTGATATCTATGCTGCTTTTTTGTACAGATCTGCCGGAATTCTTCTTCCAATACCCTGGTGATGCAATTCGTAGTTATAATAGCTGATATAGTCCTTTAA
>JBBRVC010000247.1:0-2611 GCA_038247205.1 Bacteroidales bacterium
GTCCGGTTTTACATATTTCCGATGTGTCAGCACCCAGTTAATGGCACGATGTTCCAGTCCGTAATTTGTTAATACGGTTTTGTCCATCAAAAGAATATTTACTTTATGCGATGGTTTAATGACCCAAGAGAGCCAAAGAATCATGGGCAACGAAATAAATCCTGCCAGTGCAACATTGAAAAATATTTTACGCATTCTTGAATTTGAGATTGAATTGATTTCCGAATCAATTGTTCATGTATCATTTGGAAATCGGATGTAAAAATAGTAATCCCATGGATTGTTTCAATAGCTAAACAATAATAAGTACAAAATGGTTTTGGAAAAAGTGGACAAAGGGCATTCCGAGTTGGTAATTTTTTACCGGAATGGCTTATTTTTGAAGGTTTTTATCCTGTTGAGATTTTTGAGTCATTATAAATCCGCTTCCGTGGATATTCCTGATTTCAATCGAGGGATCGTCTTTGAGATATTTTCGTAGTTTGGTTATGAAGACATCCTACTCCGGGTTGTAAAATAACCTTCATTGCCCCAAATCCTCTTTAACGCGATTTCGCGGGGTAGCAAATCGTTTTTATGTTCGCAGAGCAACTTAAGCAATGATGATTCTTTTGGACTGACCAGCTGTTTTTCGGTGCCAAGGCGTATCTCGCGCAATTTGTGATCAAAAGCATACTTCCCGATTTCAAAAAGCTGGGTATCGGTGATAATATTTCCCTCAGAACGTTTAAGGACTAAAGCAATTTTATAAAGCAGCACATCCGCATCGAAAGGTTTGATGATGTAATCGTCTGCTCCCAGCTTATAACCTGCAATAACATCTTCTTTTAAAGAGTGATTTTTTTGGGCTCATCGTTTGTTAATTAAATATGGAACGAAAATAATGAAACGGCTTCCTTTTCCTGGTTCACTATGTACCTTGATGCTTCCGTAGTTGGCATCCAGAATTGCTTTAACATAACTTAAACCCAGACCGAAACCCTTCACATTATGCACATTTCCGGATTGAAGGCGGTAGAATTTATCAAAAATTTTGGCCTGATCCAAATGAAAAAATGATTCAGCTAAAATTCGATTCAATGCTTACACCGTTACCTCCGCTTCCACCTCAAGCTCCTGTGATGATGATTCGTAAACGGCTTGGAGTCGTTTCTTTTGCATTCGATCCCAATGATGAGTCTGTTGTTACGTTCGATAAAAAGGATATTGGGAAAGGACTTGAAAAAATAACGATTGTCAGGAAAAAACAGCCAGAGCGGGTTACTAAGAAAGAAGACAATACAGAAGTCAATGGTAAAGCGGGAAAACGGTAAGTTACTTTATTAACTCATAACCACAGACCGCGGTCCGGGAAAAGAGATGGATCAGCCGGTAAATCATAAAGGATATTCAACAAAAAAAGGCGGAAGAGATTCCGCCTTTTTAATAAGATGTATTACAGCATTATGCCGGCATTTCGGGTAATTTCCATGGTGCACGGTAAGTATGCTTAATCAATTCTTCTGCAAATTGAGCTGCAGGAACTGGTTCAGTATATTTTTTGTCGAAAGTTGGGTGACCATCTTTAATGCTGAATTTATCTTCAACAACGATCTTGATCTTTTCCGCATCGGTGATGTTAGTGAATTTCATATTTGGTCCATCCCAATCCAACTCTTTATTAAGTGTTGAAAGGCGTACAGCTAAAACACCCATCACAACCATTTCGTTAAATGGTCCTGATAAACTGAAATCAGAAGCGGTTTTCACGCGTGAAGCAGGAGATTCTTTGGCGGCACGAACCCAATCCATTTCGTGTGAGAGCGTGACACGGCGACGGAATTTAGGAGCTTCAGGTTTTGCTGCTGTGCCATCCGGACGTAAAATCCAAGGATTAACGCCATAACATCCGCAAACCAAAACACCTTTTGTGCCATGAAAGAATACACCACCGCCTGAATCATTAGGATTCTTACCATCTGGCCACATGGCAGGAAGCATTGGTTTGATACCACCATCGAACCAGTAGACTTCAACTTGTGGAAGTTTTATCTTCATGTTATTTTTAGGCGTTCTTGCAGGGAAAGTCAATTTAACTGCCTGTGCCGTTGGTGCGCAATCCTGAAGTAATAAAGTGGAATTTCCCTGGGCTTTTGTAGGATAACCTAATTCAAGTCCAACGAAAACCGGGTGAAGAATATGGCAGGCCATATCGCCCAGGGCGCCAGTGCCGTAATTCCACCATCCGCGCCAGTTCCATGGGTGATAAAGTGGGTTATAAGGTATGACTTTTGCAGGACCAGTAAATAAATCCCAGTCAAGAGTACTAGGAACTGCAGGAGTTTCTTTTGGTGTATTGAGTCCTTGGGGCCAGATCGGGCGATCGGTAAAAGCTTCAACTTTGGTGATTTCTCCGATTTCGCCATTGGCAATCCATTCGCAGGTTAGGTTTACACCTTCCTGAGAAGAACCCTGGTTACCCATCTGAGTTGCAACTTTATGTTTGTCAGCTAGTTTAGTTAACAAGCGTGATTCAAAAACTGAGTGAGTAAGCGGTTTTTGCACATAAACACTTTTTCCCATAGTGATGGCATGAGAAGCAATAATCGCGTGGGTATGGTCAGCGGTAGCA
>JBBRVC010000248.1:0-2570 GCA_038247205.1 Bacteroidales bacterium
ATTTATACACCTGCATTTGCATTTTTCTGTAATCTGCCACAATATGTTAAAGATCCCTATAGAAGGTTTCTTGAAAACAGAATGAGGGAGAGATTTGAGTTTTCCGGTGTGCCTATCAGAATTTTTTTCAGAAAAAAATAGACAAATTGGTGTGATTTTTGTTATAGTTTAAATATCACCACAGGACCTATGAGAACTCTTAAATTTCTTGTTTTAATTCTTCCTGTCATTGCCTTTGCAAGATGCAGTAAGATTGAACAATTGCCTGCTGAGCCTTATATTGAATTCTCCAGATTTACTGTTTACGATACCATCGATATACTGGGAAACAGGCAAAAAGCCGGTAAGCTTGAATTTGAATTTGAAGATGGCGATGGTGACCTTGGTCTTGAAGCTCCTAATAACTTTGAGCAGACAGATTCTACTAATCTTTTCTTCACAATGTTCAGGAAAACCGGAGGTGTGATGGATCAGGTTGCTGAGAATGATCCTCTAAAACCTTCTTCATACCGGATTCCGTTCATGGACAGGCCGGGCCAGAATAAAATATTAAAAGGAACTATGGTTATCACGTTCCTTTATATGTCATATAACGTGAATGATACTATAAAGTATGAATTTTATGTTAAAGACAGAGCCGGCAATGAAAGTAATACTGATGAAACCAGCGAGATAGTGCTGTCTGTTAATAAAGTGTATAGTTTTGAAAAGCTCCCTGTTGAAAAATAATTCCGGTTAAACTCTCACTCCCATAATCAGAATATCATCAACCTGTTCGAGACTGCCTTTCCATTGGTGATAATACTCAAGGATCAAATCCTTCTGCTCATCCATAGGCAGATTTACTATAGTTTCAACAAGTTTCTTTAAACGTGCTATTTTCATCTTCTTTCCATCCTGCCCTCCAAACTGATCTGGCAAACCATCAGAAAACATATAAATAATATCGCCCTTATTAAGATAGTATTCCTGATCATCATAGTATTTTTCAATAACTGATTCACCTCCTACCGATGACCTGTTACCTTTAATATAATAAGGCTCTCCATCCATCACTATTATTACCGGACGCATAGCTGAAGCAAATCTTACATAATTGGTTTTGGTATTAAACTCGCAAACAACAATATCCATCCCGTCGTTTGAAACACCCAGTTCGTCGTTCTGATTGAGGGTAGCAAAGATCTGTTTATCAAGAAGAGTAAGAATTTCAGATGGTTTAGATATCCTCTGCCTGGTAACAATATCCTGTAAAAGCGTGGAACCGATCATCGACATGAATGCACCCGGCACACCATGACCGGTCGAATCAGCGCATACCAGAACAAATATATCATTATCAAGCTTATCGAACCAGTAAAAATCACCACTTACAATATCACGCGGATGAAAAAGGATGAATGCATCTTTAAAAGTCTCTTTTAATTTATGAATATCAGGCAGAATACTTGTCTGTATCCTCTTGGCATAGTTGATACTATCAGTAATTTCTAAATTCTGAAGTTCAATCTCACCTTTCTGCTTCATAACAATACTGGTCCTTGCATCGAGTTCTTTTTCAAGATATGCCTGAACCTTCTTCTGCGATTTATCTCTTTCCCTGATTATCAACGCTATGATTCCGATACCAATAATAAAAATCAGCAATATTCCCCACCAGGTACGCCATACCGGTGTCTGAATGCTTATCTCAAATGAAGCAGGTTTATCCTGAGAAAGGCCATCTTCATTTACAGAAATTACATTGTACTTAAATTTCCCATCACCTATACTATATGGCATTTCTCTTGCTGTCGATAATCTTGTCCAGTCACTATCATAATTTTCGAGCAAAGTACTGTAATAAACTTTTTCCGGATCACTGAAACTGATACCCACATAACCAACTTTTATTGCATACCTTTTTCTGTATGGAAGTGAATATTTTGGTTTGTAAGGATATATCACATCGTTTATCGATACATAGTTAATATTATTAAAAGGGGCGATCTTTTGCTTTTTATCTTTACTACTGTCATAAATTATTAAGCCCTCTGTTGTGCCGATGAATATTTTACCATCATCCGTTTCAAACATTCCCTGAGGATTGCAAGCTCCACCATGAACATAGTCTACCCCGAAGACCTTCATTGTACCGGAAGCAGGATCATATCTCGAAAAACCTCTCTCATGGCCCATCCATACCTGGTTCCGGGAATCTGCTAGTATGCTGTAGCAATAGTTTGACATTAATCCTTTTGTTCTGTCAATTGAAGTAACAGAATCATCAGCGTACTCAAACGCACCATTTCCTTCAGTAGCAGTCCAGATAGTCCCGTTTTTGCCCTGAGCAAAAGACAAAACCTTATTTAAGTAATTGCCTGTCATCCGGGCAGCGCCTGCCACAATTCCTGAATCAGGAACAATTTTATACAGACGGTCGCTTTCAGTAGCAATATAAGCCTCGCCTCGCCCATTGAGCAATATCTGCTTTATGCTGTTATGAGGTAACCCATTGTCAATGTTGTATGTATATTTTAATCTCTTGCTCTTTTTATCAATTATAATTACACCATTAAGAGTTGCCAGCC
>JBBRVC010000249.1:0-2405 GCA_038247205.1 Bacteroidales bacterium
ACGCCGGTACAAAATACATCAACAGCAACAGGTCTTATCAGCGGAACCTATTCTGTAATTATAACTGACTCAGTTGGTTGCAATGTTACGTCGACCGTACAAATTACCCAACCTTCTGAAATGATAATTACAGAATCACATAATGACGAGTCTTGCCCGGCGGAATCCGATGGGTCAATTACACTTACTTTAACAGGAGGGAGCCAACCTTATAGCTTATTCTGGTCTGACGGGATAACAACAATGGAAAGGCAGAACATAGGACTAGGGACTTACAGTGTTGTTGCAACTGACATAAACGGTTGTGCTGTTTCCATGGATATTGTAATAAACACTACTGGATCTGATAGTTGTCTTGAAATACCTGGGATAATTACACCAAATAATGACGGATATAATGACACATGGATCATCAAAAATATTGACATGTACCCGAATGCTGAAATTCAGATATTTAACAGATGGGGAAAGCGTGTTTATCAGACTAAAAATATCTTAGCAAATCCATGGGATGGTACTTCAAGAGGGATAAAACTGCCAACAGATTCATATCATTTTATTCTTCACCTGAATGATAAAGAGTCAAAATCTCTAAATGGAGTGATTTCTGTAATCAGATGATGTAAAAAGGGACAATATTCAGTAAGCTTCCATAGAATGGCTGATTTAACTCTTTATTGAGCGATGATCAGCATAACATTTTTGAAGAATCAAAAAGGCTTTTAAGCTTCTTTCTCTTTAATTACAATTGATGTCAGTA
The DNA here is from genome assembly GCA_038247205.1 of Bacteroidales bacterium. Classification (GTDB taxonomy): domain Bacteria; phylum Bacteroidota; class Bacteroidia; order Bacteroidales; family VadinHA17; genus LD21. The sequence continues at coordinate 761 of JBBRVC010000249.1, forward strand.
CCGATATCAGAAGTATCCCTAAAATAATTCCGAGGGATAATAATATATGTATCTCTATATTAAAGAAATCCAATAACATTTTTACGCCAACAAATGTCAGGACAAATGCCAGCCCCACTTTAAGATATCGGAACAGATCCATAACACCGGCTAATGCAAAATAAAGCGATCTCAGACCAAGAATGGCAAAAATATTGGAAGTATACACAATGAATGTATCCTGACTGATTGCCAGTATTGCAGGAATGCTGTCAACTGCAAAAATAAGATCTGATGATTCTATAACAAGCAGTACCAGGAATAGAGGAGTCGCATACAACTTATGATTTTCCCGGATGAACAACTTATCCCCATGCATGGTTTTAGATACAGGAAGAAATTTCCTGAAAAATCTGACTATTAAATTTTTTTCTGGATCAACCGCTGTCTCTTTGTGAAAAAGCATTCTTATTCCTGTAAATACCAGAAAAGCTCCGAAAATAATTACGATCCAATGGAATTTATTGATCAGTGCAACACCCGCGAAGATAAAAATTGCTCTCATAACCAGGGCTCCAATGATCCCCCAGAACAAAACCCTGTGCTGATACTGATCTTTTACGGCAAAATATGAAAATATAAGGATGAACACGAAAATATTATCAACACTCAGCGAATATTCTATAACATATCCGGTGAGGAATTCCAAAGCTTTGATTTTACCAAATTCAAAAAAGACAAATACGCTAAAGAGCATAGCAAGTGTAATCCAAATTATGGTCCAGGTAACTGCTTCTTTTACAGGGATTTTATGAGCTTTCTTGTGAAAGACACCCAGATCCAGGGCGAGCATTATAAAAACAAAAACATGAAATCCGATCCAGAAATAAATACTTACACCCATAGCGCCACTTTAGACAGTAAAAATAGAAAATCTTTTTATCTTTATCAGCCTTGAAATACTCACGAAAAATATTAAGATGATTTTTTTCTCTAACTCATTTATTGTTATTGTTTTAACAGCAGTATTCTCATTAACGGCTTATTCTCAAAAAGATCTTTCAGGAGTAAATTCAATAGACCGGGATGATCTGGAAAGTCATGTTTCCTTCCTCGCTTCGCCTCTCCTTAAAGGCAGAGTAAATGGAGGAGAAAGCCTTGAAATTGCTGCACAATACTTAGCCACTCAGGCAAAACTGATTGGTTTAAAACCGGGTAATGGGGATAGTTATTTTCAACCATATACTGTGCTTGAAAAACTGATTGATAACAGAAATTCTGTAATCAAGATAATTAATAATAGCCAGGATACTGTTAAAATATCACAACCCATATTTCAGCTAATGCCCACAGGTCCTTCTGATTTTACTATTGAGGGTGAGGTAGTTTTCGCAGGATATGGAATCAAATATGATAAATATAATTACAACGATTTTGATGGAATTTCAACAGAAGGGAAAATACTTCTTGTAATGAATAGCGCTCCCTCTTCGGAAGACGGAAAGAAATTTCTGTTTGAGGGTACACAATGGTCCTCATTTATGGGCGTGCAGGCAAAACTGACGACTCTATTCTATACAAAGGCAAAAGCTATATTGTTCGTTATGGACCCGAAATCAGGCTTTGGTTCATTTGATGAACAATACCCAGGTATTTCTGCCCAGAT
>JBBRVC010000250.1:0-2400 GCA_038247205.1 Bacteroidales bacterium
AGGAGGTAATAGGCAGGAGGTAATAGGCAGGAGGTAATAGGCAGGAGGTAATAGGCAGGAGGTAATAGGCAGGAGGTAATAGGCAGGAGGTAATAGGTAAGAAATAAGATAAAAGATAAAAGACAAAAGATAAAAGTAAAAGGATCGCCAGCCTACGACAAGGCTACGGCTGACACAGCAAGACTGCAAGCTTTGCCCTCCGAAACGAAGTGAAGGAGGGACAATTTGACAATAATAAAAGGAGGTAACCATGTGTGCAAATGAAACCGGAGTTGAGATGGGATTTACTGAAAGGAAACATCCTGCAGGTACCCACATGTGTCTTATTTTTCAGGATGAAAAAGAGAGACGCCAGATTATGTCAAAATTTGTGGGAACAGGTCTTCTTTGTAAAGAGAAGGTTGCCTATTTCGCAGATGTAATGACAAAAGAGGAAGTTATTGAATGGCTCAAAGAAATTACTCCCAATATTTCCGAAGAAATCGCAGCCAATAATTTGTTTGTTCAGGATACAGTTAATGCCTATTGCCCTGGAGGAGTATTTGTTCCTGAGGAGATGCTCGACAGACTAAAAACTTTTTATTCAGAGTCAGTACAAAACGGCTATAAAAATGTCAGAGCCAGCGGTGAGATGAGCTGGGCTTTAAAAGGTATTCCCGGATCAGAAAGGCTTATGGAATATGAATCAAAGTTAAATGATGTTTTTAAGGTATATCCAATTACTGGTATATGCCAGTATAATGCGAATCTGTTCAGCGGAGCGCTTATTATGGATGCTTTAAGAGTTCATCCAATGATGATAGTGAAAGGACAGATTGTTCATAATCCATATTATTTATCTCCTGAGCTTTTCCTTGAAGAATTCAGAAAACGAAACAATTGAAAAAGTCTTTAATAAATGGATAATATAAGGGAAACCGAAAAAATTTCATCCCAACTACTTGCTTCAGCCAGTGTTCTTAACGTTTTACCCTCAATACAACAAAAAACCGAGTTTTTTGAAATGGCAATTAAGTCTGTTATCGGGCTAAATGATTTCATCCTCTGCCTGCGTAATTCTCAAAGTTCTGACTTACCTGTAAAGGGTTGCGAAAATTGCACATCTAAATCTGCCGGATCATACCGGGAGAAATTCGTTTGCGGTTTTAAGGAAACTAAAGATTGCAGGATTTACAAGATAGCTACGAATGACTTTCACTTCGGATCTCTTGTAGTATATGGAGAGTCATTGGAACGTTTCGGAAAAATAGAAGCCCCGCTATTGAATTTTATTACAATCCTTGCAATTTCGATTGAGAATCAGGTTGTAAATTTAGAATTAAAGGGATTGTACGACTCTCTTTTATCTGAAATATCAGCAAAAACAAAACTTAAGAAATCAATTGTCGAAAGTGATTATCGCTATCAATCTCTTTTTGATAACATGTCGGAAGGGTTTGCATTCCATGAAATAATTTATAATGAAAATCATGTTGCTACCGACTATAGAATAATTGATATAAATCCTGCATTTGAGAAACAAGTTGGTATTCCTCTGATTAAAGCTAAAGGAGCCATCGCATCTGAAATATATGGGGTACCTGAACCTCCCTATCTCGATATTTATAAACAAGTTGCAGAAACCGGTATACCGCATTTCTTCCAATCATACTTTCCCCCTCTGAACAGGTACTATGACATTTCAGTCTTTTCACCATACACCGGGTTTTTTGCAACAGTTTTTTCTGATGTTACCGAACGAAAGCTTAATGAAGAAACTCTAAAGTTCTTGCTGGACTGCAGGTTACCTGACAAAAAAGAGGACTTTTTTGAAGCTCTTGCCAGATATCTTGCCGGTGCCCTTAAAATGGATTACGTATGTATTGATAAAATGGAAGGAGATGGTCTCTGGGCTCAAACAGTAGCTATATACAACGATGGTGTGCTCGACCCAAATGTGAAATATGCATTGAAAGATACTCCTTGTGGTGCAGTGTTGGATAACCGGATCTGTTGTTTCCCGCGTGGAGTTCAGCAGTTATTTCCAAGAGATCCTGCACTACAGGAACTTAAGGCCGAAAGTTATTCCGGAACAACTCTTTGGGACTCTAAAGGCGATCCGATAGGTTTGATAGCAGTAATCGGACATAACCCATTAGATATACCTGAAAGAGCAGAATCGCTGTTAAAACTGATTGCACCTCATGCCGCAGATGAACTTGAAAGAAGACGGGCTAATGAAGCAATTCAGTTAAGAGAAGATCAACTGAGCGAACTAAATGCAACGAAGGATAAATTCTTCTCAATTATTGCCCACGATCTCAAAAGTCCGTTCAACTCCATAATTGGTTTTTCAGAACTATTACTGAGCAACTTCAGGAATTATGATCCCGATAAGTCGGAACAGTTTATTAAAACAAT
>JBBRVC010000251.1:0-2384 GCA_038247205.1 Bacteroidales bacterium
AAGTTATGTCTACATGATTAATTCAAGAATCAGTCCACATAACCTGTTCAATTTAAACCTGATTCCTTCGGTATACAATGAAAAACTTAAATGCCCGGTATTGTCATTAAACGGGAGCAACGATATTTTTGTTCCCGCCGCGATAAACCAGGAAGCAATCCGGCAAGCCTTATTAAAAGGTGGAAATAAAGATTACAAAATCTTGGAGTTAGACAGCTTAAACCATAGTTTCCAGCTGTGTAAAACTGGCTCTATCAAAGAATCATTGACAATCGAACAAACCTTTTCACCTCATGCTCTTGATTTAATGGCCAGGTGGATATTGGAACATGTGGAAAAATGAAAATAAATCAACAAAGACATTACTCGTCTTGAATCATAAGAACATCACATCTCTTGCCCCCAGATCTTGATATAAATTGGTTTCCACAGACCCTCAAGGTTTCAAAAACCTTGAGAGTCGATTAACTACTATTCAAAAATGAAATACAAACTATTAATAATCTTATTGTTAATATCATCCGCCTCTTTTTCCCAGGATTTCAAGGGAACATGGAAAGGCAAAGTCCAGGTAGCTGATTCGATTAATCAGGTTAATCTCGAAGTGATGATTCAAAAGGACACTTTGGTTAGAGCAGTGTTATTATCACCCACTTTTTGCATGTTAACAGACAGTTGTTTTTATGGTATGAATCTTCATCTAAAATCCACAGAAATAAAAGTTAAGCCGAAGGGGGTATTGACCGATAATAAGAATCAATTAAAAAAAGCACCCAAAACCCACTATCAGGAAATTAATTTCAGTGGAGCATTGGCTGAGAATAAGAACAAGTTAAATGGGATGCTTACCTTAAACGGGAAAGGATACCAAATAGAATTGTTTCGTGGCGATACGCCAGTCTTTCGCCCCCAGGAACCGCAACTGCCGTATCCCTATTATTCAGAAGACGTTAAATTTATTAATAAAAAGGATGGAACTGTTTTAGTTGGTACACTTACCTTACCAAAGAAGGAGAAAAAATTTCCGGCTGTTATTTTGAAAGGTGGAAGTCTACCAAACAACAGGGATATGGAGTCTTACCATCATAAACCTTTCCTGTTGATAGCTGACTATCTGACGAGAAACGGAATTGCAGTACTTCGCTGCGATGACCGGGGAGTTGGCAGATCAACCGGTGATTTTATGAAGTCAACAATTGTGGATTTTTCCGGCGATCTGCTGGCCGGTTATGAGTTTTTATCTTCCAGACCAGAGATACAAAGTAATGAAATTGGCCTGATTGGGCATAGTGAAGGTGCAATTGTAGCATCGATTGCAGCCAGCCAATGCAAGGATATTAAATTTGTTATAATGCTTGCCGGCCCGGGTATTAGTCTAAGAAAAGTATATGAAGCTCAACTTGAGTTAAATTACAGGAATGGAGTTACCTCCACAGAACAAAATAGATTTTCAAAGAAGCTTAACGAAACGATTTATCGACTATTAAATCAGAATCTTGAATCAAAAGCAATTTTTGATTCACTAATGATTTTTAAGAACGAAGGCATTAACTTTTTAGGTAATCCTGAAGTAATGAATGATTTTAGGAAAGGTCAATTATTCAGTAGTTTAATGCAAATTAAAACCAGCCCGCACAACTTGTTTAGTTTAAATGCTTTTCCTTCCGAATACATTGAGAAACTTTCCTGCCCGGTTCTATCCTTAAATGGAAGCAACGATATTTTTGTTCCCGCCGCGATAAACCAGGAAGCAATCCGGCAAGCCTTATTAAAAGGGGGGAATAAAGATTATAAAATTTTGGAGTTAGACAGCTTAAACCATAACTTTCAGCAATGCAAAACTGGCTCTATCAAAGAATCATTGACAATCGAACAAACCTTTTCACCTCATGCTCTTGATTTAATGGCCAGGTGGATATTGGAACATGTGGAAAAATGACTCACCATCTCCTCAATCGTCTTCGCGCGACGCGGCAAATATTTCTTCGATCAGGGCACTGTATTTATTTTCAATAAACTTCCGTTTCAACTTTAACGTCTGCGACAATTCCCCGGTTTGCGGACTCCACAAATCGGCAATAAGGCGGAACCGTTTAATTTCCTCATGCTGTCCGAGTGTTTTATTGATACTTTTCACCTCGTTCTGAAACAGGGTCTGAACTTTAGGATGAGTGATCATCTCAGAATTATCGCTATGGGGAACCTGATTTTCTTCGCACCATGGAAGCAGATTTTCAAAATTGGGACCTATCAGCGCACTGGCAAATTTCTCATGGTCACCAATCACAATCACCTGTTCGATAAACATCGATTCTTTCAGTTTATTTTCAATCATTTGAGGAGCGATATATTTCCCCCCCGTCAGTTTGAACATCTCCTTCTTC
>JBBRVC010000252.1:0-2269 GCA_038247205.1 Bacteroidales bacterium
GGCATTCTCTGCAGTCTGAAATAATACCACTAACCTTTCAGTTGATTTTTTTCTTTCAGCTATACTTAATCCTGAGACTCAGAAGACGTTTATGGATACCATTACTGCTTTGAACAACGTATTGAAAACTCCAAGATCAAGTATAGCTGAAAGAAAAAAATCAACTGAAAGGTTAGTGGTATTATTTCAGACTGCAGAGAATGCCCTTGAACTTATGGATTATGCAGTCGGAATTGTTAAGGATGAACAGGCAGATTTTGCTACAGCGTATAAAACATCGAGGAAACTTGTTGGTACTAATACAGGAATTATTTCCCTTAAAGCAAAGGCCACGGATATAATTACCGGTGCTCCTTTACAGGGAGTTATATTTACTTTTACTGCTGAAGGGACAAACACTAACCTTCCATGGGGAAGTGGTAAAATAATCAAGAAGACCACTACAAAAGGAAGCTTTCAGGTTAAGAACATGTCCTCCGGTAATTATAAAGTATTGATTCAAAAACCGGGTTATAAAAAACAAGATGTCTCTGTAAGCATCTCTGATGGTGAGAGAAGCGACCTTAATGTTGTTCTCGAGAAGTAAGCCAGCGGAATAATTCATTTTAAAATCTGACAAATGAAATCACCACTATTTACACTCGACTGGAGGGATATGATCAACGGACTTCTTGTTGCATTTATCGCAGCAGTGCTGACAGGGATCATCGATATTCTTCAAAAAGGTGCTGTTTTTGACTGGCCGGCGATTAAGGTTGTTTTGATAGCCGGACTAATCGCAGCATTATCTTATCTACTGAAGAGTATGGCAACGAATTCGCGGAATCAGTTGTTTACGAAAGAACCGGGAGGAAGAAGGCAGGAGGCAGTAGGCAATATCTGATTTGTATATGATTCATTCTGGCGGTACATTAACATTATTCCACTTAGTGAGTAACGATAAAATGTGCCGCCTTTTTTATTGCCTGAATAAACTTTATTCTTAGGCAGGAACGCTCATTTGTAAGTCCGTGTTAAATGAGCTGGCCTCGCTCCTATATTTTAGTAGTTTAACATCATAGTGATACTATAGCTAACCTATTTAATTTCGTCTTTTCAGTCTGCGCACCTCTCTTTGAGTTTCAGAACGTTTCTCTTTGAAGTTATCGAGTCGAATCTGAGAACAGATTTTCATGAACTGGATCTCTTTTTCATGCTCAATTTTAATAATTCGATGAGTCCGGGCAAGTGCTGTTGAACTGTCAGGAATATGAATTTTCTCAAATGTTGAAGCCATGGTTTTATTTCTGGGAGTTTTTTTCAAACTCATAAAATTCGGCTGGTAAGGCAAGGCTTCGCCGGGTCAAAGAAAGCTTCTGTTTACAAAGCGAGACAAAATGAAACGCCTTCCTTTTTACTTGACATTCAATAAGAAAACACATAACTTTATTTATTAAGAAACCAAACCCTAATATCATGAACACACTATCAGCAATTCCAATTCAGACACCAATGATTGATGACATTCTGGTTGGTGTAAAGAAATGGGAAATCAGGTCGAAATTTACAAAGAAAATTGGTCCCGTTGCGCTAATCAGGACGAAGTCTGGAACAGTAGTTGGTACTGCTACTCTTGCAGAAGTTATCCAACTTACCCCGGAACTGGCTTACGAAAACACTACCATAATGGGGTTTAGACCTTTATCCAGAGAGGAGGCAAAAGAACTGGATGGATTATATGCATGGGTGCTAAAAGATGTCATTAAGCTAAAGACACCTGTCCCATATAAGCATCCATCTGGTGCAGTAACCTGGGTAACACTTGACGAACCAACTACGGAGAAGGTTATTGCAGAGGCAAATCGTTCACGATGATAGATGAAGCGGGACAATATCCTATGTCTTTTTTAATTGAGCACTTAATTTATAGGGTGATTCTACAAAGTTATTTTTTTAGTTTGCTTCTCCATGTGATATTTCTGATTTATTACTTCGTTTTCTCATCGATTCTCCTGAGAGATCTATTCGATTCGCCTGATGTACGATGCAATCTAATAATCCCTTTTTGAATTGTATAGTATACTCCGGAATCGTTGTACACATTGACCGGAATACTCAGCTGCTGCAAGTCTGCCGGTATCAACCCGAGGGAGTGGCTTACCGATGTACTGACAAGGATACCTGAATATAATCAGGATTACAGCAAAGATCTTGCAGAACTGCTTCCACATAAATGGAGTGCATCCAAAAACAATCTGAATCTTCCGTCGGAATCCGGCATAGTTTAAAA
>JBBRVC010000253.1:0-2258 GCA_038247205.1 Bacteroidales bacterium
CATTGTAATACAATTATACAGTAAATATAACTAAAATATTTGAAAAACAAAATAAAATTGTATCAGTTTTTTCCGGTTTAATCTTCGACTTTTGTTAAGAAACAACATTTATGAACAATTAATTTTTCAAACATAATCAAAGGTTAAAACCGATGACATTAAAATAACGATTCGATTTATAAAACCGATTAACAGATTCTGCAATTTTCTCCGAATCAATAGTTTAAGAATGAACCGAGCTTGCGAGCTCAACGAAGTTAATTTTTAAACCCTATTTAATACTTTTAATCTATGAAGCAAATTAAATTATTCATTGTTTTTCTTCTTATTTCATGGTCATTGGTAGTGGCGCAACAAAAGCCAAAGAACAATCCTGAAGACTGGTCAGAGAAACCGGTTGTAGTACAACCTGGCACCAATTCAGGTGCCCCTTCAGATGCTATAATACTTTTCACTAAAAATAGCCTGGATCAATGGGAAAGTGTTGGAAAAAGTGGGAAGCAGGTGCCCTGGACGATAACTGGCGATTATTTCACAGTGGTACCAGGCACGGGTTCTATTGCTACCAAACGCACTTTTGGTGACTGCCAGCTGCACGTTGAATGGAAGGTTCCTGCATGTGAAAAGAAAATCGATACCCTTAAATGGGGCAATTCGGGGATTAATCTTATGGGTTTGTATGAGGTCCAGATTTATTCCTCATGGCAGGATGAACATAAAATCTATTATAACGGGCAGGCAGGAAGTATCTACAAACAGTACAAACCATTAGTGAATGCATGCCGCCCTGCCGGAGAATGGCAGGTCTATGATATTGTATTTACCGCCCCACGGTTCAATGCAGATAAGTCTCTGAATTCTCCGGGGAAAGTTACAGTGTTTCACAACGGAATACTGATCCAAAATCAGGTAACTCTGAAAGGAACTACAGGTCATGGAGATTTTACCGAATACAATGCTCATCCTCAGAAGTTGCCACTACAGCTCCAGGAACATAAAAGCTACGTTAGTTACCGGAATATATGGATCAGGGAATTATAATGCTGCTTTACGAATTTTGAAGTTTTCTAAATCATTTAATTAATATATTATGAAAAAATTACTATTTGTTGTTTGCTTGTTATATTTCTTTTCCAATGGAGTTCAGGCACAAGCGTTTAATCCGAAGTTTTTTTCTTTTTCAGATGCTTTCTCAAGATCTAATTATTCGTCCGACCCTATCGACCAGGCCAAACTACTAAAAGAACTTGGCTATGATGGAGTGGAAGTAGGTTTTGGAAACTTCGAACAAATGGACAAAAAGATTGAAGCTATAGATAAGCAAGGTCTGAAAGTTTACATGATATGGGCTCGTATAGATCTTGATACTGAACCGTATTTTGATCAAAAGTTGTTTGAATTCTTTCCAAAAGTAAAAGACAAGGGAGTAACCATCTGGTTCCATATATTCAGTAAAAAATTCAAGCCTTCAGATCCCGCGGGCGATGCAATCTGTGTTCCCATTCTTCAGGAATTGGCCGATTCTGCCGCTAAATACGGAGTCAGAATAGCGCTATATCCGCACAGAAGTGACTGGCTGATCAAAGTTGGACATGCAGTACAGCTGACTCAAAAAGCTGACCGTAAAAATGTAGGGGCAGTATTTAACCTGTGCCATTACCTGAAAATTGAAGAAAGGGATCAATTGGATATAGAACTGGCTAAGGCCTGCCCATATCTCTTTGCTGTTTCAATAAACGGGGCCGACGACGGAGCAACCAACGAAATGGAATGGGATCGCCTGATCCAACCCCTGGGTAATGGCACATTCGATGTTCTGAATGTTCTGAAAATCCTGAAAAAAAATAATTATAAAGGACCTGTTGGATTGCAGTGTTATCAAGTACCTGGTAAACCAGAAGATTTCCTTAAAACATCGATGGTGGCATGGAAAAAGTATATGAAAAAGTTATAAATCATCAATTTTTATAAAACAACAATTTAAAAACCATAGTTATGTCAATCGACAGAAGAAAATTCATTAAAAAAGCCGGCATTGTGGCCGGAGGGGTTATTGTAATGCCAACTATAATTAAATCTTCCGTATTTGGTGCCAACGATAAGATAACGCTCGGTATGATCGGGACAGGCAGTCACGGTATCGGCTGGAATCTCGCAGCTTATCTGAAACTCGATAATTGCAGAGTTGTATCGGTATGTGACGTCGATTCCCAACATGCTCTTAAGGCTAAAGACCTGACAGACAAAAAATATGAAAA
>JBBRVC010000254.1:0-2155 GCA_038247205.1 Bacteroidales bacterium
CGCAAATATTAAGGGGGATGTAACGCTTTCGTTGTTTTTTGCGCAAGCATTTAGCCACGTCGGGTTTTCTGATCTTATGCCGGCTGTTATAAAAACATTCTTTTTCGGGGCGGTAATCGGAATTGTTGGATGTTATAAAGGATATAATGCCGGGCGCGGAACGGAAAGCGTTGGTATTGCGGCAAATTCTGCCGTCGTACTGGCGTCACTTCTGGTGCTGATTGTTGATATGATTGCGGTACAAATTACTGATATGCTCGTTCTATGAATACAGTTCAAACAGAGAATTTAAGTAACGGTTTGATGGAACCGATAAGTAAAGAACCGATTATTGAAATAAGTAATCTTAAGAAATCATTTGGTAAACAGGCGGTATTAAAAAGTGTTTCATTACAACTTTTTAAGGGCGAAAACCTGGTGGTGCTTGGTAAATCAGGTTCAGGAAAATCTGTCCTGATAAAGTGTATTGTTCGTTTATTATATGCAGACAATGGCATTATTAATGTGTTTGGCGAAGATGTGAATAAACTGGGGAGCGATGGCTTAGGTGCATTAAGACAGAAAATTGGTTTTCTTTTTCAAAGTGGTGCACTGTATGATTCGATGACCGTAAAGGAAAATTTAGAATTTCCATTGCGAAGAATAAGGAAGAATCTTACTCAAAAAGAGAGAGATGAAAAAATAAAGGAGGTATTGGAAAATGTAGGGTTATCAGATGCCTTAAATAAAATGCCGTCGCAACTATCTGGAGGTATGCGCAAGCGAATCAGCCTGGCACGCACCATAGTTGTGGATCCGATGATCATGCTGTACGATGAACCTACAACCGGGCTTGACCCTGTGACATCAGATGAGATCAGTACACTCATCAATGAGGTTCAGAAAAAATATAAGACTTCCTCCATTATCATCACGCATGATATGGAATGCGTCCGTTCTACTGCCGATCGGGTTATTATGTTGCATGACGGTGAGGTTTATCTTGAAGGGGATTTGGATGAATTTGAAAAGTCTACTGATGAATTAATCAAATCATTTTTTAAGTAATCACCACTTTTTTCGGTGCAGGGCACTTATATGGGTGTTGATAAGGTCGATGCCACTTTTATAATCACAATTAAAACCATAAAAAAATGGATAACCATTCTCAGAACTTTAAAATACGATTAGGGCTCTTTGTAGTTGCAGGATTAGCTCTTTTTGTAATTGCCATATTTATTATCGGGAAACAAAAAAACCTGTTTAATCCCGTTTTTAAACTTTCTACAACTTTTTACAATGTTAGCGGTTTGCAGGTAGGGAATAATATCCGTTTCTCGGGCATTAATGTAGGCACTGTCGACAATATCAGCATTATCGATGGAAGGACGGTAAGAGTAGATATGATGATCCGAAAAGAGATTAAGCAGTTTATTAAATCAGACTGTAAAGTGGCCGTTGGGTCTGAAGGACTTATTGGCGACCGGCTCTTAATTATTACGCAAGGAAGCGCCGATGCCCCTTTAGCAAGCGATGACAAATTACTTTCATCAACCGAGCCTGTTGAAACAGATGCGATCATAGCAAGTCTGCAAGTGACAGCTACTCATGCAGAAGTTATTACACAACAGCTTGCAGTGGTTATGCTTAAAATAAACAGCGGACGCGGTACACTTGGCCGGTTAATACATGATTCAATTATTGCACAGAATATAAATAAGACCATTGCTAATTTTGAACAAACCTCGAAAGGTTTGGACCAAACCATAGAAGCAACTAAAAACGACATAGGTGTCATCATGAAGAGTTTCCAGGCAACGGCGGGTAATACCGAAGCTTCGACAAAACAACTTGAAGATATTATGCTTCGAATAAATAGCGGACACGGAACTATTGGTCGTTTAATTCATGATACAATCACTTCAGAAAATATTGATCAAACCATCCTGAATCTTAAAAATAGTTCCAAAAGTTTGGATGAAAATATGGAAGCACTCAAGCATAATTTCCTTTTCAGGGGATATTTTAAGAAGAAAGCTAAGGAGGAAGAAAAAGAGAAAGTTGAAGAAGCAAAACAAAAAGCTTTGGAAAAATAGCCAAAATGGTCAATTCATAGTAATACTATTGACGGCGGGTAATGCTTAAATACAGGTATCCGGATAACAAATAATTTCCG
>JBBRVC010000255.1:0-2137 GCA_038247205.1 Bacteroidales bacterium
ACGCATCTCTTTTGTTAAGCTTGCTTCTTATGAAGGTACATCTTCTTCAGGTAAGATAAAAGAGCTGATTGGATGGAATGAGGATATCAGAAACAAGACAATTCTTGTAATTGAAGATATAGTCGATTCAGGAAACACTCTTGAACGAATTGTCGATGAGCTTGTTATAAGAAAGGTGAGCGATGTGAGAATTGCAGCATTCCTTTATAAGCCTGACGCTTATACTAAAGATATCCCTATAAATTATGTCGGCTTCGAAATACCAAATGATTTTGTTGTAGGTTACGGACTCGATTATGACGGATTCGGCCGTAATCTTCCGTCTGTTTATACTTTAGTACATTGATATTTTGTAACATTCTGATAAACATGTAGTTAAAAATATTATTCTAACATTTTATATTCAATTTTAAATTCATTTTCTATGGTTAATTTTTTGATTTTTGGCCCTCCCGGTTCCGGAAAAGGCACTCAGTCGGTAATGCTTGCGCAGAAATTCAATCTTACTCATCTTTCAACAGGTGATATGTTACGCGCTGAAATTGCAGCAGGAACTGAGCTTGGAAAAAAAATGAGTACAATAATGTCTCGTGGCGAACTTGTTCCCGATGAGGTAGTTATAGAGATGATCGCCGTTAAGATTGACAACACAAAAAATTCAGCAGGATTTCTTTTTGATGGATTTCCACGCACAGTTGCTCAAACGGTTTCTCTAGAGAAGATGCTTAACGAAAGAGGTATGAAAATTGACAGCATGCTGGTACTTGACGTTGATCATGATGAGCTCGTAAAGAGATTAATTGCCAGAGCTGAATTGTCGGGAAGACCTGATGATAAAGATCCTGCAGTTATTGAGAACAGGATCAGTGTGTATCAGGATAAAACAGAACCAATAATTGATTACTGCAGAAACAATGGTATCTATCAGCCTGTTAATGGAATGGGCACTATTGATGATATTTTTGGAAGGCTTACAGGGTATATGCAAAAGCTGGTATAATACTGATATTTTCGCATTTCCCCTTTGGATTTTATTTTACACAATAATTAAACTATGTCCGGATCAAATTTTGTCGATTACGTAAAGATTTATTGCCGGGCCGGAAACGGGGGCCCCGGCTCAGCTCATTTCCGAAGAGAAAAGTTTGAGCCAAAGGGAGGCCCCGATGGTGGCGACGGCGGCAGGGGCGGACATATTATCCTCAGGGGGAATGATCAGATGTGGACCCTTCTTCACCTGAAATATCAACGACATATATTTGCTATAAGTGGGGGCTCAGGCGGCGCCCAGACTTCAACAGGTGCCGACGGAAAAGATATAATTGTAGATGTGCCACTTGGCACCCTTGCAAAGAACAGTGAAACAGGTGAAGTACTCTTTGAGATTACCAGCAACGGAGACAAGAAGATCCTGGCAAAAGGTGGCCGTGGAGGACAGGGAAATGTGCACTTTAAATCCGCAACATTTCAGACCCCAAGGTTTGCCCAACCCGGGGAACCCGGGGTTGAGGATACATTTGTACTTGAGCTGAAGATACTGGCAGATGTAGGACTTGTTGGTTTTCCTAATGCCGGAAAATCAACTCTTCTCTCTGCTGTTTCTGCGGCCAAACCAAAGATTGCCGATTATGCCTTCACTACTCTTGTACCAAACCTGGGAATCGTCTCATACCGTGATAATAAGTCATTTGTTATGGCTGATATCCCCGGAATAATTGAAGGGGCACACGAAGGAAAAGGATTGGGGATAAGGTTCCTCAGACATATCGAGAGAAACTCTATCCTGCTTTTCATGGTCCCCGCCGACAGTAAGAATATTAAAGATGAATTTAATATTCTTCTTAATGAGCTGAAGATGTATAATCCGGAACTTCTCGATAAAAAAAGGATACTGGCAATATCAAAGTCAGATTTACTGGATGATGAACTTAAAGCTGAAATCAGGAAAGATCTGCCCGAAATTTCACGTATTTTTATCTCATCAGTTACAGGAGATGGTATTGTTGATCTGAAAGATATGATCTGGAAAGTTTTGAACTCATGATCTTAAATGTATGCAGGAACTTGATCAGAAACTCCTTCTTCTAATAAACTCTCATAACACTCCATTCTGGGATCAGCTGATGCACAATCTTAG
>JBBRVC010000256.1:0-2076 GCA_038247205.1 Bacteroidales bacterium
CGATATGGCCTGCCATATTCTTCACCCGGTTTTCGTTGGACTTGAATTAGGTTATCCTACAAAAGCCCAGGGAAATTCCACTTTATTACTTCAGGATTGTGCACCAACTGCACAGGCAGTTAAACTGACTTTCCCTGCAAGAACGCCTAAAAATAACATGAAGATAAAACTTCCGCAAGTTGAAGTCTACTGGTTCGATGGTGGTATCAAACCAATGCTTCCTGCCATGTGGCCTGCAGGTAAGAATCCTAATGATTCAGGCGGTGGTGTATTCTTCCATGGTACAAAAGGTGTTTTGGTTTGCGGATGTTATGGCGTTAATCCGTGGATTTTACGTCCGGATGGCTCATCAGCAAAACCTGAAGCTCCAAAATTCCGTCGCCGTGTGACGCTCTCACACGAAATGGATTGGGTTCGTGCCGCTAAAGAATCACCGGCATCACGTGTGAAAACCGCTTCTGATTTCAGTCAGGCCGGACCTTTCAACGAAATGGTTGTAATGGGAGTATTGGCTGTTCGTCTCCAGAACCTTAATAAGGAACTGGACTGGGATGGACCAAATATGAAATTCACCAATATCACAGACAATGAACAGGTTAAAATCGTTATTGAAGATCGTTTCAGCATTACTGACGGTCACCCAACATTCGCCAAAAAATATACTGAACCAGTTTCTGCAGCTCAATTTGCAGTTGAATTGATTAAGCATACTTACCGTGCACCATGGAAATTACCCGAAATGCCGGCGTAATGCTGTCATACATATAATTAAAAAGGCGGAATCACTTCCGCCTTTTTTTATTGAATGTCCTTTATGAAACATCCTGATTCTTTTTATGCTCCAATTCCGTCACCACCAATTCCGCCAGCTCCCAATTTCGAAGATATCGAAGTTGTTGTAAAAAAGGATTCTGTTACAGGTAAAATCAGGGTAATTACCACCAGAAAACGATCCCCAAAAGCGGAAAACCAGACTGCCGGGGAAGAACCGACCATCGGAAATTCGCGCAAATCGATCAGGATAATCACCAAGGATACGGATGACACAATAATCACCGAGGAAATAATAGGGACCATCAACGACTCCATGGTTTTAGATGGCCTTCCGGGAATTGAACTGAAAGTACAGAAAAAATGAAGCAACTTCAGGAATTATCACACCAGATTACAAATGAATACCGGGGTTGGCAATCGGGGCGTCATATCGACGAAGATGAACTTAAAAGAATTCTTAAAACTCCCATCGCGACCATCTCTATTGCATCCGATTCTATATTGAACGAAAAGGTAATCAATAATAAGGCGAAGGTCAGATTTTTTACAGAAATGATTAAAAAAGAGAACTTGCGCATAAACGAGCAGGTTGAAAGAATTCTTCAGATTGCCAGGCTTGACAGGAAAGAGTTCAAACTGATTGCTGCCCCGCGAAATCGCGTTAAAGAGGATTTGGGGCGATGAAGGTTATTTTACGACCCGGAGTATGGATGTTTTGTACTTATAATTGTTTAGCTATTGAAACAATCCATGGTATTACTATTTTTACATCCGATTTCCAGATGATACATGAACATTGATTCGGAAATCAATTCAATCTCAAATTCAAGAATGCGAAAAATATTTTTCAATGTTGCACTGGCAGGATTTATTTCGTTGCCCTTGATTCTTTGGCTCTCATGGGTCATTAAACCATCGCATAAAGTAAATATTCTTTTGATGGACAAAACCGTATTAACAAATTACGGACTGGAACATCGTGCCATTAACTGGGTGCTGACACATCGGAAATATGTAAAACCGGACGGCAATTTTTATACTCCTGAACATGATTACCGCGGATTCTTTCCCCTTGAAAATTCTCAGTTTTTAATTAAGGATCTATCCCGACAAACCGATCTACAGTTGGACAGTCTCAGCACGGTGACAGATATGGCCTATTTTACAGATACTTATGGCATTTACAAAAACGAATGGTACCGCAAAAAAGACATGACCGAACATTCAGACAAAGTGTATGGCGGCTTACATATCAATGATGTGCGTTATCTAAAGAAAATGAAGGAGAAGAATAAACTAATA
>JBBRVC010000257.1:0-2068 GCA_038247205.1 Bacteroidales bacterium
ACCGTGCCTGACAAAGCTGTTGCAAGCGCCTGAAAATGAGAGGTATCTCCAACATCTTTATGGTGATCGTATTTTCCTTTTACAACATCAATTGCATGACGAAAATATCTGAACTGAGGAAATTTAAGGTAGATTGTAAAAAAGACCCCTGTTCCCAAAAGAAGTACTACAAACCAGGGGTGCCCACCAATATAACCATCAAGCATTACAAGAAAATCATTGATCTTATGCATAGTATCATCTGTAAGAGATAAATAAAACCTGTTAAGGCAAATGTAACTATTTCCTGATAAGTTGAAAGCCGTTGAAAGATGTTACATAATAGAATTCAGCCTGAATTTGAAATCTGCAGATGAAAAATTACTTACTTTTGGAAACTGGAAATATATTCTTTCCGGGATCTCTAAATAACCTGATTTCTTAAAACATTCGATATCATGCTATTAAGCAAAAAAATATTTTCACTGATCATCTTTTTTACCATTCTTACATCGCCTCAGGAAATAAAATCACAGGCAGGCCCGCCATTTATTAATTTTATGAACCATCCCTGGGTTGATTCTGTGATGAAAAACCTTACCACCGATGAACAAATTGCTCAATGTATCTGGATTGCCTCATACTCAAACAGGGGTATTGAGCATGAAGTCGAAATAACAGACTTAATAAGAAAACATGGTGTCGGAGGATTGATCTTTTTCCAGGGAACACCGGAAAAACAGGCTGAACTAACTAACTACTTCCAGAAAATCTCCAAAGTTCCGCTTCTTATAGCGATGGACGCCGAATGGGGATTGGGGATGAGACTCAGCAATGTTGAAAAATTTCCATACCAGATGACCCTTGGAGCAATTAAAAACGATTCTTTGATTTATCAGATGGGAAAAGCAGTTGCTGATCAATGTGTACGGCTTGGCGTTCATGTTAACCTTGCTCCTGTTTCCGATATTAATAATAATCCGCTTAATCCGGTTATTAACTACAGGTCATTTGGAGAAAACAGGGAACAAGTGGCTACAAAATCAATAAGTTACATGAAAGGAATGCAGGATAACGGCGTTATGGCAACTGCAAAGCACTTCCCGGGTCATGGTGATACAAATGTAGATTCGCATTTTGATCTGCCTGTAATAAATCATACAAGATTGAGGCTGGATTCTCTTGAATTATACCCATTTCAAAGAATGATAGATGCAAATACAGGTCTCATAATGACCGCCCATCTGAATCTGCCCAAAATTGACTCTATATCGCTTCTACCATCCACCCTTTCATCACTAATTATAAAAGAAATCCTTAAAACACAGATGGGTTTTACGGGACTTGTAATTACTGATGCAATGAATATGCAGGGAGTGACAAAATATTTCAAGCCGGGAGAAGCAGAAGCAATGGCAATGATTGCAGGCAATGATATTGTTGAATTTGTTACAAATGTGGAAGCTGCTGTCAGGGAAATTAAAAATCAGATTGCTTTGAAAAAAATATCTGTTCAGGACATCGAAATAAAATGCAGGAAAATAATAGCCCTGAAATACTGGGCGGGTCTTCATGAAAGAAAGCCAATAGAAATCGAGAATATATCAGCCGACTTATCAAAAGCGACTTCAAAGGCATTGATCCGTGATCTGTATGCCAAATCTCTTACACTCCTTAATAATGAACAGAATATAGTTCCGGTAAAAAATCTGGAGAACAAAAAGATTGCGACAGTTTCAATTAACAAGTCAGGTTTGACAATTTTTCAGGACAGGATTTCCAACTATACAACAGTTGACAATTTCTCCATCAACACTTCCAACCTTAAGGATTGTGATGAACTATTAGCTAAACTTCCTGAATATGATATAGTTATAGCAGGCGTTTTCGGAACTGATCAGCGTCCGAATGTAGATTTTGGCATTAAACCTTCCATGGTTGCCTTCATTGATAAGCTGGTAAAAGATAATACCACAATTATTACATGGTTCGGAAATCCATACGGAATAGATCGTATAACTTCCCTGCAGAATACTGACGCACTGTTACTTACATATCAGGAAAACCCTTACACTGAAGATCTGGCTGC
>JBBRVC010000258.1:0-2019 GCA_038247205.1 Bacteroidales bacterium
TGCATTCGGAAACCGTTTAAGATTAAACACTTACATTAGAAGTTACAATTTCTTACATGTAAACGATGGGAAATGGTTTTTTGAGTTGAGTTATTCTGATTATCAGAATTATCACCTTCTATCCAGTATGATAGTGAAGACATCCACGCTTCAACCGGCATTTCAGCAAAAAAACTATTCAATTCCCATACCGAACCTGAAACCATCCACTGCTCAACTGTGTTCACCGTCTCTGCTTCTGTAATTTCACCGGTTTCAGATGCGCCACCCCAGTAGTTGTTACTATTCATCCAGTTTTCTATTTTATTCTCAGAATCAACTTCTTCTGCTACCGGAACTTTCGTTGCCGATGGTTTATTGATTGCCTGGCTTTCCAGGGTGCCAAACATCAGACTTAAGATAAATACAGCAATCATACCATAAGGTGAACCATTGCCTAAAGAATTAACTTGCTTTTTCATTTTTCGAATTATTTTACTATTTCTTATTCAGATACAAAACGTATCAACCATATTAATTGTTTCATTATAGATATTTGGTAACGTTAATATCACATAAATTTAACAATTCAAACGAACGATATTAATCAGGAAGATGCCTGGATTAAAAAACATTAATCACTAAAAATCAATGTGCAGGCTTCAAACTTTCTTCTCAGTAAATTCAGAAGATTTCCCGGGTGAATATTTCTGAACTTAATGCCACTTTGACATCGATTTCTGAACAAGGTTTAATATAATTAAAAGAAGAATACAAATAATTATTCAAACCGTAAGGAATCGCTTGGATCGGAGTTAATTGTATGCCAAAGCTGACGGTAAACAGTAAAAACTGCGACAATGAATACGGCAATAAACACGAGAAAATAGTTGGTCAGACTCATGGAAATATGATAGGCAAACCTGTTAAGCCAATAGTACGAGAGGAGAAAGGAAATAGGCAGGGCGATTATTCCTGCAATTGTAATAAGTCTGAAAATCTCTTTTGATAAAAGAATGACCAGTTCCCGGGTTCCTGCGCCCAAGACTTTGCGTATACCAATTTCCTTTGTCCTATAAACAGTGGTAAGCGCTAAGAGCGAATAAAGACCCATGCAGGCAATAAAAATAGCGAAAAACGAAAACACAACAGCAACCTGACCAGTTGAATGTTCTTCCTTATAAAATTCTCCAAGGCTTTCGTTCATTGAAAACTGGGAAAACGGGCTTTGTGGATAGATCGTTTCCCATAAGTTCTTCAACATTGCCGCTTCTTTTTCATTAACCGGGTGTGAAAATCTGGCAGTTATAAATTTGAGCTCATCCGATCTGTGAGGCAGCAGAATAAGGGGCTGAATTTTGGTATGAAGTGATTCAAAATTGAAATTACGAACAACACCTTTAATTATCAGCAAGATCGACGTGCTATCAGAATCCTCCTTTAAAAGGGTTGAACCAATGGGGTTTTTCAAATTAAGGTATTTCACAGCTTCCTCATTAATAATTACATCCATTGTATCTTTGGAACTATATTTTGTCCTGGCAGTACTTCCCCGGGAAAGTGTCATTCCAAATGATTTGATAAACAACGAATCAACCTCCATAATATACATCAGCAGGTTACTTGAACGATTCTTACCCAGGTGAAAACTTTGCATGCCAAGGGCTTTTCCGGGTACGGCATTTGAGCAGGTAACACGCTCAATATCTTTTATTTCTCCAAGTCTCTTTAAGAATTCATTCCCATTATCAGCCAATCCGAATGCATTCTGAATAACCAGCAGCCGCTCTTTTTGAAATCCAACCCCTTTTTGCTGAACAAACCTTAACTGCCGGTAGATAGTGGATGTCGAATAAATTATGACAAGAGAGAAAACAAATTGAAGAATGACCAATAATCCCCGCAGCCCTTTACCCCCGGAACTAAATTGCTTTTGTTGCCTCAATATTGCAGCAGGACTAAAACGTATAATGTAAAATGCAGGATAAATACCCGCGATTACCCCGGTAAAAAATGTAACAGCAAATATCACAGGTGACA
>JBBRVC010000259.1:0-1908 GCA_038247205.1 Bacteroidales bacterium
TATATGTATCAATTTCATACGACTGGGAGAACAGACTGGACCAGGAAAGCAGCATTATTAAAAAAATCAGCATGATCTTGCTGAGGGATAAAAGTCTTATTATAGATGTTAAACACTTTTGAATAACAGTGTTTGAATTATGCATAATGTTTATTTAACGTATATTATAATTATAACTAAGTAAAATCTTATTTGGTTGCACACAACATTTTTTTAAAATCTGGCCTCATCTGATCTGCGTAAATATATCAAAATTTAGTTAGCATGTTTTAAAGTGTTATAATGTTTCAGTTGAGGATCTCAATATTATTTTGGTAAACTATACCGTATTATTCGAAAATTCCTTCAGGTACAATACCAGACAAGGATCTGTAACTAAAAGGGAATCTCTGACTTAAGAACATTTATTTCCATCTGAATGACGAAAATGTCAGAGGATTACTTTTTTTAATATATCTTGCCGAAATTCCTGTGTTCCGGTTCAGGAAGAATATTTGAGAATTATTATTTTGAGATCAAGTGTTGAGAATGATTCTGATTCAATGAGAGAATGTGAGTGTGAAAGTCTAAAAGTAAATGTGAATATGGTTGGTTTGTTGAGAATATTAATAGTTGAAGATATTGCTACTGATGCTAATCTTTTGATTAAACATTTACTAAGAAATGGAATCCGGTCAAAAAATCTGGTTGTTGAAAATGAAGACAAATTTGTAGCTGCCCTCAATGGGTTTAAACCAGACATTATACTTTCCGATTACCACTTACCCAGTTTCAACGGAATGCATGCTCTTATTATAACCAATGATATAGCACCGATGGTGCCGTTTATTCTGGTTACCGGGTCATCTAATGAAGAAATAGCTGTTGAGTGCATGAAGGCAGGTGCTGATGACTATATCATTAAAGGCAATCTGTCGCGTCTAGTCCCTGCAATTAATGAAGCAATCAAAAAGAAAGAGGTGTTAAAGGAAAAAATGAAGATTGAAAAAGAGCTTGTTGAGAGCCAGAAGATCTTCAGTTCATTTATGGAGCATTGTCCTGTATATTTTTTCTTTAAAGATAGTGAGGCCAGGCCAATCAGATTAAGTAAAAATTACGTACATATGCTGGGCCGCCCTGCAAACGAGGCTATTGGGAAAAGTATGTATGATCTTTTCCCGTCTGATCTGGCAAAAAAAATGATTGAGGATGACCTGGAAATCATACGAAATAATGTGCCGATAAAAGCTGTTGAAGAGTTTGGCGGGAGGATTTTTGAAACTATTAAGTTTCCAATCCATATACAGGATGAGCCAACATGCCTGGCCGGTTTTACAGTTGATATTACTGAAAGGATTAAAGCTAATGAGGAGCTTGTTGAGGCAAAAGACAGATTCAGGGCAGTTTTTGATAACATTTTAATAGGTCTTTACCGTACAAGTCCGGATGGTAAAATTCTGCATGTAAATCCCACATTAGTGAGGATACTCGGATACGATTCTGTTGAGGAACTTATGGATCGTAATCTTGAAGAAGCAGGCTTCGAACCCGCTTACCCCAGAGATGAATTCAAAAATCGCATTGAAAAGAATGGGAAGGTTGAGGGACTGGAGTCAGCCTGGATAAAAAAGGATGGGACAACAGTTTTCATACGGGAAAGTGCAGTTGGAATTAAAGATAACCTGGGGAAGGTTTTATTTTATGAAGGCAATATAGAGGAGATTACAGAACGTAAGAAGGCTGAAGAACAAATCAGGAGAGAACGCATTTTACTTCGCACCCTGATCGATAACCTTCCTGATATGATTTATGTTAAAGATTCCCGATGCCGCAAGATAATGTCAAATCGTGCGGATTATCTCAACATTGGCTATGAAAATGAAACTGATGTGCTCAACAAGACCGATCTTGAACTTTTTCAGGGGGAAA
>JBBRVC010000260.1:0-1865 GCA_038247205.1 Bacteroidales bacterium
GACTTTAAACCGGTGTAGTCGATAAGCTCAACTGCAGAAACGGGTCCGGTTTTCATCACTGATACAGCCCTGATTGCATCCTCAATATTGTGAAACAGCATCAGTGAACTTGCCTTGAAGGGATGCTCGTGAACTGTATTATATGTGATTTCAGAAATAAAGCCGAGAGTTCCTTCTGAGCCAATCATCAGATGTTCAATAATATCGAAAGGATCATCATAATCAACCAGTGCATTAAGACTATATCCGATGGTATTTTTGATTTTAAACTTTTGTCTTATTCGCGCAGCAAGCTTCTCATTAACCTTCACTTCATAAGAGATGTCCATGATGGCATTAATAATTTCAGGGTGAGATTTCAAGAAATCATTTTTACTTTCTATACTACTTGTGTCGAGTAAGATTCCATCAAAAAAGATGATTCTCATAGAATCCACTGTCTTGTACGAATTATCCCTGGTCCCGCAACACATACCACTGGCGTTATTGGCGGCTATTCCACCAATCATTGCAGCATTGATTGAAGCCGGGTCAGGGCCCAGTTTCCTGCCGTAGGAATAGAGCAGTGAATTAACCTTACCTCCTCTCAATCCGGGTTGCAGGCGTATTCTATTTCCATTATCCAGAATTGAGTAATTGTTCCATAGATCACCAGCAAGCACCAGTACAGAGTCTGATATTGCCTGACCTGAGAGACTGGTCCCTGCTGCTCTGAATGTTAAAGCGATACATGAATCATGAGCCTCCTTCAAAAGATATGACACCTCATCTTCATTCTTTACTCTTACAACCAGTTTCGGAATAAGCCTGTAGAAGCTGGCATCGGTTCCATAGGCAAGAGTATACAAAGGATCGTGAAACATCCTTTTCCTTTCAATTCTCAGGGAGAGACGATCATAAAAATTTTTAATATTTCCAGACAACATAATTTAGAGTGTTTTGTACCTGATGCCGGAGATAAAACTAACAAATAATCACTAGAACAGGTTCGGCACAATGAATAACGTCAAAATGAGTCCGATAATACCAATGAAAGCGGCTGCTATTGACAGCGGAATGAGGTTACGTTTGAGCAAAAGACCTTCCACTCCAACAATTCCTACAGTGGCACATGCTGCAATAACATTGTGTACACATATCATATTTCCCAACGCCCCACCAACATTTTGAAGGCTCAATATTATTATATGTGATATTCCAAGGTTATCGGCAATTGCATATTGAAAGAGGGAGAAGAGCATGTTTGAAACAGTATTTGATCCTGACATAAACGAACCGAGGGCTCCGACAAATGCGTCGATTAATGGCCAGGACTGACCAAAAAAGGTAACCATTGATTGTGCCATGGCAATAGGCATACTAAGATATTCATTCGGATTTTCTCCTGAATCCATCATAATTCTGATCATCGGAACTGCGAATACAAGAGCTATCAGAGGCCCTTTAATCCTTTTAACCGCCTCACCCCATGCTGTTTTTATTTGAATCTGATTCATCTTAAACAAAGGAATACATACCAGTGCTATCAGCAAAAATGGCATAATCCCAGGTATATTAAGCGGATCAAAATCAGTAGTGACACCAGTGCCAAAAAGGTCGGGAGTAACATATTTGACAGATTTAACCCATTTATTAAATGGAAGGAAAGTTACACGTGACAAAACAAGTAAAAATCCGATAAGAATATATGGCGTCCAGGCTTTTAATTGAGTAATTCCCTTGCTGGCTGATGTATCAGTCATAGAGATGGTACCGCTCCAATTTTCTTCCCATTTGCTTTTTTCAGGGAAATCCCAGATTTCTTTTGGAACCAGAAACCCTGCCCTTGTTGCAGGTATAAGTATAATCAAACCAACCAGACTTCC
>JBBRVC010000261.1:0-1844 GCA_038247205.1 Bacteroidales bacterium
CAGTTGATGGCCCTTGCCGCCGGAGCAGACACATACAAACTTAAATATGGCCACAGGAGTCATAATCAGCCTGTTATACAGGTTGGGACAAATAAAGCCTATATCACATCACAAAATCACGGTTTTGCTGTTGATAATAAGACACTTAATTCTGAATGGGAACCGTTGTTCGTAAATATTAATGACAATACAAACGAAGGGATGAAACATAAAACAAAACCCTTTTTCTCGACTCAGTTTCATCCGGAGGCATCAGGCGGACCAACTGATACTGATTTTCTCTTTGATGTTTTTCTGGATAATATTAAAAAATCAATGTAAGGACACGCCTGGTGCCTGTCCTTACATATTTCTAAATTCTCAGAGGGCTGTCACATGCTTCATCATCTTATCAGCCAGCTCTGTAGCAGATATATTTTTGAAACATCTCAACCTTTGATTGAAGATTTCTGCTATTTCTTTATTGCAGAGGTTACCAATACTTCCCTCATGCATATAATCCTTTACGGTAGTCTTTGAAAATGAAGAATTCCTTACCATCTCAGCAACTGATTTGTAAGCTTCCCTGAAAGGCATTCCCTCCTTCACAAGACGGTTAACCTCCTCAGTACTGAAGATATTGTTGTATAACGGGTTCTCTGTGATGTTTTTACGTATTTTTATGTTGTTCAGCATTAATAGCATTATCTCAATACATTCTGTAACCTCCCTGAATGCATCAAAAATCAGTTGTTTCAGTAACTGAAGGTCCCTGTTATATCCCGAAATCAGGTTACTCGTCAGTATCGCCACCTGGTTTGGCAGTGTCTGTATGACATTTGACCTTGCCCTGATAAGTTCAAACACATCAGGATTACGCTTTTGGGGCATAATGCTCGAACCTGTTATATATTCATCAGGAAAATCTATGAATCTGAATTCAGCTGTCATGAACAGACAGATATCCATTGAGAAACGCGATAGTGTCTGAGCAACCGAAGCAAGAGAGGAAGCTACAGCCATTTCAACTTTGCCCCGACTCAGGCTTGCATAGGCTGAGTTATAAAGAAGATCATCAAACTCAAGAAGTTCGGAGGTAAGTTTCCTGTTCAAAGGAAGGGTGGTTCCGTAGCCTGCTGCAGTGCCCAGGGGGTTCCTGTTGTTGAGCGTTCGGGCCGTGCATAGCAAAAGGATATCATCGGCCAGCGATTCGGCATATGAGCCAAACCACAATCCAAATGATGAAACCATTGCAGACTGCATATGGGTATAACCGGGAAGCAAAATATCCTTGTACTGCTCACTCAGACACTGAAGTTTGTTAAATAACTTGGCAACCTCGCCGGATAACTTATCGATCTCCTCCCTGGTATAGAGACGGATATCTACCAGAACCTGGTCATTTCTGGAACGCCCTGTGTGAATTTTTTTTCCGGTTGTTCCAAGAATGGAGCCCATCTCTTTTTCAATCTGGGAATGAATATCTTCAACATCCTTTTCGATGACAAGACTTCCCTCTTCATCCCATACAAAAAGAGAGTGGAGAGCTTTGAGCATATCATTTTTTTCCGATTCCGATATCAATCCCACATTCTGAAGCATGATCACATGCGCCATTGATCCGATAATATCCCATTTCGTAAGCGCAAGATCAGTTTTTCTGTCCTTTCCCGCAGTAAACTCAATTATTGCAGGCTCAGGGGCAATTCCTTTTTCCCAGAGTTTCATAATATTCCTTTTTAATTATTATTCATTTCCGGAGGAACAAATTTCCTCCCGGCTTCAACTGGCGGGAACAATTCCACGCCAGATTTCTTTCCCGATTTATTTTTTCTGACTCTCCTCAACAATTGCTCTGTGCGCCA
>JBBRVC010000262.1:0-1787 GCA_038247205.1 Bacteroidales bacterium
AAGATTCCGGATTGTGCTTCAAAGAATAAATCCAGTTTGGCGGCAACCTGAAAATTCATTTTAGGTTGTATTGATAGTTTTTCTGCATCTCTTTCCCAGATTATTTTTTTACGGGTTCCGGTTCTGATTGAGTAACCAACATCCCCACTGACTTTTTTAAGCGGTATCATAGTCTTGCCTTCGTCCACATTCAAAAAGACACTTACCCAGTAAGCATCTATATCATTCCCGCTCATGTCATAATAAATCACTATGTTTTTTCCCACGAACTCATGCCGGATATTCGTTATCTTTTGAGCAAAACCATCGGATAAAAGGACCGTAACCAACGAAGATATCAATATTAAGTGTCTCATGATCAGCAAAGTTTTTTTACAGGTAAAGCCATAACTATTTCATTCTGCCATTCATTCCGGAACCATTATTTATTCAATAATTGCAACAGATAATATTCTTCATTCAACGGGGGATGATTTCTACTCATTTACTGATCCAACCGATCCAATCCTGATTTCTTTCAACTTCAGCGGAAGGTCCTGACTGAGGATTAATTGCGGATTTTGTTCTTTGCCATTAACCACAACCGACCGCAGGCTTACTTCCTGTTTGAGGTAATCGATCAGGCTCTGGAAATCAACTTCACCTTTGGTCTCCTGGATTTTTTTCAGCAGATAGTAAGTAAACAATCCGTGTTGTTTCTCCCTGTAAAAGCCCGATGATTCTTCGCCAGAGGATGAAGTAAAGACTACCATATTGCCCGAAATTGCCTCATCCTTTGGCTTAATCTTGACTTTTTTCTGAGCAAGCAATCCTTCATTCCTGCCTCCGCCCGAAAAGCAGGCATCAAGAAAAACAGTTACCTTCTTTGAAGAATATTTCGACAGTTCAGCATAGAGATTGCCCAGTTTTATAGCCATTCCAAGATTGGTACCTGTTACATCCACAGGAATGATATAGCCATCTCCGGTATTTTCATCAGGAAGGCCGTGCCCTGAGTAATAGAAAACCAGTTCTGCTTCTCCTTGTTTACGGGCTGCAATGCTCTTGAGCCATGCAATTTCCTGGTTCATTTGAGCTGCTGTAGCGTTCTTAACAATATGGATATTCCCTTCAGGCACTCCAAATGTCTTTTTCAGATAATTGTGAAATGCATCCGCATCCTGTTCAGCAAAGTCAACATTCGACTCTGACCTGAGATCGTTCTGATACTTTTTATAATCCTCATTCCCGACAATAACAGCGTATAAATTAGGGTTACTTATTATAACTTCAGGAATATTGATGTCAACATCCGAGCGTCCGACGCTGATACGGCGGATTTCGCTGCCAGAAGCCATACTTCCGGAAGTTCCAGGTATATTCAAATAGACAGGATCGAAACTTATGTTCAGTTGGGTAGGACTAAAGGCAACCAGGTCCTGGCTATCGTAATAATAACGTTTATTACCGGATACAGAATCCACAAGTTCAAGGTGAAGAAAAGCAAATTTGTCATTATTGACCGTGTTGGAAATGTTCTCCATTTTAAATTGCTTGAATTTGGTTTCAAAAGCTCTCGCCTCCCCAAGTGGTACTTTGAGAAAGATTGGCTCAAACCCTGGAATACTGATTTTAAAGCTTTCATTATCAGCATCATAATCGGGTGAAGCCAAAGCCCAGTTGAGTTTCTGATTTACGAGGGAGTCCAGTGATTGCTTTGTTACAAGGGCAATGTAATTTTCCCTTGACTCTCTGGTAACCCTCGTTATGTAAGCATCGGTTGTCTCAAATTTACTTTTCATCTCCCA
>JBBRVC010000263.1:0-1783 GCA_038247205.1 Bacteroidales bacterium
ATATGTGCAGTACGCGAATATCCAGTTTTACATGCCTGCAGTATTTGGCGGATCAAAAAAAGAGGCGCTTGAATACTATTTAAAGGCTCGGGAATTAATGGAAAGGAATAAAGATGATATTAAGGGAAACTGGAATTATCTTAGCCTCCTCATTGTGATTGCCCAGTCCTACTCATATGTAGATGATTATAAATCTTCTATTGAATACTTGGATAAGATCTTAAAGATTGAACCTGACTTCAGCTATGTTAAAAATGAATTGTATCCTCAGGTATTGAAAAAAATAAAAGAATAATATATGACAAAAAATGTTCTTATCGTAGGAGCAGGTCTTGGCGGGCTTGCAACAGCATTGAGGCTGGCAAAAAAAGGTTATAAAGTTGAGATAATTGAAAAGAACTTCAATGCCGGAGGCAGGGTTAACCAACTTAAAAAGGATGGATTTACATTTGATACCGGTCCAAGTTTTTTTAGTATGTCATATGAGTTTACAGAATTTGCCAAAGATTGTAATATTGAACTTCCTTTTAAATACTTCGGACTCGATCCGTTATACACGGTAAATTTCAGAGGTAATCCCAAAACCTATTTTTTGTACAGGGACATTAAGAAACTTGCTGCTCAGTTCAGTGATGTTGAACCGGATTTTGAACAGAAGATGAACAGATATCTGGAAAAAAGCGGAAGACTTTTCCATGATACAGCTGACATTGCTATAAAGAACAATTTTGATTCGTTGTTCCATTATTTTATTACTCTGGCACGGGTTAATCCAGTCCATCTTCCTGTAATATTCAGGAATTTCTGGCAGCAGGTTTCGCATTATTTCAAATCGGATGATGCAATACAGATTTTTTCGCTGGTAGCGTTTTTCCTTGGCAGGACCCCATTCGATACTTCAGCAGTTTATACATTATTATCCTATACTGAATTCAAACACGATGGCTATTTCAATGTTGAGGGGGGAATGTATAAAATAATTGAAGGAATAGTAGAAGAGCTGGAAAAGGAAAATGTGAAGATCACATATAACACAGAGATAAAGGACTTCGATTCTGATAATGATAAACTTACAGCATTAATAGACCAGAATGGCAGAAAGTGGAAAGCCGACATAATCGTTGTAAATTCAGATGCTGCGGTATTTCGTGGTTCGGTATTTAAGAGACCGGCATTCTCAGTTAAAAAGCTTGATAAGAAATCGTGGACAATGGGTCCGTTGACTATTTACCTTGGACTGAAATGCAAATTGCCGATGGTTCATCATCATAATTACTACCTGGGTGATAATTTCAGGGAATATGCCGATAAGGTTTTTAAGAGTCCTGATTCACTTCAGAAGCCATATTACTATGTAAATGTCTTATCCAAGTTCAATCCTGATTGTGCTCCGGAGGATTCTGAGAGTTTATTCATTGTTTGCCCGGTTCCCGATCTGAGATTTAAACCTGACTGGAGCGACAAGGATTCGATTGTTGACAGTATTATTGAAGATTTTTCCGGAAGAATAGGTAAAAATATCAAGCCCGAGATTGTTTCGAGAACTGTTTATACACCTGAAGACTGGCAGGATCAATATAATCTGCACAGAGGCAGCGGACTTGGGTTATCGCACGACATGCTTCAGATAGGAGGTTTCCGCCCAAAGAACTATGATGAATTATTTAAAAATGTTTTCTATGTTGGAGCCTCCACAATACCCGGAACTGGTCTACCTATGGTTATTATAAGCTCAAAACTGGTATTTCAAAGGATTGAGGAGTATTCTGCAAAGCAATCTGAA
>JBBRVC010000264.1:0-1642 GCA_038247205.1 Bacteroidales bacterium
AACACAAACATCTGCCCGAAATCCCATCCGAAGCCGAAGTAAAAGCCGATGGTATAGATGTTGCGCAAATGAACGCACTGCTGCTAAAAAAGGTGGAAGAGCTGACTTTGTATGTGATTGAGTTGGAGAAGAGGGTGAATCTAATGGAAACAAAATAAGAAGTATAATCATGAAAACAAATTTTAAAATTCTACTTTCATTCTGCGCTTCTTTCGTTATATTTTTTAATGTAGTTGGGCAGAATAATTCTATTAAAGTTGGTTTGAATTCGATGCAACTAAGTGAAGATAAGCAATATTATTGTAAAATAGATTTTCTAGACTCCAATAAAATCGTTAAATCAATCAATATTTATAATTTGAATCCATATAATAATTTATACAAATATAAAAAAGCTGGAGCGACAGATCAGTATGAGAATTTTGAGTACTTGATAACACAAACAGAATTTCATGAATTGTTCGGGACTAGAAGCAATATTGGTTACAATAAGGAAATAATTGAAAAGGCAAAGTCCATTGATACTTTTTGTCTAAGATCGAGTACTATTTTGTCATCTGGGAAAATGAAAGATATCTCTTTTGATAATTATGTTGCAATTGCTTTCTCATTGGTAGTGCAACCCATTGATGGAGAAATGATAGTTGGGACGCAGAGTCAAATTTTTGTTTATAATGCAGAAGGGGATAAAATTTATGAAGAAGTGACAGATAAACTTATAAACTCAATTGCAATATCAGAAAATGGGAATTATCTAGCGTATTCTTACAATTCAGAATGGGCTGATGATGCGCTTTATCCATCTGGTATGATAATTCGCGATTTGGATCAAAATAATCTATTGTTTGAGAAAAATGATGGCGGCTATTATTTTGTTTGGCATATTAAAGGTGCAATCGGATGGAAAGGGATGTTAAATGGGCAAAAGGTTGACTACTACCTGTGTAACGGTAAGACGATTGGAGTTATCAATAATTTACCATTTGGAATTATCGAAATTGGAGAAAATTTTTGTGTTTTTATTAAAAATGATGGGTCAACTTTCAGAAGGCTTATTGAGTCAGATTTGAATATTTACAATAATTAACTTTTTTACTCAAAAAGTATGAAAAAAATCAAAGTACTTATTGTATTTCTAATTTTTGCAACTATCACTGTTCTTGGTCAGAATCCCCCCTACATTCTCCAATACAGAGTTTCTTCTGGCAGTGCTGCATTACCTTTTCTTACTGAGCACATAACGTCTGACTTTGGCATTCGAAATTCAGGTGTTAATTCAAGATGGCATAGAGGAATAGATTATTCAGTCATTTCTAAGGATGCCGGAGATGGAGATAAAGGGTATAGATTAGTTACCCCAGTTGCAGGCACTGTTAGCAGGATAACAAGAGGTAATTACATTTTTATA
Source organism: Bacteroidales bacterium (assembly GCA_038247205.1). Lineage (GTDB taxonomy): Bacteria > Bacteroidota > Bacteroidia > Bacteroidales > VadinHA17 > LD21. Next base: position 1,409 of record JBBRVC010000264.1, read on the forward strand.
ATTATAAATGCATCAGGCCCATCCGATTTCGGATATGGTCACATTTTCGAAGAAAGCAGTGCCTTAGCTGTAAAATTGGGTGGCATGGTACTTCAACAGATTGATAATAAACCGGATGAGTATGCACGAAACATTTGAATATGATGCATTAGACAGGCTTCATATCATTTCCAATTCTGTGACTTCAACTAATACAACAATTGAATATGATATTTTAGGAAATATTACATCTAA
>JBBRVC010000265.1:0-1639 GCA_038247205.1 Bacteroidales bacterium
TGCCACCGGACGTGCCAACCAGTTCTGGATCTGAAGATAGATTCCCCATATTACATGCACCAGAATGGCAAGCATGAGAGCCATTTCGAAAATCCTTATCAGCGGAAAAGTTGCCATGAATGTGGCAGCTTCATTATAAAGCTCCGGGTCATTTTCCAGAAGCATTAAGTTGATAATTAAGTGAATCGGCAGGAACAGAAGCAGGAAAACGCCTGCCAGTGCCATAACAAACTTTTTCGAGATTGACGAAAACAGAATCTTATTCATTGGTTATGAGATGTTTATAAATTCCGTGTGAGAATAAGCCAAAAAGAATTTAAAGTTATAAATATTTAACTTTTTATCCAATTAATTCTCATTTTCAGGTAGGGCACATAGTGATATTTAACATAATTTTTTTTGTCCTAACTTTACTGAAAATATGCATATGAAGGATAATGCTTTTCAGTATGGGGATGGTATGATACATTACAATATAAGAGGTGAGGGTCGGGTTGTTATTCTCCTGCACGGTTATCTTGAATCAAAGGAAGTCTGGGAAAGCTTCGCTGAAAGATTGTCATCAAAATTTAAAGTAATTTGTATGGATCTTCCCGGTCATGGCATGTCAGGGGTTTACGGAAATACACACACTATGGAATTCTTGGCATCATCGGTAAAAGCTTTGTTGATCAATCTCGATGCTGATAAAGTTTTTCTCTCAGGTCATTCTCTGGGAGGATATGTGACGCTTGCTTTTCTGGATTTGTATCCCGAATTGCTTTCCGGTTATTGTCTGTTCCATTCTCAACCATTTTCCGACTCGGAGGCTTCTATAGAAAAAAGGAAACGGGAGATTCAGGTAGTGAGAGCCGGGAAGAAAAATCTGATGTATCCTGATAATGTTGAAAGGATGTTTGCAAAATCCAATCTTGATAAATTCCCAGTTGCACTGGACCGATCAAAAGCAATTGCTTCCAGAATTTCGGGAGAAGGTATCGTTGCAGTGCTCAATGGAATGATGGCCAGACCTTCACGTTTAAAGGTGATGGAGGAGGGAAGAGTACCATGCCTCTGGATACTTGGCACGATGGATAGCTATATTCCGGTAGAGGTAACATCGAAAGTTAAACTGCCTTCAAATGCAGAACTTGTCGTCCTGAATAAATCCGGTCATATGGGATTCATTGAACAGGAAGATGATTCGGTAAAGGTGTTCACCAGATTTGTAGAAGAGTTTTAAAGTTCAAAGTTCACGAGGCGTGTAAGGAGCCAGGTTTACTTTTTCAGGTACTCTATAGCATATTGTAGTGTTGTATCAATCTGTTCCCAGATCGGGTAGAAGCCTTTGTTATCAAGGATATTACGTGCAATATATGCCTTGAGCTGTGTATTGATTATATCTCCTGAAACTTTCAATCCTTCGGCATCTTCCTTTACTCCTTTAACTGAGGCATATCTGATGAATTTGTCGAGCAATCCCTGTCTGTCAAGGAATTTTTCCATTTCACCTGCCTCCATGTATTTCTTAAGAACTTCCCTGTTATTTTCAGTGTAATTCATTGCATAGCTGTAAATATGCGCCCGAACCTTCATGAAGTAAGTTGATAATCCGGATGTATCAACAGGAACAAACTCATCAGGCATAATTCCGCCACCA
>JBBRVC010000266.1:0-1624 GCA_038247205.1 Bacteroidales bacterium
CCGGTTGTAATTCAAGATTCGAACCAAATTTGGGATAAAATACTTGAAGCACAGGAAGGTACGTATCCTGACAGCTTTCTTGAAAAACTTCCCAAATCAAATTTAAAACTGAATCTTAGCATGCAGCAAAATGAAATGTTTATTCTGGGAATGCCTTCTGATGAAACAGCTTTGGCAATTGAAAGGAAAGACTATACAACAATCAGTGAAAAGTTGTATAGAATACAAAAATTAGGTAGTTCTGATTATACTTTAAGACACCATTTAGAAACACAAATTGTAGATGATACAAACGCCAAAGAGAGTAAACGTTTTATGAGAATTAATAGTATAGGGGCATTATTTCTATTACAACCATGCAAAGTTAAAATTGACCGGCTAGGTAATATTTCAATTTAGAGATAGACATGATGAATACCGGCGAAATACTTATATATCAGACATCTGAGGGCAATACGAGACTGGAGGTTAGATTAGAAGGTGATACTGTCTGGCTCTCGCAGGAACAGATTTGTCAGCTTTTTAATAAGGCTAAAGCTACTATCAGCGAGCATATCAGAAATGTTTTTGATGATGAAGAACTGGATAGAAATTCAGTCGTTCGGAATTTCCGAACAACTGCCTCCGATGGAAAAACATATGATATCAGTTATTATAATCTGGATGTCATTATCTCAGTTGGATATCGTGTAAAATCTATTCAGGGTACCCAGTTCAGGATCTGGGCAACACAAAGGTTAAGAGACTATATCGTAAAAGGTTTTGCCTTAAACGATGAGAGGTTTAAAACCGGTAATTCAATGAATTATTTTACCGAATTACAGGAAAGAATTCGCGAAATACGACTATCAGAAAGATTTTTTTATCAGAAAATAAAAGACATTTACACTACAAGCATTGACTATAATCCAAAGGATGAAAAAACAGTTGAGTTTTTTAAAATAGTTCAAAATAAGTTGCTTTGGGCCATCAGCCGGCAAACAGCAGCTGAATTGATCTTTCGAAGGGTTGATGCTTCGTTGCCTCTGTTAGGTATGCAATCTTTTGATAAAGAACAGTCTGTTAAAGTAAAAAAGAGCGATATCAGCGTTGCCAAAAACTATCTTAATGAATCTGAGATTAAACTGTTAGGTTTACTCGTAGAGCAGTATCTTGCTTTTGCCGAAACAATGGCTCAGCAGAATACTCCGATGTATATGAAAGATTGGATTAATAAACTTGATGATATTTTACGGCTGAATGGCAGGGAGTTACTTAATCATGCCGGAAAAATAAGCCAGGAAATGGCTTCTCTGAAATCTGCAGAAGAATTTAAAAAATATCAGCATGAAAAGAGGGGAGCTGAAAAAGAGAAAAACCTGAAAGAGATTGAAGAAGATATAAAAAGAATTGAAGGTAGATTATAAGATTTTTAGCAGAAAATTAATATTAGCTGTTATGGTAACATTTATGGCAGAGCATTAAACTTCTGCGAATTAGTGTGAGTTGAATTGCGGGTTCCGTTTTTAATCTCTTTGATTTATGATAAAGCGCACTCTTTATTTTGGCAATCCCTGTACACTCAGGAAAAAGGATATGCAGTTAACAATTGCTTATCCGCCCGAAGAAAAGAGGGAAGATGCAG